>NZ_JBEZEK010000010.1:0-235134 GCF_040648835.1 Micromonospora sp. NPDC049081 | reverse complement strand
GGTCGCCCGGGGCCGGGCTCGTTGACCCGGATCGCGTCCAGCAGGGCCAGTAGTTGGGGGTTGTCTCCGGCCTGGCCAGGGGTGAGCAGTATCGACAACGGCCGTCCGCGCCCGTCGACAGCGAGGTGGATCTTCGTGCTCAGTCCGCCGCGGGACCGGCCGATGGCCTCGCCATCTTGCGCACCAGGTGTCGTCGGACTTGTCGGGGAGCCCCCTTTTTGCGGGCGCCAGCGGCATGCTGGTGCGCCCGCACGATCGACGAGTCGATGCTGATCGTCCACTGCACGGGTGTGCCGTCGTCGCGGACCTGCGCCGCCGCGAGGATCCGATCCCATGTCCCATCGGCTGTCCAGCGGCGCAGCCGCTCGTGGCAGGTCTTCCACGGCCCGAAGCGCTCCGGCAGGTCACGCCACGGCGCACCTGTACGCAGCTTCCACAGAATCCCGTTGATGACCTGCCGGTGATCCCGCCACCGCCCCCGAGAACTACCTGGATCGGGCAGCAGTGGCGAGATCACCGCCCACGCCTCATCGGTCAGTTCACCACGACGCACCACCGGCACATCGTCAACGACCAACCGCTACAAGATCGGCAGGACACGCCCTAGGCGGACCGGCCCGGACGCCGTTGTGCTGCCCCGGGACGGAAGAACCGCCATGATGGGAGCCGAAGCGGACGAAGGGCGACACCATGGCGGAGAGCAACGGCACGACGGCGACCCAGAGCGGCGGCAAGTACGTCGAGCCGGGCGGCGAGTTCACCCGGGACCAGCGTTACATCGCCACCCGGATCACCGTCGACGGGCGGGACGGCTACCCGGTCGAGCCGGGACGCTACCGGCTGGTGGTCAGCCGGGCCTGCCCGTGGGCCAACCGCATGATCATCGTACGGCGGCTGCTCGGGCTGGAGGAGGCGCTGCCCATGGCGGTTGCCGGGCCCACCCACGACGCCCGGAGCTGGACGTTCGACCTGGACCCGGGCGGGCGGGACCCGGTGCTCGGCATCGAACGGCTCGCCGACGCGTTCTTCGCCCGGTACCCCGGGTACGACCGGGGGATCACCGTACCGGCGATCGTCGACGTGCCGACCGGGCAGGTGGTCACCAACGACTACGCGCAGATGACCCTGGACCTGTCCACCGAGTGGACGGCACACCACCGCGAGGGCGCCCCGCAGCTCTACCCGGAGCACCTACGGGCCGAGATCGACGAGGTCAACAAGGTCGTCTTCGCCGACGTCAACAACGGGGTGTACCGGTGCGGCTTCGCCGGCTCGCAGGAGGCGTACGACAAGGCGTACCGACGGTTGTTCGACCGGCTGGACTGGCTCAGCGACCGGCTGGCCGACCAGCGCTACCTGGTCGGGGACACCATCACCGAGGCCGACGTGCGGCTGTTCACCACGCTGGCCCGCTTCGACCCGGTCTATCACGGCCACTTCAAGTGCAACCGGCAGAAGCTCAGCGAGATGCCGGTGCTGTGGGCGTACGCCCGGGACCTGTTCACCACCCCCGGCTTCGGCGACACCATCGACTTCGACCACATCAAGCGGCACTACTACGAGGTGCACCGCGACATCAACCCGACCGGGGTGGTGCCGCTGGGCCCGGACCTGGTCAACTGGCTCAGCCCGCACGGGCGGGAGGCGCTCGGCGGCCGGCCGTTCGGCGACGGCACTCCCCCGCCGCCCCCGCTGCCGGCCGAGCAGGTGCCGCCGGAGCACACCCCGATCGGCTGAGCCACCACCGACCACGCGCGCCCCTGCCCGGCCTGCCGGGCAGGGGCGCGCTGCACGTCACCCGGGCACCGCACCCCCCACACCACGCCACCGTGCCGCACCCCCGCACCGCGCCACCGCGCGCCCCGGGCACCGTGGTGGCGCGCACCAAGGGGCACCGTGCTGACGTGCCCGGAGGTGCCGAAGTCACCGTCGACTACGGACACTGAGAGCTGTCCCACATTCACCTTCAGTGTCCAAGAGTTAACACGATGGTCAATATGACCTGTTCGACTAGGGGTGTCCGTCGCCGCAACTTCCGTCGACGGCGGGCTGCCAGTCCACTACGGACTCCCCTCTTGAGGAGGATCAAGCCTTGCGCAAGCTGGGTAGCAGGACCGCACGTCTGGGCGTACTCGCCGGTGTTCTCGCCGGTGCGCTCGCCACCACCACCAACGCCGCCGTCGCGGCCCCGGCCACCCCCGGCCCGGGGCGGACCGCACCCGCGCCGCTGCTGGCCGGCAGCGCGGAAGCCGCACCGGACCGGTACATCGTCGTCCTCTCCGACAAGCCGGTCAGCAGCGAGCGCACCGCCCGCCTCGCCCGCACCACCCAGTCGGCAGCCGTCGCCGAGCGGGCCGGCGGCACCGTGCTGAACCGCTACACCCAGGTCCTCGACGGGTACGCGGCCGTGCTGCCGCCGGCCGCCCTCGCCGCCGTCCGCAACGACCCGGCCGTGCAGTACGTCGAGCGGGACACCCGCATCGAGGGCGGGCTGACCAGCACCACCCCGGACCGGACCGGCCCGACGACGGCCCGCGCCGAGCGGGCCCAGGCCGGCGGCGTGTCCGTCCAGGCCGTGCAGAGCAACCCGCCGTCGTGGGGGCTGGACCGCATCGACCAGCGCAACCTGCCGCTGAGCAACAGCTTCGGCTACACCTCGACCGGTTCCGGGGTGACCGCCTACATCGTCGACTCCGGCATCCGGGCCACCCACGTCGACTTCGGCACCCGGGCCGCCGGGGTCTACGACGCGGTCGGCGACGGCAACGGCACCAACGACTGCCACGGCCACGGCACGCACGTCGCCGGCACCATCGGCGGCACCACCTACGGGGTCGCCAAGTCGGTGACCCTCCGCGCGGTCCGGGTCCTCCAGTGCGACAACTCCGGGTGGAGCACCGACCTGATCGAGGGCGTCGACTGGCTGGCCACCAACCACGCGGCCGTCTCGGTGGCGAACTTCAGCCTCCAGGGCTACGGCACCTCCGCGAACACCTCGATCGAGAACCTGATCGACCACGGGGTGTACCCGGTGTTCATCGCCAACAACTTCAACACCGACGCCTGCACCAACGGCCCCCGGTCCACCCGGGGCATCACCGTCGCGGCGACCGACATCAGCGACAACCGGGCGTCGTTCTCCAGCTACGGGACCTGCGTCGACATCTTCGCCCCGGGGGTGGACATCACCTCCGCCGGTATCGCCTCGAACACCGCAGTGGCCAGCGGCTGGTCCGGCACCTCGATGGCGGCCCCGCACGTCACCGGTTGGCTGGCCCGCTACCGGCAGACCAACCCGTCGGCGACCCTCGCCACCGCCAAGAGCGCCCTGATCAGCGCCGCCAGCACCGGCAAGGTGGTCAACCCGGGGGTCGGCTCCCCGAACCGTCTGCTCTACGCCGCGCCGTGAGCGTGCCGGAGGGCCCCGGGGAGTGTCCCGGGGCCCTCCGGGCCGGCGCTCAGTTCAGGGTGAGCCGTACGGCGGTGGTGAGGACCAGTTGGGCCAGCGCGGCCGGCACCAGGACCAGCCAGCACAGCCGCTGGAGCTGGTCCTCGCGCAGCCGGGGGAACGACACCCGCAGCCAGATGATCACGAACGAGACGGCGAAGACCTTCAGCAGGGTCCACAGCCACCCGAGCTGGGCGTCGGCGAACGGGCCCTGCCAGCCACCGAGGAACAGCACGGTGGTCAGCGCGGCGATCACCACGATCCCGACGTACTCGGCGAGCAGGAAGAACGCGAACCGCAGCCCGGTGTACTCGGTCATGTAGCCGAACACCAGCTCGGAGTCGGCAACCGGCATGTCGAACGGGGGGCGTCGGATCTCGGCCAGCCCGGCCACGAAGAACACGATCATCGCGGGGGCCTGCCAGAGCAGCCACCACGGCTGCCACGCCTCGACGATCCCGCCGAGGCTCAACGTCCCGGCCGCCATCGCCACCGAGGCGGCGGCCAGCACCAACGGCAGCTCGTAGCCGAGCAGCTGGGCCGCCCCGCGCAACCCACCGAGCAGGCTGTACTTGTTGGCCGAAGCCCACGCCGACATCAGCACCGCCACCACGCCGACGCCGACCACCGCCAGGACGAAGAACAGGCCGATGTCCAGCGGCTGCCCGACCAGGTCGTCCGGGCCGAGCGGGATCACCAGCAACACCAGCAGGTAGGGCACCAGGGCCACCACCGGCGCGAGCCGGAACACCGCCCGGTCCGCCTCGCGCGGAGTGATGTCCTCCTTCTGGACGAACTTGATCCCGTCGGCCACGAGCTGCGCCCACCCGTGGAAGCCACCGGCGTACATCGGACCGAGCCGGCCCTGCATGTGCGCCATCACCTTGTGTTCGGCCTGGCCGACGATCAGTGGCAGGGTGAGGAACGCGACCAGCACCCCGCCGATCCGGATCACCAGCTCCAACCAGGTCGGCATCAGTCCGTACCCTGCTCGTCGCCACCCTGGTCACCGCGCGCCGGACCGTCGCCGGCCGGGCCGTCGCCGGCCGGGCCGTCGCCGGCCGGGCCGTCGGGGGCCGGGCGTCCGGTTGCCGGCGGGGCGTCGCCGGTCGCGCCGGAGGCGGGGGTACGCGGCGGACGGGCCCCCGCAGCGGGCCGGGCCGGACGGTCCCTGGGCGGGCGGGCCGGGGCGCCGCCGCGCGGCCCGTCGCCCACCGTCACCGGACCGGCCGGGGCGGGCACCACACCCCACTCCCCCGGGGCGGGCACCCCGGGTGGACGGACCGCCCGGCGACCACCACCGGCCTCGGACTCACCCGGTTCCTTCGCACCCGGCCACGGTTTCGCCACCCGGGAGGCGAGCACGAACTCCTTACGCAGCGGATGCCCCTCGAACTCGGGGGGCAGCAGCAGCGGGGCCAGCCCCCGGTGGCCGGCGAAATCGACACCGAACATCTCGTGGGTCTCCCGCTCGTGCCAGGCCGCGCCCGGGAAGACGTCGACCACCGATCCCACCGTCGGCGCCTGCCGTGGCACCCGGGTCCGCAGCAGCACGCCGTGGCGGTGCCGGGTCGACCACAGGTGGGCCACGATGTCGAAGCCGCCGGCCAGCTCGTCGACGGCGGAGAGCCAGTCGAAGAAGTCGCAGGCCAGCTCGGCGTCGTCGCGGACCGCGCGGAGGGAGTCCGGCCAGGCCGCCGGGGGTACGTCGACGGTGGCCCGGGCATGGGCCTGCCCGCCGGACACCGACGCGGTCGCCTCGACCGGCGTGAGCAGCGCGACCACCCGCCGACCGACCTCTTCCGGAGTCATGCGGTTGATCCTATGGCCGCCGCCCCGACGCCGGGCCCGCCCTCCCGGTCGTACGCGCCCGGCGGACACCTGGATGAGGTGAACGGACAGCCTTCCGCCGTGTCGCGGATCAACCCGGACGGTCCGTCCGACGCTGTGCGGGGCGGGCGTTCGGGGCTGAGCCGGGCGGGGGCGGGGCGGGCATCTGGCGCTTTGCCGGGCGGGGCGGGACGGGGCGGGGAAAGATGGGGCCGTGCGCGCTGTGACGGTGACTCCCAAGGTCCGTGACTCGCTGCGGCTGGTACAGGACTGGCCGGAGCCGGCAGCCGAAGAGGGGGTCATCCTGGTCGAGGCGCTCGCCGTGGGCATCTGCGGCACCGACCAGGAGATCATCGCCGGGCACTACGGCGAGGCCCCACCCGGCCAGCGGGAGCTGGTGCTCGGCCACGAGTCGCTCGGCCGGGTGCTGGAAGACCCGTCCGGCACCCTGCAACCCGGTGACCTCGTGGCCGGCATCGTCCGCCACCCCGATCCGGTGCCCTGCCCCAACTGCGCCGTCGACGAGTGGGACATGTGCCGCAACGGCCGGTACACCGAGCACGGGATCAAGGCGCTGCCCGGCTTCGCCCGGGACCGGTGGCGGGTGCAACCCAAGTTCGCCATCGGGCTGGACCCGGTCCTCGCTCCGGTGGGCATGCTGCTGGAACCGACCAGCGTGGTGGCGAAAGCGTGGGACCACATCGGGCGGATCGGCACCCGGGCCAGGTGGGAACCGCAGACCGCGCTGATCACCGGTGCCGGGCCGATCGGGCTGCTCGCGGCTCTGCTGGCCGTCCAGCGGGGGCTGTCGGTGCACGTGCTGGACCGCAGCACCACCGGCCCGAAACCGGACCTGGTCCGGGCGCTCGGAGCGACCTACCACACGGAGTCGGTGAACGAGTTGGACGTCGAGCCGGACGTGGTGGTCGAGTGCACCGGAGCTCCGACGGTGGTGCTGGACGCCATGTGCAAGGTCGGCCCGACCGGGATCGTCTGCCTCACCGGGGTGTCCAGCGGGGGCCGGACCATCGACTTCGACGCCGGGGCCCTCAACCGGGAGTTGGTGCTGGAGAACAACGTGGTGTTCGGCTCGGTCAACGCCAACCGGCGGCACTGGGAACTGGCCGCCCAGGCGCTCGCCCGGGCCGACCAGTCGTGGCTGAACTCGCTGATCACCCGCCGGGTGCCGGTGTCGGCGTACGCACAGGCGTACGCCCACGCCGACGAGGACATCAAGGTGGTGCTGGAGTTCGACAGGTGAACCCCGACCGGCCGGCTCAGATGCCGGGGAGCCGGCCGTTGCGGAACAGGTCGACGAAGAGCTGGTGGTCGGTGCGGGCCCGGACGCCGTACGCGTGGGAGAACTCGACCAGGTGCCCGACGAAGCCGTCGGTGTCGTCGCCGATCGCCGCGACGATCGCCTCCTCGGTGGAGTAGTCGACCAGGTCGTGGCTGGACTCGTCGTCGGCGACCGAGTGCATCCGGGCCACCGCCCGACCCAGGTCGGCGAGCACCCCGGCCAGTTCCTCGGGCTCGTTGACGTCCGACCAGTCCAGGTCGGCGGCGTAGGGGGAGACCTCGGCGACGAGCTGACCGGCCCCGTCCAGCTCGGTGAAGCCCAACCACGGGTCGGCGTGCGCCTGCAACGCCCGTTGCGACTCGGCCGTCCGGTGACCCTGGTGCCGGAAGTAGCCCCGGACCCGCTCGTCGTCGACGTACCGGGCCACCGCCGGCACCTGCGCCTGCTTCATGTAGATGACCACGTCGTTCTCCAGGGCCTCGGTGTGCCCCTCCAGCAGCAGGTTGTACGACGGCAGCCCGGCCGAGCCGATGCCCACGCCCTTGCGTAGCACCACGTCCTTGATCTGGGTGGCGACCGGACGCAGCCGGGCCGTCGCCTCGGGCAGCGTGGCGAGGTAGCCGGTGAACGCGGCGCACACCCGCTCCCGGGTCTCCCCGTCGATCTCGTAGACCCCGTCGCCGAGGGAGAACCGCCGCTCGTAGTTGTCGACGGTGGTCTGCGCGGCCAGCAGGTCGACCCGGGTGTTCAGGCGGGCCTCCTGGAGCACCCGGCGCAACACCCCGTCGGCGTTGTCCAGGGTGATCGACCCGATCGCGTCGTCCCCACCGGCGGCGATCGCCCGCAACTCGGTCAGGTACGACCGGGCGAACCCGGTGACCAGCTCACCGATCGCCTGGTCGGACAGGGCCTTGGCGTAGCCGAGCAATGCCACGCTGGCGGCGAGTCGCTTCAGGTCCCAGGAGAACGGCCCGACGTACGCCTCGTCGAAGTCGTTGACGTTGAACACCAGGTGCCCGGAACCGTTCATGTAGGTGCCGAAGTTCTCGGCGTGCAGGTCGCCGTGGATCCACACCCGGCTGGTCTCCTTGTCGAGGAACGCGTCGTCGGCGAAGTCCCCACGCTGGTCGGCGTAGAACAGTGCGGCGCTGCCCCGGTAGAAGGCGAACGGTGACGCAGCCATCTTGCGGAACTTGCGGCGGAATGCCGCCGGATCGAGTGCCATCGACGCACCGAACTCCTCGGTCAACACGTCGACGATGAAGGCGGACCGCCGGTCCCCAGAGTCGTTCATGCCCCGCACGCTAACCCCCACCCACCACCCCCCCACCCCCCTGCCCCACTCTCCCCCCACCCCGCTCTCCCCCACCCCACCCTCGCACCCACCCCACCCTCGCCCCGGTGATCAAGAGGTTCGCGTCAATTCCGGCCGGGATGCTGACGCAAACCTCTTGATCACCGGAGAAAGCGGCGGCTGGGCGCAAGCCCGCACGCCCCGACGGGCAGGGATCCCGGAGAAAGTGACGGCTGGAGCACGGCCCGCGCGTCCGGACGGGTACGGGTCGGTGATCAAGAGGTTCGCGTCAAGAATCCGGGTGGAGATGGCGTAAAGCTCTTGATCACCGGGGCGAGGCGGAGGGAGCGCGAGGCGGAGGGGCAGCGGGGGCGGGGGGAGAGGGGGTCAGGGGGTGGGGGGGTGGATCAGGGGGGTGGTCAGGGAGTCGGCTGGGCGTGGGGGGGTTCCGTCGGAGGGGGTGACGTCGGCCAGGGGGGCGAGGGGGTCGGTGCGGTCGACGCCACCGATGCCGGACTGCTCGGCGGCGATCTTCTCCTGGAGGCGGAGGATGCCGTGCAGCAGCGCCTCGGGCCGGGGCGGGCAGCCGGGCACGTAGACGTCGACCGGGATGAGCTGGTCGACCCCCTTGGTCACCGAGTACGAGTCCCAGTACGGGCCGCCGCAGTTGGAGCAGGCCCCGAAGGAGATGACGTATTTCGGCTCGGGCATCTGGTCGTACAGCCGCTTGATCGCCGGGGCCATCTTGTCGGTGACCGTGCCGGAGACCACCATCAGGTCGGCCTGCCGGGGCCCATGGGCGAACGGGATGACGCCGAGCCGGATGAAGTCGTGGCGGCCCATGCTGGTGGCGATGAACTCGATCGCGCAGCAGGCCAGGCCGAAGTTGAACACCCAGAGCGAGTAGCGGCGACCCCAGTTGAGGACGAACCGGATCGGCTCGCCGAGCACTGCCGGCAACTGCACGACCGCCTCCTCGTCCGGCCGGTCGACGACCGTTACGTCGCCGTGGCCGCTGCGCTGTCTCCCAACGGACAGTCAACCACAGCCGACGGACGCAACCCTGTGCGCAGGCAGCGGGCTCTTACCCGTGTGACGGCGGGCCGTGTCCCGGGGTGCGGGCCGTCGGGCGACCACGGGGAGGACGAGTGACGGTGACGAGAAGCGCGCGGGTCGGTGATCCACCACCGGACCCCCGGCCCGCAGCCCCGCAGCTGAGCTTCGACGGGTTCTACCATGCCCATTTCCGTGGGCTGGTCGTCCAGCTCACCGCCTACACCGGCGACCTCGGTCAGGCGCAGGACCTGGTGCAGGAGGCGTTCTGCCGGGCGTACGCGCGGTGGGACCGGGTGTCCGGCTACGACGACCCGCTGGCGTGGGTCCGCAAGGTCGCCTGGAACCTGGGCCACCACCGGTGGCGGCGGCTGCGGACCGCCCAGGCGTGGTTGTCCCGGCAACGGGAGACCCACGTGGCCGGACCGACACCGGACCGGGTCGCGGTCGACGTCGCGTTGGCGCAGCTGCCACCGAAGCAACGCCGGGCGGTCGTCCTGCACTATCTGGCTGACATGTCGGTGAGTGAGATCGCCGCCCAGGAGCGGGTCGCCGAGGGAACGGTCAAGTCCTGGCTGCACCGGGGCCGGGCCGCCCTGGCCACCCAACTGCGTGAGAGCACCGGGGAGGTGCGAGATGCCTGACCCGGAGATCCTCGATCCGACCGTGGAGTTCGCCCGCTACCGCCGTACCGTGCTGGCGGAGGTGGTGGTGCCCGGCCCGGCCGCGGTCCGGCGGACCGTGCGGTCGCGGCGCCGGCGTCGGTGGGCCGCGCTGGTCGCGGCGGTGCTGGCGTTGTTCACCGGACCGACCCTGGGGTACGTCGCACTGCACCGTCCGGAGCCCCGGCCCGGCCCGGTGCTGCCCGCACCCGAACCGACCGGTACGCCGACGCCGGGTGGACCGGTGACCCCGACCGGCAGCCCCACGCCGACCGGTGCGGCCCCGACGACGCCACCCGACGGCCGGATCGGCCGCAACGAACTGCTGGCCACCACGGTGACGCTGCCGGGGTGGCCGGCCGGGGCGCAGTGCCGCACCGGGGGCGTCCGGTTGACCGCGGACGGCCACGAGGGGCAGAACGCCCTCCTCGCCGTGGACCACGGTGACGTCGACGCCGACGGGGCGCAGGAGACGGTGGCGTTGGTGCAGTGTGTCTTCGGCACCCACGGTTGGCAGCAGGTGGTGGCCTTCGACCGGGACGTCGCCGGCCGGATCGTCACCGTCGGGCGGGTGGTCGTCAGCGCCCGGGAGCGGCCCCAGTGGCTGATCGGGATGCAGGTACGCGGCGACGGGGTGGTCCGGGTGCAGGTCGGGGACATCTACCCGGGTGGTGGTTGGGCCGGCGAGTGGTCGCAGCGGCAGTGGCGCGGTTACCGCTGGGACGGCGGGTCCTTCCGCCAGGTCTCCGGGCCGACCGGGTTCCCGCCCAACCCGCACGAGGTGAATCTCGTGGTCACCGCCACCGACCTGGTGCTCGGCGTCGCACCGGACGGCTCCCGGGCCGGAAACACGACGGTGCGGGTCCGCAACACCGGCACCGGGCCGGCCCGGGCCGTGGCGCTCCGGTTCGACCTGCCGGTGGCGCTGCGCCCGGACGGCGACGGCTGGGCCGCCTGCCGGACCGCCCCGGCGACGACCGGCGGGCCGGTGCGCTGCGAGCTGGGCGCGCTGGCCCCGGGGGCCGAGTTCCGGCTGGTCCTGGGCCTACGGGTGGCGGCCGACGACCCGCTCGGCGCGGGCACGGCCGAGCTGACCGCGCAGGCGCTGGACGCCGGGCACCGGATCGTCGCGGAGGTCGTCGAATTCGACAACGTCACCCCGCTGCCCTACCGGTGACCGCCCGCCCGGGTCGCCCGGGGTCGCCCGTGCCCGCCCGGGGCCACCCCGGGCCACCCCGGGGCCACCCCGGGTCGCCCGAGGTCGCCCGGGGTCGCAGCAGACTGTGGGTGGACCGGAGTAGGTCCCGGGGCCGTCGGCGGCGGCCCCGGGACCGGTCACCAGGTGGGGCGTTGCAGCAGGCCGACGAACTCCACCAGCAGGCATTCGCGCAACGCGGCGGGGGCGGCGTCGAGCAGGGTGTTCACCATCGCCATCCGGTCCGGCGGTCCGGCACCCAGCCCGAGGCCGGCGGCAAGTCCACCGATCAGTTCCGGGGTGAGCGCCTGCGGAGTCAACGAGCCGGCCAGGGCGACCAGTTCGGCCGGCAGCTCGACCGGCCCGGCCCGGCGGGCGGCGGCCACCGCGGCGGCCAAATCTGGGCCGAACTCGGCCACCCGGGGGGCCACCGAGGCGGTCACCGTGAGGTGCACGCTGGCGGGCAGGTCGGCGTACCGCAGCTGGGGTTGGGTGTGCCAGCCCCGGGCGGTCAGCTCGTCGACCAGGACGAACAGGTCGAGCGCCGGGTCGGTGCTGGTGAAGCAGACCACGGTGGACTCCGGTTCGGCCATCAGCCGCAACCCGTCGACCCCGCGTACGGCGGCGGCCAGGGTGTCGACCGCGTCCCGGGTGGTGGCGGCCAACCGCAGGTAGCCGTCGTCGCCGAGGTGCCGCAGGGTGGCGTACGCGGCGGCGATCGGGCCACCCGAGCGGGTGGAGGCGAGCACCGGATTGACCATGGTGTAGCCGGGCCAGTCGGCGTACGCGAAGAACTGCGGGGCGCGCAGCGTCGCGTCCCGGTGCAGCAGCACCGACACCCCCTTCGGGGCGTACGCGTACTTGTGCAGGTCGACGGAGATCGAGGTGACCCCGTCGACGGTGAAGTCGAACGGTGGCACCGGCACGCCGAGGCGACGCAGGTAGGGAAGGGTCCAGCCGCCGAAGCAGGCATCCACGTGGCAGCGCACCCCGGCCGCCGCCGCCACCTGCGCGATCCCGGCCACCGGGTCGATCACCCCGTGCGCGTACGACGGGGCGGAGCAGGCCACCAGCACCGTCTCCGGGCGGATCGCGGCGGCCACGTCGGCGACCGACGGGCGCAGGGTGACCGGATCGACGGGAACCGTGTCCAGGGTGACCCGGAGCAGGTGGGCGGCCTTGGCGAAGGCGGCGTGCCCGCTGGCCGGCACCACGATCCGGGGTGCGGTCAGCTCCGGGCGGGCGTCCCGGGCGGCCTTGACGGCCAGGATCAGCGACTCGGTCCCGCCGCTGGTGACGCTGCCGACCACGTCCGGCGCGGCGCTGCCCGGTCCGCCACCGAGCAGCCCGCCGGCCGCCCCGACGAGCCAGTTCTCCATCGCCAGCAGGGACGGAAAGGCGGTCGGATCGAGCCCGTTGACGTGGGCGCTCTCCGCGTGGGCCGCCGCCCCCAACGCGTCGAGCCCGCCGACACCAGGGTCGTACACATAGGCGAACAACCGCCCCCCGTGCACCGGCCGGTCCCCCGCCCGCAGCTGCCGAATCTCATCCAGCACCCGCTCCGCAGGCACCCCGTTCTTGTCGATCATGGACTTGTCGTGGCCTTTCCGTGGGTTTTCGCGGCTTTCGTCCCCGCCACAACTCCATGATCGACGAGGTGGGTGGGGGCGGGGGGTGGGGGTGGGGGGAGGTACGGGTGGGGGCGGAGGAGGAGGGTGGCGGGGGCGATGAGGAGGGCCGGCACGAGGGTGAAGCCCAGGAGGACGCCCAGGCGGGCGGTGGGGGTCTGGGGGGCGGCGGTGCCGGTGGCTGAGGAGACGTAGCCGGAGAGGGCCAGGACCAGGCCGTAGAGGCCGGGGCCGAGGGCCAGACCGAAGGTCTCGCCGGCGGTCCACAGGCCGGTGAAGACGCCGGCCTGTCGGCGACCGGTGCGCGCGGTCGAGGCGGCCACGCAGTCGGGCAGCAGCGCCAGCGCGAAGACCTGCTGCCCGGCGTACCCGACGCCGAGGAGCGCGACCACCGCGTAGACGGCGACGGCGGGCAGCACCGGCGCGGCCACCAGCGTCGCCGCACCGGCGGCCAGCAGCAGCGAGGCGGCGACCAGCGCGGTCTTCTTGCCCAGGCGCGTGCCGAGCCGGGTCCACAGCGGCATCACCAGCAACGCCGGCCCGACGAAGCAGGCGAACAGCACGGTGGGCCCGGTGGTCGGGTCCCGCAGGATCTGGGCCGCGAAGTAACTGACCCCGGCCAGGATGGTCGCCACCCCGGCGGACTGGATCACGAAGCAGAGCAGCAGTGCCCGGAACGGCCGGTCCGCGGCGACCACCGCGAGTTGGGCGCGCAGCGTCGGCTCGGTGGCGGTCACCGTGCCGGTCGCCGCCGACCGGGTGCCGAGGAACGCGCCGAGCGCGCCGAGCGCGATCAGCGCGGCGACGAACACCCCCATCCAGCGGTGCCCGGCCACCCCCTCGCCACCGGCGGTCACCACCATCGGGGCCACCGCCCCGGAGATCAGGATGGCCAGCGCCAGCACCGCGACCCGCCAGCCCATCAGCCGGGTACGCTCCGCCGCGTCGTCGGTCAGCTCGGCGGGCATCGCCACGTACGGGACCTGGAAGAAGGCGAACGCGGTGGCGGTGGCGAGGAACGCGACGGCCACGTACGCCCCGGCGGCCGGCCCGACGCCGAAGGGCGCGGCGAAGATGGCGGCGAAGAGCACCGCCAGGGCGATGCCGGCACCGAGCAGCCACGGCCGGCGTGGCCCCCACCGGGAGCGGGTCCGGTCGGAGATGCGCCCGGCGACCGGGTTGACCAGCACGTCCCATGCCTTGGGCAACAGCACCAGCAGGGCGGCCAGCCCGGCGGCCACCCCGAGCGTGTCGGTCAGGTAGGGCAGCAGCAGCAACCCGGGCACCGTGCCGAACGCCCCGGTGGCCAACGAGCCGAGCGCGTAGCCGGCATGCACCCGACGCGGCAACCCGACCCCGCCGGCACCGGCCGACCGGGCCGACCCGCCGGCCGACGCGGACACCCCGGCAGCCGACGCACGCAGGCCGCCGGCCGACGCAGATACCCCGGCGACCGACGCGGACACCCCGCCGGCCGACGCGGGCAGGCCGGTGGCCGACGCGGGCACCCCGGTGACCGGCGCGGGCGGGCCGGCGGGTGGGGAGCCGGGCTCGGCCGGTGGCACGTCCATGCGGCCGAATGCTACTCACGTTACCGCCTGGTCACCGCCCCTCATCCGGCCACCATTTGGCGGCATCCAGATCCACCCCGGCACCCCGCAACGGGCAGCCCTCGGCGCGCAGCAGGGCCCGCGCCCGCACCTCGTGCCCGGGTGGCAGTCGGCCCGCCGCGTTCACCACCCGGTGCCAGGGCACCCCGCCGCCGTGCCGGGCCATGATCGAGCCGACCAGCCGGGCCGAGGCCCGCCCGGACCGCTCGGCCAGCGCGTCGGCGATCGCCCCGTAGGACATCACCCGGCCCGGCGGTATCCGCTCGACCAGCGCGAGCACCGCCTCCACGTACTCCTCAGGCGTCACGACCGGCCAGGATATGGGAACGCGGCGGGGTCCGCCGGCACCGACCACGCAGAATGGGCGGGTGCGTGAAGCAGTCACCCAGGCCCGGCGGATCGTCGTCAAGATCGGTTCGTCCTCGCTGACCACCGCCACCGGCGGCCTGGACGAGACCCGGGTGGACACCCTGGTGGACGCCCTCGCCGCGCTCGCCGCCGCCGGCCGCGAGGTGGTGCTGGTCTCCTCCGGGGCGATCGCCGCCGGGCTCGCCCCGCTCGGGCTCCCCCGCCGTCCGCGTGACCTGGCCACCCAGCAGGCCGCCGCCAGCGTCGGCCAGGGCCTGCTGATCGGCCGGTACGCGGCCGGCTTCGCCCGGCACCGGCTCACCGTCGGGCAGGTCCTGCTCACCGTCGACGACGTGACCCGGCGGGCGCACTACCGCAACGCGTACCGGACCCTGCGCAAGCTGCTCGACCTGCGGGCGGTGCCGATCGTCAACGAGAACGACACGGTCGCCACCGAGGAGATCCGGTTCGGCGACAACGACCGACTGGCCGCCCTGGTCGCCGCCCTGGTCGACGCCGACCTGCTGGTGCTGCTCTCCGACGTCGACGCGTTGTGGACCGGCGACCCGACCCGCCCCGGCAGCACCCGGATCACCGAGGTACGCGGCGAGGCCGACCTGGCCGGCGTCGACATCGGCGGGACCGGCCGGGCCGGCGTCGGCACCGGCGGCATGGTCACCAAGGTGGAAGCGGCCCGGATCGCCACCGGCTTCGGCATCCCGGTGGTGCTGACCGCCGCCCCGCTGGCCGGCGACGCGCTGGCCGGGCAACCGGTGGGCACGTTCTTCCACCCGGCCCGGCGACGCCCGGCGGCCCGGCTGTTCTGGCTGGCGCACGCCACCGCACCCCGGGGGCGGCTGCACCTCGACCCGGGCGCGGTGCAGGCCGTGGTGGGCCGGCGCAAGTCGCTGCTGCCGGCCGGGATCACCGCCGTGGACGGCACCTTCACCGCCGGCGACCCGGTGGACCTGGTGGACGTCGACGGGGCGTCGGTGGCCCGGGGACTGGTCAACTACGACGCGGTGGAGCTGCCCGGCCTGCTCGGCCGGTCCACCGGGGAACTCGCCGCGGCGCTCGGCCCGGCGTACGAACGTGAGGTCGTCCACCGCGACGACCTGGTGCTGCTGTGACGTCAGGCGTCCCGCACGGACGCTTCCGGAAGATCCGAAGGAGTACGCAATGAGCGTCGTCGAGCAGGCCCGGCGGGCCCGGGACGCGGCGGAGGCCCTTGCCGTGGCCACCCGTACGGTCAAGGATGGCGCGCTGCACGCGATGGCCGACGCGCTGGTGGCGCGTACGCCGGAGATCCTCACCGCGAACGCGGCGGACCTGGCGGCCGGGCGGGAGGCCGGGCTGAGCGCGGCCGTGCTGGACCGGCTCGCCCTCGACGCGGGCCGGGTGGCCGGCATCGCCGACGCGCTGCGCGAGATGGCCGCGCTGCCCGACCCGGTGGGTGAGGTGGTCCGGGGCTCGACCCTGCCCAACGGGCTGGAGCTGCGGCAGGTGCGGGTGCCGTTCGGGGTGGTCGGCATCATCTACGAGGCCCGGCCGAACGTGACGGTGGACGCCGCCGGCATCTGCCTGAAGTCCGGCAACGCGGCGCTGCTGCGCGGGTCGTCCTCGGCCGCGCACTCCAACGCGGCGCTGGTGGCGGTGCTGCGCGACGCGGTGGCCGGTGCGGGTCTGCCGGCCGACGCGGTGCAGTTGCTCGACGCCGCCTCCCGCGACTCGGTCAAGGAGCTGATGCGGGCCCGGGGCCTGGTCGACGTGCTGATCCCGCGCGGCGGTTCGTCGCTGATCCGCACCGTGGTCGAGGAGTCGACGGTGCCGGTGATCGAGACCGGGGTGGGCAACTGCCACGTCTACGTGGACGCCGCCGCCGACCCGGCCAAGGCGGTGGCGATCGCCCTGAACGCCAAGACCCAGCGCCTCTCCACCTGCAACACCGCCGAGTCGCTGCTGGTGCACGCCGACGTCGCCGACGCGTTCCTGCCGGTCGTGCTGGCCGCGTTCGCCGAGGCCGGGGTGACCGTGCACGGCTCCCCCGAGGTCGCCGCCCACTCCCCTGCCGTGGTGCCGGCCACCGACGAGGACTTCGCCACCGAATACCTCTCGGCCGACATCTCCGTCGCGGTGGTCGACTCGCTCGACGCGGCGGTCGCGCACATCCGCCGCTACGGCACCGGGCACACCGAGGCGATCGTCACCGACTCGCAGGCCGCCGCCCGGGAGTTCGTGGCCCGGGTCGACGCGGCGGCGGTGATGGTCAACGCCTCCACCCGGTTCACCGACGGCGGCGAGTTCGGCTTCGGTGCGGAGATCGGCATCTCCACCCAGAAGCTGCACGCCCGGGGGCCGATGGGGCTGCCCGAGCTGACCTCCACCAAGTACGTGGTGACCGGCGACGGTCACCTGCGCTGAGCCGCCCGGCCCCCCGGCCCCCGGCCCCCGGCCCCCGGGTCACGCCCGGGGCCGGGGTCACCAGGTGCCGGGCTCGTCGTCCGTCGGCGGTGGGACCGGCCGGGCCCGGCGCACGACAGGTGAGCCGGGCGGTGTCAGCGGCGAGCCCATCGGGGCGCTCGGGGAGCCCGGCGGCAGGACCGGGCCGATCGGCCGGCAGGCGCGGATCGCGGTCAGCGTGGTGTGCACGTCGAACTGGTGGCCGTCGTCGCTGTCCCAGCCGCCGTCGCTGCGCTGGGTCTCGGCGAGCCGCTTGCGGGCCGACACCAGCACCCACTGCTCCTCGCCCACCTCCACCCGGCGCAGGGTGGCGGCCAGCGCGGCGGTGTCCGCCGGGGACAGCTGCGGCATCCGTTCGGCCAGCACCGCCTGGATCCGGGCCGACTCGTAGTAGAGCTGCTGGCGGTGCAGCACCGCCGCGCTCAGCCAGCCGGCGGCGAGGAAGGACGGCCAGCTGCCGTCCGGGGCGAGCTGCCCGGCCAGGGCCTGCGCCGCCGCCTGCACCACCCCGGCGTACGCGCCGCCGACGCGGTTGTCCAGCGGGCCTGCGGCACGGGCGTCCCGACCGGCGACGCTGAGCCAGAACGCGGCGTTGGCCGAGAGGTAGAGCCGGGCCTCCGGGTCGCCCGGGGTGGCCCACTCGGGGGCGCTGCCGGCCAGCCTCGGGTCCTCGTCCCAGCCGCCGTCGGGCAGTTGCCGGGCAGCCAGCCAGTCCAGGGCGTGCCGGGCGGCGGGCCGGCCGAGCGCGCCGAGATCGTCCAGTTCGGCCAGGCGGAAACAGGTGGCGTCGATGGACGGGACCTCACCGCCGAGCACCGCCGGCCAGCCGCCGTCGACGGTCTGCCCGACCTCGGCCGCGTCGAGCAGGTCGGGGGGCACGGGGGCACCGGTGCGCAGCCGGGACAGCCGGGCGCGGTCCACCGCGTCGCCGTGCGCCACGACGAAACCTATCGCCGCATCCAAGTCCACCACGGCGCAGACGCTACCGGCGCGGACGCGATCCCGCCTCGGGGAATCGGTCGGGGCCGGGGGCGGTTCGTCGCCGCCCCCGGCCCCGGTCACCGGTCAGTACGCGGGCAGCGAGGGATCGATCTGCTTGATCCAGGAGAGCACCCCGCCCTGGACGTGCACCGCGTCGCGGAACCCGGCGGCCTTCAGCGCGGCGAGCGCCTCGGCCGAGCGGACCCCGGACTTGCAGTGCAGCACGACCTGCTTGTCCTGCGGGAGTTTCGCCAGCGCCTCACCGGAGATGATCTCGCCCTTGGGGATCAGGGTGGAGCCGGGGATCCGGACGATCTCGTACTCGGCGGGCTCCCGGACGTCGACCAGGAAGATGTCCTTGCCGGCGTCCTGCCACTCCTTGAGCTCGGTGGCGGTGATGGTCGAGTCGACGATCGCCTCCTGGGCCGCCTCGGAGACCGCGCCGCAGAAGTCCTCGTAGTCCTCCAGCAGGTCGGTGACCGTGGGGTTCTCCCCGCAGAGCACGCAGTTCGGGTCCTTGCGGATCTTGATCTTGCGGTATTCCATCTCCAGCGCGTCGTAGACCATCAGCCGGCCGACCAGCGGCTCGCCGATCCCGGCGAGCAGCTTGATCGCCTCGTTGACCTGGATCGAGCCGATCGACGCGCAGAGCACGCCGAGCACGCCACCCTCGGCGCAGGACGGCACCATGCCGGGCGGCGGGGGCTCCGGGTAGAGGCAGCGGTAGCAGGGGCCGTGCTCGGCCCAGAAGACCGACGCCTGACCGTCGAACCGGTAGATCGACCCCCAGACGTACGGCTTGCCGAGCAGCACCGCCGCGTCGTTGACCATGTAGCGGGTGGCGAAGTTGTCGGTGCCGTCGACGATCAGGTCGTACCGGGCGAAGATGTCCCGGACGTTCTCCCGGTCGAGGGCGGTGTTGTGGATCTCCACCTGGACCAGCGGGTTGATCTCGCGGATCGACGCGGCGGCGGACTCGGCCTTGGACCGGCCGATGTCGGAGACGCCGTGGATGATCTGGCGCTGGAGGTTGGACTCGTCGACGGTGTCGAAGTCGATGATGCCGAGCGTCCCGACCCCGGCGGCGGCCAGGTACATCAGGGCCGGCGAGCCGAGACCACCGGCACCCACACAGAGCACCCGGGCGTTCTTCAACCGCTTCTGCCCCTCGACCCCCACATCGGGGATGATCAGGTGACGGGAGTAACGACGGATCTCGTCAACGGTCAGCTCGGCGGCGGGTTCGACGAGCGGGGGCAACGACACGGTGGACTCCCCGGTGATCGGCTGATGGCGAACCGAGCCATTGTTGCTCGGCCGACCACCCCTCGGCCATGAGCAGTGACACCCCGTCCGACATACGGGAGGGGAATAACTCAGGCGCCGGGGATCAGCTCGCCGGAGTAGCGGGAGCCGTCGACGTACGGCCAGGCGTTGGCCACGCAGCCGTCCAGCCCGTACGTCTGCTGCTGCATCACCGGGGCCGGCTCGCCGAGCCCGGGGCAGGCCTGGTGCGCCTCGCCCAGTTCGTGCCCCACCTCGTGGTTGACCACGTACGTCCGGTAGACCGACAGCGGTGCCCCGTAGTCCGGCACGGCGTCCATCCAGCGGGCCAGGTTGATGACCACCCGACCGGGCAGCCGGCAGGAGGTGTAGCCCTCGGTCTCCAGCCCACCTTCCGCGCAGATCCGCTCGGAGGTGGCCGGGGTGGCGAGATAGATGGTGAAGTCGGCGGCGGCCACCTCCGGCACCCGCTGGAACCGTAGTTCGCCGGAGCGGATCCAGCTGTTCGGGTCACCCAGGGTGGCGTCCACGGCGGCGGCGAACGCGTCCACGTCCTGACCGGTGCCCTGTTCCACCTCGATCCGGTAGCGGTGCAGCGGGCCGTCGGAGCCGTACACCTCGGAGCGGCCGTCTGCGGCGGTGAAGCGTCCGGGTCCGCTGCGCGGGTAGCCGGTGGGGGGTTGCCCGCCGTCGGGTCCGCCGGTCGGTCGTCCACCGCCCGTCCCGTCGGCCAGCCGCCCGGCGACCGGCGCGGGGTCTCCCGGGGGGTCGTCCGGGTAGAGGCCGACGAACCCGCCCGCGCCGAGCAGGACCAGGCCGAGCAGCACGGCCCGGCGACGCCGACGCCGCAACCGGCGACTGCGGTACGACCCTCGCCGCCCCGCCGTGGGGTGGCTCGGCCCGCCGTGGCTCGGCCCGGTGTGGCTTCGCCCGCCGTGGTGCGGCTCGGTGTGCGGGTCGCGGTGGCGCGGGTCGCCGGGCTGCCACGCGGCGCAGTCGCTCGGGCATGGGTCGGGTGGGCCGGCGGCCGGCGGCTCCGGACGCCCGGCGGAGTCGGTCGGGGTGGTCACCCGTCCAGCATGGCAGACTAATCGGGCATATCAGCGTTATTGCCACTTCTTACGAGAGGATGTTTCACATCCCCCGGAACGACCCGCCCCGGCGGGTTCAGCGTTCCGGGCCGGCGGGTTCAGCGCGCCGGGCCGGCGTACCGACGCCCATCCAGGTACGGCCACGGGTTCGCCGTGCACCCCCGCAGGAACAACGACTGCTGCTGCATCACCGGCGCCGGCCGGCCCGCCCCCGGGCACCCCTCGTGGCGGTGCCCCAACTGGTGCCCCACCTCGTGGTTCACCACGTACGTCCGGTAGAGCGCCAACGGCACCCCGGCCCGGACGAAATGCGGCACCGACGTCCGCCACCGGTCCAGGTTGATGATCACCTTCCCCGGCGCGCGGCACGACGTGAACGGCACCCCACCGACCCGGATGTCCACCCCACCGGCCCGGCACAACCGACCCGCCGTGTTCCGGGTCGCCAACTGGACCGTGAAGTCGTACGGCGCGTCCCCCGGCACCCGGCGCAGCCGCAACCGCCCGCCGTCCACCCAGCTACCCGGCCCGGCCAGCGCCGCCTGCACCTGGTCGGAGAAGTCCCGGACGTCCTCACCGGAGCCGACCTCCACGGCCACCCGGTACCGCCGCAGCACACCGGACCGGCCCAGCGTCGCCCCGGCCCGGTCGTCGTAGGCGAAGGTGCCCCGGCCGGTCGCCGGGACCGGCCCGGACAACGCCAACGGCGGCACGGCCGTGGTCGGGCCATCCGCGCCGGCCTGCTCCGCCGACGGCACCGCGACCGGCGGCACCGGCCCGGCCGCATCCGGCGGACCCGCACCGTCGGCGGGCCCGGCCCGCCCGAAGTCGCCGGCCGACCCCACGGCGTCCGACGCGTTGCCGGTCGCGGCCGACCCGCCGGGTGTCACCACCGGCCGGGCGACCAACCGACCGGTGCCCGACCCCGCACCCGTGGTCACCGCCAGCCCGCCGGAGACCACCACCAACAGCAGCACGGTCGCCGACACCGCCGGACGCGGCCGGCCGGTGAAGACGGACGGACGGCGCAGGACCGTCCCGGGGCGGCGGATGCCACGGGCCCATCGCAGGCCGTGGCGCAGGAGGGCAGTCATCCGGGTCAGGATGCCACCCCCGGCCGGCACGCCACGTCACCACCGGACTCCGGCGCGTCGCCCCCGCCGAACTCAAGCGCGGCACCCGCACCGGTTGACGGCACGTCCGCCCCACCGCCGGTCGTCGGCGCCGCGGCCCCGGCAGACGTCAGGTCCGCACCGCCGGCCGGTGGCCTGCCGGGCCGGGCCGGCGGCGTGGACCCCGCCGTCTCGGCGAGCAGGTGCAGCACGGCGCGGGCCACCGTACGCGGCACCTCCAACTGGGCCACGTGCCCGACGCCGGCCAGCATCATCAACCGGCTGTCCGGGATGATCCGGGCGGTCTGCGGGGCCACCCGGACGTCCACCAGCCGGTCCTTCATGCCCCCCACCACCAGGGTGGGCGCCTCGATCGCGGCGGCGATCCGCCACAGCGACCCCGGCCCCGGCAGGTACGACCGCAGGAAACTGGCCACCAGCCCCCGGAACGTCCGGACGTACGCGGCGGCGTAGTGCGTCGCCTCGTAGCGGACCCGGATCTCCTCAAGCGCCTCCTGCCGACGCTGCTCGCTGATCCGGCTCAGGTCGGCCACGCACGCCTCCATCGCCTGCCGGGCCATCACCTCCGGGGCGAGCTGGGCGAGCCGCCACGCGGCCAACCGCTCCCCCCGCGGGATGGCCAGCAGCGGCAGCATCCGGCCCTGCAACGAACGGCCGAAGTTCAGAAACGGCAGGGCCGGCGAGATCAGCGTCAGGGTCCGCACCAGGTCCGGCCGGCGACCGGCGACGTACACCGAGACCGCCCCGCCCAACGAGTTGCCGAACAGGTGCACCGGGCCCCGGCCGGAGTGCTCGATCCAGCGCACCACCCGGTCGGCGAACGCCGGGATGGTGTAGCGCAGCCCCGGCTCGCTGCGCCCGAAACCGGGCAGGTCGATCGCCTGCCCGTCGAGGCGGCCGGCGAGCAGGCCGGCGAGGTCCGTCCAGTTCTGCGACGAACCACCCAGCCCGTGCACGTACAGCGCGGGTTCCGCGTCCGGCCCGGTGGCCGGGGTGTCCCGGACGTAGGTGACCGTGCCGTCGAGGCGTACCGCCCGGCCGGGCCACGGTGGGGGCAGCCGGTGCGGGGGCAGGTGCTCCTCGGGCCAGAGGGCGGCGCGCTTCATACCGGCAGTGTTACCGCCCCGACCCCTCGCCGACAACGTGCCAGGTCAGGCGAGCAACGCTTCGAGGCGTCGGTTGACCGCCGCCAGGGTCGCCCGGACCACCGCCTGACGCGGATCACCGGCGACCAGCGCCGACCCCGCCAACTGCTCCACCCAGCCGTCGCAGACCAGCAGCACCACCACGGTCGCCACCTCGCAGTTGCCGAACGGCACCACGGCGGCGTGCTCGACGAAGCAACGTCCCCGTTCGGCGGTGCGCTCGGCGTGGCGCAGCAACTCGTCCACGGCCGCCGCGGCGGCCACCGCGCACAGCCGCAGCACGTACCCGTCCACGGCCGGCCCGGTGGCGTGACCGGCGGCCGGCTCACCGGCGGTGAGCAGGCGTACCTCGACGTTGGCGTCCAGGCCGAAGGTGCTCACCTGGACGTGGTCGATCACCACCCGGGGCCCCGGCACACCGCCGGTGTCCAGCGGTCGCGACGGCGCCGTCTCCGTCGTGGTCATCTGCCCACCGGAGTACGACGCGTTCAGCGTCGCCGGGCTGCCGGTCGGCACCAGCAGCGCCCCCGGGGGTGCCTCCTCCACGCTGGCCCGACCCCGGTGGACGGGCTGCCGACGTCGCCGGGGCACCCCGGACGCGGTCGGCGACTCCTCGGCGGGGTGCTCCTCGCCGTCCCAGGCCGGACCGTCGGCGCGGGACACCCCGTCGGCACGGGCCGCGGCGGTCGACCGGGCCGTCGGCTCACCCGCCGGTCGGGCGGGGTCACCGACCGGGTGGTCCTCGACCGGGGACGACGCGACGACGGGCGGTGCCGCAGCGGACGGGGAGACCACCGGCGACGCGGCGGGTGGCTCGACGGCGCGGGCCCGGCCGGTCGGGGCACCGCCCCGGTTCGGATCCCGCCGGTCGGCCGGGCCGAACTCGTCACGGCCCCGGGCGTCACCCGGGCGCTCGCCGGCAGCCGGACGCGGCTCACCGGTACGCCGACGCAGCGGCGGCGGCACCGGGGCGCTGGGTTCACCGGACAGGTTCTGCGGCGCGGCGGCGAGGCCCATCCGTTCCTGGAGCAGGCGGGCCACCAGTCGGCTCACCTCCGCCGGGTCCGCCCCGTCGGACAGGTCGAGGCGCAGGCTGTGCGCCCCGGCGGGGGTACGACGCAGCGCCGCGTCCCGCACCCCGGCCACCTCCCGTACGGCGTCCAGGATCGCGTTGACGTCGAAGCCCTCGGGGCGTTCCCGCAGCGGGGCGGGCTCGTCGTCACGACGCAGGTGGGTGGCGATTCGGGCGAGCTCCGGGGTCTCTGCGGGGGGCTCCACGGCTGGCGGCTCCGGCACGACGGGCACGTCCGGTTCGGCGGGGACGCGCTGCGGCAGCACCGCCGTGCCCCGGTCCGGCTGCCGTTCGTCCACCACCGGCTCGGTGGCGGTCAGCGGGTCAGGGGCGGATCGGCGGGCCGCGTAGGGGGGAGCGCTCGTCGGGACGGGCGCGGGGGGAATCCGGTCCAGGCGGTGTGGCCCGCTCGTGGCGGGGGCACCGACGGCGGAGACGGGAGGCTCCGGCGGGTGGCCGGGAGGATCGGTGGGGGTGGCCGGCTCGGTCGGCACCGACCGGAGTCGGAACGGCTGGTCGGCGCGGCCGACGGGACGGGCGGCCGGCTCGTCGCGGGGGAGCCGGAACGGCTGGTCGGCCCGGACGGCGGGCGGCAGTCCGGTGCCCCGTTCCGGGCCGGAGGCGGCCACCGGCCCGACCGGTTCGGGCCCCGGCAGGGCCGGCACGGCGGGCGGCTCGGCCCGCGAGGTGGGCGACAGACCGGCCGGCTCGTCGCGGGGCAGGCCGGCGAACGTCTCGGGGGCCGCCGGGGGTGGGCCGGTGAACGTCTCGGGGGGTACGGGTGGCGCGTCGGCGGGCGGGCCCACCGCCCAGGGGCGTCGCTCGGCCGGTCGGTCCGGCGTGGGCGACCCCTCGGTGGCGGACTCACCGGCCGGCCGGCCGCGGTCGGGCCGCTCGACGGGCTCCGGCCAGTCCCGCCCGGACCGGTCGGTCCAGTCCCGACCGGACCGGTCCTGCTCGGGGCGGTCGGTCCAGTCCCGCTTCATGGGGGCGGTCCAGTCCCGCTCGGAGCGCTCCGCTCGACCGCTGCGGTCCACCCGGTCCGGGAAGTCCCGCTCGGACCGGCCGGAGAAGTCCCCCTCGGGCCGGTCGGTGCGGGTCGGGAGGTCCCGCTCGGACCGGCCGGTACGCCCGGACCAGTCCCGCTCGGGCCGGTCGCGGTCGTGACCGGTGCGGTCGGACCAGTCGGGCTCGGGGTGGTCGGTGCCGGGGCGACCCGGGGCGACCCGGTCGACGACCGGCGCGACGGGCGGCTGGTCCCGGCCGGGCCGGGCGACCACCGACGGCGCGGGCTCCGGCAGCGCCGGTGGGGTGACCGGCTCGGAGCGGGTCAGCTCGTACGGGCGGGGCACCTCCGAGCGCACCGGCTCGTACGGCCGGGCGGGCTCGGCGCGCACCGGCTGGTAGGGGCGGGCGGGTTCGGCACGGACCGGCTCGTAGGGGCGGGCGGGCTCGGCCGACCACTCGGCCGTCCGTTCGGCGCGGGTCGGTCGGCCGGCGGGTGGCTCCTCGTCCCATGACCAGGCGGGTGCCCAGCTGCCGCCCCAGCTGGGCCGGTTCCAGCTCGGGCCGGACCAGTCGGGCTCGTCCGCTCCGGGGGCGGGCCGACGCCCCGCGGCGGACTGCTCCCCGCTGTACTGCCCGGCACCACGCGGCCCGGTGCCGTACGGATCGGTGCCGTACGGATCGGCACCACGTGGCTCGGCACCGGGCTGCTCGGTGCCGGCGGTGGGCTCGGCGGGGGCGAACCGGCCGGCCCCGCGCGGGCCGCCCTCGACGGGCAGGCGGTTGCTCCAGTCGCGGGGGGCGTCGGTCGGCGGCGGCCCGGCCTCGCCCCGCTCGGGGGCGTGGAAACCGGGGGGCACCTCGAACCCGGAGGCGGCGGTGCCGACCGGCGGGACCTGCACGGCCGGCGGGGCGGAGGTGGGCAGGCCGCTGTCGGGCCAGTGGCCGCGCCGGGGCGCGGCGGGATCGTCCGAGGAGTGCCGGGCGGACTCGGGATCGTGCGGTGGCTCGGGCGGGGACGCCGGCCGCTGGGCCGGCACGACCAGCCGGTCACCGTCGGTGAATCCGGGGTCGTCGGCGGGGTGACCCGGCCCGCCGGGCGGGGCGCTCACCGGGCGACGCAGCGGGGCCGGGAATTCCGGTGCCGAGTCGTGACCATTGCGGTGGGCCCGCCCGTTGCGGGGGACCTCGTCGCCGGCCGGGGGAACGGGGAACGGCGCAGGCAGGTCACCGTGCCGGGACGGCTGACCACCCCAGCCGGCGGTGGGATCGGGCCGGTTCCACGGTGAGGCCGACTCCCGGTAACCCGGGGCGTCGGTTCCGCCGGACCACCCGGTCGCAGGTGCCCACCCACTGACGGAACGGGCCAGGTCGTCCTGCTGACCCGTACCGTCGTCATGCTCTCCCGGGGTGGCGGCACCGGGTTGCCCTGATTCACTCACCGCGCGCTCCTTGGTCGCCCCCGCTGAGGCTACCGTGTGGTGACAGTGGCGATAAGTTACAGCGGCGGGCCAATTCCGGGGCCGGGGTGAGTGCCCTGACCGGTACGGGGTAAAAGTGCCGGCTGGATGACGAAACTCGGAGGTTCCCATGACCGCTGTGGGGAACGGTGCGCAGACTACCGGCCGGCCCACCCGGCTGCCCCGCTCAGCACGCCGTAAGCAGCTACTCGCGGCGGCTCAGGAGGTGTTCGTAGCCCAGGGGTACCACGCCGCGGCGATGGACGACATCGCCGAGCGGGCCGGGGTTTCCAAGCCGGTGCTGTATCAGCACTTCCCCGGAAAGATGGATCTCTACCTGGCGCTGCTCGACACGCACTGTGACGCCATCGTCGCCAAGGTGCACGACGCGATGCGGGGCACCAACGACAACAAGGAGCGGGTCGGCGCGTCGGTGCGGGCCTACTTCGACTTCGTCGACCACGAGAGCGAGGCGTTCCGGCTCGTGTTCGAGTCGGACCTGCGCAACGATCCGGCGGTCCGGCAGCGGGTGGAGCGGGTGGAGCAGGGCTGCATCGCGGCGATCACCGACACCATCATCTCCGACACCGGGGTCAGCCGGTCGCACGCCGAGCTGCTCGCCTCCGGCCTGGTCGGTGCGGCGGAGACGGCGGCCCAGTTCTGGCTGGCCGGTGGCCGGCAGGTGCCGAAGGCCGAGGCCGAGGCGCTGGTCGCGGCGTTGTCCTGGCGGGGCATCGCGAGCTTCCCGCTCCAGGGTGAGTCAGCCTGAACATCCCGCCCCGAGATCGGATAGCCTTCGGACCGGCGGCTATCTCGCCCACCTGAGGAGGCACAGTGGAGGTCAAGATCGGCGTGCAGTACGCGCCGCGCGAGCTGGTACTGGAGAGCGCGCAGTCGCCGGCCGAGATCGAGCAGATCGTGACCGACGCCTTCGCCAAGGTCGAGGGGACGCTGTCCCTGACCGACGAGAAGGGTCGACGGGTCATCGTGCCGGTCGGCAAGGTCGCCTACGTCGAGATCGCCGAGGCGTCTCCCCGTTCGGTCGGGTTCACCGTCCGCTGAACCGGTCCGGCCCCTGCGGCGGGTGATCCCGTCGCAGGCCGGGCCCGGTGGGCTTCGGGTCACCGACCGTGTCGAATCCGGTCGCCGCGCTGGCCCACCCCGGTGCCGACGGCGCCACCGACGACATTAACGGTGACTCAGGTCACAATTCCCACCCCCGGCGAAAAGCCGTGGGTCCAGGTCAGGAGCGTGTGCCGACCTGCTCGGGTAGGATGAGGTAGTTGCCGTGGGCGCCGATCTGATCGAAGTCCTGCCCACGGCGCGCGTGCGGCCCGGTCCGGCGCGGCGATTCTCCGCCGCCGATCGCGTGGCCCGCGTCACACCGAACGCGCCCTGAGGACAAAACGGGGCGCACCACGAGAGGGCACCCCCAGATCCAGATGAGCGAACAGATTCTCGACCAACTGGAGGGCCAGGAACTGGTCCCCACCGCCCCGGTCCGCCCGGAGGCCCCCACGTTCGCCGCGCTCGGCGCGCGGCCCGAGACCGTCGAGGCCCTGGCCGCGGCGGGCATCACCCGCGCCTTCGCGATCCAGGAGTACGCGATCCCGATCGCGCTGCGCGGCACCGACATGATCGGCCAGGCCCCGACCGGCACCGGCAAGACCCTCGGCTTCGGCGTACCGCTGCTGGAACGGGTCCTGGCCCCGGCCGAGGGCAGCGACGGCGTGCCCCAGGCGCTGGTCGTCGTACCCACCCGCGAGCTGGGCATCCAGGTCGCCAAGGACCTCGCCGCCGCCGGGCGGACCCGGGGCGTGCGGGTGCTGCCGATCTACGGCGGCGTGGCCTACGAGCCGCAGATCGACGCGCTGCGCAAGGGCGTGGAGATCCTGGTCGGCACCCCCGGCCGGCTGATGGACCTGCAGAAGCAGAAGCACCTGCGGCTCGACCGGGTCCGCGCGCTCGTGCTCGACGAGGCCGACCGGATGCTCGATCTGGGCTTCCTCGACGATGTCGAGAAGATCCTGGCGATGCTGCCGGACGACCGGCAGACCATGCTCTTCTCGGCCACCATGCCGGACCCGATCGTCACCCTCTCCCGGCGGTTCCTGCGTCGGCCGGTGACGATCCACGCCGGGCACACCGCCGAGACCGGCCCGTCGCCGCAGACCCAGCAGCTGGCGTACCGCACCCACTCGATGAACAAGATCGAGATCGTGGCGCGGATCCTCCAGGCCGAGGGGCGCGGGCTCACCATGATCTTCACCCGTACCAAGCGGGCCGCCGACCGGGTCGCCGAGGATCTCGACTTCCGCGGCTTCGCGGTGGCCGCGGTGCACGGTGACCTGGGCCAGGGCGCGCGGGAGCGGGCGCTGCGCGCGTTCCGGGCCGGCAAGATCGACACGCTGGTCGCCACCGACGTGGCCGCCCGGGGCATCGACGTCAGCGGCGTCACCCACGTCATCAACTACGACTGCCCCGAAGACCAGGACACCTACACCCACCGGATCGGTCGTACCGGTCGGGCCGGGGCGACCGGCGTCGCGGTCACCTTCGTCGACTGGGACGACATGCCCCGGTGGCGGATCATCGACAAGACCCTCGGCCTGGACATGCCGGAGCCGCCGGAGACCTACCACACCTCCCCGCACCTCTACACCGACCTGGACATCTCGTCCGAGATGACCGGCACCCTGCCGACCGCCGAGCGGACCCGGGCCGGGCTCTCCGCCGAGGTCGAGGAGGACCTCGGTGGCCGTTCCCGCCGGGGTGAGAGCGGCGGCGGCCGGGGCCCCCGGCGCGGCGAGGGCCGAGGCCGCGGTGACAGCGGCGGTCGGGGCACCACCGGCGGTCGCGGCGAGGGCCGACGGGGCCGCCCCGACACCGACGCGCCGGGCGCCGCCGAGACGCCCGTGGAGTCCCCCGACGAAGGCCCCCGTACCCCGCGCCACCGGCGTCGCCGCCGGGCCGGCGAGGTCGTCGTGGGCGAGCCGACCACCGTGACCGGTGGGGAGTCCACCGACACCCCGGCGGGTACGGCGGGCGAGCCGGCCGCCGCAGCCGCCGAGCCGGCAGTCGCAGCCTCCGGGCCGGCCGGCGAGGGCGAGTCGACCCGGCCCCGTCGTCGGCGGCGTCGCCGTGGCGGCGGTTCCGGCACGGACACGCCGGCCGAGGCCACCGCCGACTGACCGGCACCACCGACATCCCCCGGCCCGTACGGACGGCCCGGGGGATGTCGCGTTTCCGCCCCGGTACGGGCGTCAGCGGGGCGGTGGTGCGGACCCGCGTCACCCCCATCCGGCCCCGAACCGGGCCGAACCCGGACCGCAGTCGGGTCGGGCCGTAGTCGGGCCGTCAGTCTCCGTGTGGTCCCCGACACGAGCAGACCCAGGCCATCCCCGGACTCCGGCTGGCGAGGGGGTCACCATGATCAGATTGCGATTTCGCGTACTCGCATCGGCGTGTCGTCTGCAAAACTGCAATCTGATCTTGAGGCCACCCCGGGTCTGTGTGGGTAAGGCAGACCGACTGCGGGTCTGCCGCGAGATGTTGCCGGGTGGGGCCGGTGCGGTGAGGTGAGCCGGTGGGTGGGGCCGGTGCGGTGGGGTGAGCCGGTGGGTGGGGTGCGCGGCGCAGGGGTGCGGGGCGGTGCGGGACACCTCGGGTTGGCCCGATCGCGGCAACGATCGGCCGGGAAGGATGATGGAACGATGCCGGAACCCTTGGACGCCGCCCTCACCGAGGTCCGGGCGTTGCTGCTCGACCCCGCCCTGACCCGCGCCGTCGCCGCCGGTCGACGCCGTGGGCAGCGCCCCTCCCTGGTCCGGGCCGAACTACGCCCGGTGGCCCTCAAGACCGGCCCCCGGTTGCAGATCTCCACGTCCGACGGCGTCCGGCCGTACACCCGGAACGTGTCGCCGGGCGCGGAGGCCGACGCGGCGGTCGACGCGCTGCTCGCCGAGCCGTTCGGCAACTGGCACGTGGAGACCGCCGGGGCGACCCTCCAGTTGCGGGTGACCAAGTCCGGTGAGGCCCAGGTGCACCGGGCCACCGCCGACCGACCGGTGGCCGGACCGGAGGGCCACGACCGGGTGAAGGACTACCTGCTCGATCCGGGGGACCCGATCTTCGCGACGATCGGCGGCAACGCGGCCAAACGGCGGCAGGTCGACGCCTTCCTCCGCGCGCTGGCCGCCACCCTGCCCGACGATCTCACCGGCCGGCTGCGGGTGGTCGACCTGGGCTGCGGCAACGCCTACCTGACCTTCGCCGCCTACCGGTACCTCACCGGTCGCGGGCTGGACGTGGAACTGGTCGGGGTGGACGTCCGGGAGGATCAACGGCAGCGCAACAGCGAACTGGCCGCCCGCCTCGGCTGGGCCGACCGGGTCTCCTTCGTGGCCGGCACCATCGCCGACGCGGTGGTGGAACCCGCCCCCGACCTGGTGCTCGCGCTGCACGCCTGCGACACCGCCACCGACGAGGCGCTGGCCCGGGCGGTGCGCTGGGACGCCCGGTGGATCCTCGCCGCGCCGTGCTGCCACCACGACCTGGCGGCACAGCTGCGTTCCCGGCCGACGCCGGCCCCGTACGAGCTGCTGACCCGGCAGGGCATCCTGCGGGAACGCTTCGCCGACGTGCTCACCGACGCGCTACGCGCCGGGCTGCTGCGGGTGCACGGCTACCGGGCCGAGGTGGTCGAGTTCGTCGACTCCCGGCACACCCCCCGCAACCTGCTGATCCGCGCCCGCCGCACCGGGTCCGGCACCGACACCGGGCCGCAGCGGGCCGAATATCAGCAGCTGGTCGACCAGTGGCAGGTCACCCCGCGCCTGTCGATCCTGTTGGACGACCGGCCCGCACCCGTCGGCAGGGCGTGACCGGGCTCAGCGACGTCGCCCGCCGGGCCACTCCCCCGGCCCTCGGGCGAAGACCGTAGGGACCCGATCACGCTCCCCACGCTCGCCCTCGACGGACGTGGTGGGGAACGGCACCACCGTGCCGGCCGACTCGGCGTTGCCGGCGGCGGCGAAGGCGTTCCACGAGATGTCGACCAGGAGCCGCTTGAGTTCGGCGTGCCGGGCGGCGGCGCTGCGTTGCAGGGCCAGCCACACGCCCAGCACCACCCCCACCAGCGTGGTGGTGACGGCCCCGGCGGCGGCCAGCACGTGCCCGCCGGTCACCCCGCCACCGGTCACCACCAGCACCAGCAGCCAGCTCCAGAAGCCCAGGGCGAACACCCCCGCCTTGGCGACGAAGAAGAGACTGACCGCACCCGGGCGGTGCGGCACCGGACGGTCGGGCTCGGCCATGGCTCCTCCTCGGCGTACGGGACGGGTCGGGGGCCCCACCGACCGTCCTGGGTTGGTGACAACTGTGGCAGTCCGCACCCGTCCGCCAGCTGCCCCGGGTGCGGCGACGCCGTCGGCGCGAAAGGGACGGACGGTCGGGCAATTGTCACGACGTCCCGCCGTACTACCCTCGAAGGGCGCACCGGACACCCGACTCCCACCGGAAGGGACGATCTCACCGGCATGGGTTCGACAGAGGTATCACCCCAGATGGCATTCGCACGGTTCGTGCGACGAGCCATCGACGACGCCCGTGACGAGCGGGGTTGGACGGTGAGCGACCTCGCTGCCCACACCGGGGTCGGTCGATCCACCGTTTTCCGCTGGCTCGCCGGTGACTGGCAGGACTATCCCGAGCTGGCCAAGGTGCGCGGTTTCTGCGCCGCCCTCGACCTGCCGGTGGCGGCGGCCTTCCGGGCCCTCGGCCTGCCCGACGCGGGACCCGCCCCCCGCCGCCGCGCCGACGACGGCCCGGTGGAGGCGGACGTCCGGGTGATCCTCGACCGGCTGGCCGATCCGGCGGTGCCGGCCGAGGAGAAGCACCACATCCGCGACCTGCTCCGCTACCTCGCCCGCCGCCCGGTCCGCCGGGCCGGCTGAGCCGCTCCAGCTGAGCGGCTCCGAGTAGACCCCCTCCGGGTGAGCCGGCCGGCTGAGCCGGGCCGGGTGAACCGGGCCGGGTGAACCGGGCCGGGTAGGCCCCTCCAGGTGAGCAGCTCCGGCTGAGCCGTCTCGACGGCCGGCCGGGCACGCGGGTCGGCACCGCCGCACCGGGCCGGGTGTGCCGGTGGCCGGGGGTCAGCGGACCGTGAGGGTGAACTCGGCGGTCCGCACCACGCCCGCCACCTGGAAGTCCAGGTACATCCGGTAGCTGCCGGGGCCGGGCGCGGTCAGCCAGAACGTCACCGTGTCGGCGGTCGGCCCCGGGCCCGGGTGCACGTGCAGGTAGCCCAGGTCGCCTTCGCGCAGGGCCACCAGGTGCCCGTACGCGCCGAGGTAACGCTCCAGGACCACCGGCTGTCCCGCCGCGTCCCGGACCTGGAACCGCAGGGGTACGGCGGCACCCACCTGCGGGGTACCCGAGTAGTCGACGGTGAAGCCGGACACGGAAGCCCGGTTGGCCGGGGCGGGCAGTGCGCGGGGCGTGTAGTCCCCCGGTGCGACCAGGTCCACGCCCAACGTGGCCGGGGTCTGCTGGCCGTCGTCGGCGAGGGCGGTGAAGTCGGCGTACGCCCGCCAGACGCCCGGCTGCGGCAGGGTCAGCGGGATCGACCAGGTGCCGTCGGCGGCCATCGTGGGGTGCAGGTGCTGGAACCCGGTGAGGTCGCGGCGTACCACCACCAGGTGCATCGGCTTGTCGTGCACGATCGCGAACCGGGTGACCGGCCGGCGCTGGGCGTCGCGGATCTGGAACCGCAGTTCCCCTGCCCGTCCGGCGACGAACTCCCCACCCGACGGGGTGAGCGTGTAGCCGCCGGCGGTGACCGACAGGCCGGTGGCCCCGTCACCGGAGGAGTCCCCACCGGTGGCGTCGTGCTGGTGCGCCCCGGTGCCCGGTGCGTGGGTGTGGTCCCCTGCGGCGGTGGCGACAGTCGCCGTCGTACGGTCGGTCGGCCGCCCGTTGGCCCGACCGAGGCCGAAGCCGAGCAGGACGGCCAGCACCAGACCGCCGACCACCAGCGCCATCCGCAGGGTGGCCCGGTCCGGTCCGACGGTCGACCCCCCGCCCCCGGCCGGCGTCCCCCCGGCGGACAGCACCCATCCGCCGGGCTCCGCGTCGCCTGGTCCCGGCCGGTTCCCCGGTTCCGCGTCGGGGGTACCCCGGTCCTGCCGGTCCACCGGCTGCGGGGTGCCCCGGTCGGTGGCCGGGCCGCCGCTACCTGCCGGGCCGGCGGGCCGGGTGACGGATCGCTGGTCGGCCATCTGCCCACCGTACCGTCGACCCCGGCGGCGTCGGGGTGGCGGCCGGGCACCGTGGCGACGGTCGCACCTCGGCCGGCCGGGGAACTTTCCGCCCGGCCCGGCAGCCGCCGGCCGGCCCGCGACCCCGGGTCGACCCACCGGCTGCCGGTGACCTGCGATGGTGGCTCGTCGCCCCGATCGACTGGGCCGGGTCAGCCGGTGTTCGACCGCCGGCCGTGACCGCTCCCGGGTCGACCGCCCGCCGTGACCGCCCACTGATCAACGGGGTCGACCGTCTGACGTGACTGCTCGTCGCCACGGTCGAGCGGGCCGGGTCAGCCGGCGACGGCGAGGGCGAGGGGCAGGACGTCGGGGGCACCGGCGCGGCGCAGCAGCCGGGCGGCCATCGTCATCGTCCAGCCGGAGTCGACCAGGTCGTCGACGAGCAACACCGGGCCGTCCAGCCCGGTCAAAGCGCCGGCCACCTCGTCGGTGACGGTGAAGGCGTCGTGCAGGGCGCGTACCCGCTGGGCGCTGTTGCCACGCGGCCCGCCGGCCCCGGCCGGGCCGGTGGGCGTGACCAGGCCGAGCAGCGGCAGCCGGCCGACCGTGGCGATCCGCTCGGCGAGCGAGGCGACCAGGGTCGGGTGGCTGCGGGAGCCGACCGCGACCACGCCGGCCGGGCGGCGCGGCCACGGGTCGTCGCCGTGTGCCCAGGCTTTCAGCACCTCCACCACGGCCGCCGCCACGTCGTCGGGGACCGGCCCGTCGGCCGTGTCCGGGCCGACCAGGCCGCGCAGCCGCCCGCCCCAGCCCAGGTCGGACAGCCGCCCCACGGCCCGACCGGGCAACGCCTGCTCCGCCGGGGCAATCCGCCCCTTCAGTGGTACGCCGACCGCGTCGAGACCGGTCGGCCAGAGCTTCTTGGGGGCGATCTGCACGCCGGGGCGGCCGAGGAAGGTCTGCGCGGCGGTCAACACGGGACCGGACACGTCGGCGGTGAACAGCGGCGCGGCACAGCGGTCACACCGGCCGCAGTCGCCGGCACCGCTGTCGTCCAGGCAGTCCCGCAGGTATCGCATCCGGCAGCCAGGCGTGCTGGCGTACTCGCGCATGGCCTGCTGCTCGGCGGTGCGGGCCTCGGCGACGCGGCGCAACCGGGCCTCGTCATAGGTCCAGGGTTCGCCGGTGGCGAGCCAGCCACCACGGACCCGGCGGACCGCGCCGTCGACGTCGAGCACCTTGAGCATCAACTCCAGGCGGGTCCGGCGCAGGTCGACGATGGGTTCGAGGGCCTGGGTGGAGAGCGGCCGGTCGGTGTGCAGGGCGGCCAGCACGGTGCGCACCTGGTCCTCGGGCGGGAAGGCGAGCGAGGCGAAGTAGCGCCAGATGGCGGCGTCCTCGACCCCGGGCAGCAGCAGCACCTCGGCGTGTTCGACGGCGCGACCGGCACGGCCGACCTGCTGGTAGTAGGCGATCGGCGAGGGCGGCGCACCGAGGTGCACCACGAAACCGAGGTCGGGTTTGTCGAACCCCATCCCGAGCGCACTGGTCGCCACCAGCGCCTTGATCTTGTTGTCGAGCAGGTCCTGCTCGGCGGCGCGACGGTCGGCGTCGTCGGCCTGACCGGTGTAGGAGGCCACCGACCAGCCGCGACCACGCAGGAACTCGGCGGTCTCGGTGGCCGCCGCGACGGTCAGCGTGTAGATGATCCCCGAACCGGGCAGCGCGTCCAGGTGATCGGCGAGCCAGGCCAGCCGGTGCGCCGGGCTGGGCAGGTCGAGCACGCCCAGCCGCAGCGACTCCCGGTCCAGGGTGCCCCGCAGCACCAGCACGTCGGCCCGTCGTCCACCGGCGTCGGCGGGCGACGCGACAGGACCAGCGGGCGACGCGGCAGGATCGGCGGGCGACGCGGCAGGGTCGGCGGGCGACGCGGCGGGATCGCCGGTCGGTGCACTCCCGTCGGCGCGAGGTCCGGCGGGCGACACGGCACGGTCGGCGGAGAGTTCGGCGCGGCGGGCGTGGCGGTCGGTGGGGGGTGGGGTGGGTTCGGTGCCGAGTTGCTCGGCGACGTCCCGGGTCACCCGCTCGTTGGCGGTGGCGGTGGTGGCGAGCACCGGGGTCCGCTCCGGCAGGTTGCCCAGGAAGGTACGCAGCCGGCGGTAGTCGGGCCGGAAGTCGTGCCCCCAGTCGGAGACGCAGTGCGCCTCGTCGACCACCAGCAGTCCGGTGGTGGCGGCCAGCCTCGGCAGGACGGTGTCCCGGAAGTCGGGGTTGTTGAGCCGCTCGGGGCTGATCAGCAGCACGTCGACCGCCCCGGCGTGGATCTCGGCGGTGATCTCGTCCCACTCGTCGAGGTTGGCGGAGTTGATGGTGCGGGCCCGGATGCCGGCGCGGGCCGCCGCCTCCACCTGGTTGCGCATCAGCGCCAGCAGCGGCGAGACGATGACCGTCGGGCCGTGCTCGCCACGCTCACGCAGCAGTGCGGTGGCCACGAAGTAGACCGCCGACTTGCCCCACCCGGTGCGCTGCACACAGAGCACCCGCCGCTGGTCCACCACCAGCGCCTCGATCGCCCGCCACTGGTCCTCCCGCAGCCGGGCGTGCTCACCGGCCAGCCGCCGCAGCACCCCTTCGGCCCGCTCCCGCACCGCCGCCCGATCCCCGCTCATCCGACATGTCTACCAGCCCGGCAGGTAACCCCGGCCCCCTGCGCAGTTGATCAAGAGGTTTACGTCATGAATCGGCCTCAGGGTGACGCAAACTTCTTGATCACCGGGGAGGGAGGGGACGGCGGGAGGGGAGGGAGTGCGTTGCTACGGGCGTGGGGGGGGCAAGGCCGGGGCGTGGGCGGCGGCGGGGGAGGGCGGGCAACCCCGGGCAGGGCAGATCGTCCCGGTAGTCCGGCCCACGGCAATACGGTGTGAGGCGGCCGGGATATACGGTGACTCGCCTGGCGGCTACTCTGGGTGCAGGGGAACCCACCCGACAGCCACCACCGGGTGCGCGGGCAATCGGGTGCACACGTCACCGGCTACCGCCCCGGCGCACCCGACAGGCGTGAAGATCCGCACCGCCCCGTTGTCGGCAGTCCTTGACCTGGGGGTCCACCCTGGACGGCAGAGTTCTCACCCGCTGGAGGCAGACATGCGCTGGCTCATCATCCTCGTCGTCGTACTCCTGGCCCTCGCAGCCGTGACATGGTGGCGTCGTGGCCGCCGGTCCGTGACCGACGGGGACCAGAAGGTACGTGACCTGGCGGCATCGGAGCAGGCCCGCCGCCGCCTGGACGACCACCGGAACCCGACGGACGGCAGCAACCTCCGCAGCACCGGGGGCGGAAGTCTCTGATCGGACTCCCGAGCCCGAGACCCGGGGTCACGCCACTCCCCTGAGCCGATACAGCGGTATCCGGCCGGCCTCCACCAGCCGGACCGTTGGATCGTGCAGAGTTATTACGGCCCAGGCGACAGCGGCCCAGGCGACAACAACCCTCCACAGTCGGTACGCCCCGGTCGCCCGGCCTCCGCGCTACCCCGGTCGCGACAGCGACTTCCCGAGCGTGCGTACGGCGGTCGACGACATCGCCGCCAGTTCGGGCTGGGCGGGCAGGAACACCGTGGGGACGCCCAGCGACTGGTTCATCGCCGCGAGCCGGCATTCGGTCTGGAGGTCGGTGGTGTTCCGTACGCCCCGGACGATCACTCCCGCCCCGTGGCGGAGGCAGTATTCGGCGGTCAACCCACGCCAGGCGGCGACGGTGACGGAGGTCCATCCCATCGGCAGGCTCGCCCGGACAGCGGCGGCCCGCCGCTCCTCGTCGACGCCCGGATGCTTGCTGCCGTTGACCGCGACGAGCACGACCACCTCGTCGAAGAGGGTGCGTGCCCGGTCCACCACGTCCAGATGACCGGGGGTGAAGGGGTCGAAGCTGCCGGGATAGACGGCACGCACGCGTACCCGGCCGGTAGTTCCTGCCGGCGGCGGCCCGTCGATGCCCATGGCCCGACTGTAGGTTCCGGCCGTGACCACGTGCCAGCGAGACCATGCGTAACACGGCCGGGCGACTCCTGGCCGGTCCGGGATCGCGCCTGGCCGGTTGATCTACTTCCGGGGGCCGAGGTAGCGGTGTCCCGGGCGACGGGACACCGCTACCTGGACGACATTGAGTCGATCAAGCGCCCGACCAGGCCAGGCCAGGCCCGGGCAGGCCAGGCCAGGCCAGGCCCGGGCAGGCCAGGCCAGACCAGGGCGCAGGGTCAGCGGGTGGACAGGCCGGCGCGGGCGGCGACGGCGGTGTCCGGCTGGTCGGCGAAGACGCCGTCCAGGCCGAGACCGAGGAAGAGTTCGTACTCGGCGGTGATGTCGCCCCGGGCGTTCGGGTCGGTGCCGATCCGGAAGTCGACCGGGAGGAACTGGTTCTCGGCGCGGAACGTCCAGGCGTGCACCACCAGCTGGTGCCGGTGCGCGTCGCGGATCACCGTGGTCGGGGCGAGCAGCTTCCCGGTGGCGTCCCGGGGGACGATCAGGTTCTTGTTGAGGCCGACCCCGTCGGCGTACCGGGCGATCCCGCGCAGGCCGGCGGCGGTCGCCAGGTCCTGGTAGGTGCGCGGGTCACCGGCGGCGGCGAGGTCGTACGGCTGGCCGGTGGCGTCGAGGAGCTGCACCAGCGGCACGTCGATCATCCGGTCGAGCTTGCGCAGGTTGCCGGTCTCGAAGGACTGGATGAAGACCGGGTCGTTGCGGTGGGTCAGCTTGTTGCGGCGCAGCACCGCGACCAGCGGCTCCTCCAGGGGCAGCCCGATCGAGGCGAAGTAGCTGGGGTGCTTGGTCTCCGGGTAGACGCCGATGGTGCGGCCCCGCGCCTTGGACTCGGCGCGGGCCAGGTCCAGCACCTCCTGGAAGGTGGGCACCTCGAACCGGCCGTCGAAGGCGGTGTTCGCCACCCGCACCTGGGGCAGCCGCTCCTTGGCCCGCAGCGTCTTCAGCTCGGCCAGGGTGAAGTCCTCGGTGAACCAGCCGGTGACCGGTACCCCGTCGATGGTCTTGGTGGCCTTGCGGCCGGCGAACTCGGGGCGGGTCGCCACGTCGGTCGTACCGGAGATCTCGTTCTCGTGCCGGGCGACCAGCACCCGGTCCCGGGTGGAGACCAGGTCCGGCTCGATGTAGTCGGCGCCCATCCGGATCGCCAGCCGGTACGCCTCCAGGGTGTGCTCCGGGCGGTAGCCGCTGGCTCCCCGGTGGCCGATCACCAGGGGCCGGTGGGTGGCCCGGTCCGCGCGGTCGGCGTCGTCCTCGCGGGCCGAGGCCGCGCCGGGCACGGCCACCGGGACGGCGACGGCCACGGCGAGCAGCGCGCCGGCCACACCGAGGGCGGAAAGGGTACGTCGCAACGCGGTCTCCTTCGTCGGGGGGCACCCCGGTCGAAGCCCGGGACGCCCCGGCAGGTGCCGATGGGGCGATGCCAGCAGACCGGGCGCGGCTGACCGCCAGTTGGTCGTCGACTGGCCGCCAGGTGAACCCTGCGGGGAGACGAGCGCGGAAGCCGGCACCGGCCCGGGATACGCGATTCACCGGCCCGGTCGCGCCGTAGTCGACAGGATTGTGTGGTGCGCCGGTTCCTTCGTCACCCCGTCCGGCTGGTGCCGTTCGGTTTCCTGGTGACGATCGCGATCGGCACCGGCCTGCTGATGCTGCCCTGGGCCACCAGCGAGCACCGCTACACCCCGCTGGTGACCGCGCTGTTCACCGCCACCTCGGCGGTCTCGGTCACCGGCATGGCCGTCACCGACACCCCGAACTACTGGAACGGGTTCGGGCTGGTGATGATCACCGTGCTCACCCAGGTCGGCGGGCTGGGCATCCTCACCGGTGCGGCCCTGGTCAGCCTGGCGGTCACCCGGCAGCTCGGGCTGCGCAACCGGCTGCTGGTGCAGGCAGAGACGGCCGAGTACGGCTCCGCCGACCTGCGTCGCCTGCTGATGCGCATCGCCGGCACGGTGCTCGGCTGCGAGCTGGTGATGACCGCGGTGGTGACCGCCCGGCTCCGGCTCGCCTACGACTACCCGCCGGGCCGGGCGCTGTGGTCGGGGACGTTCCACTCGATCCAGGCGTTCAACAACGGCGGTTTCACCCTCTACACCGACGGGCTGGTCGGTTTCGCCCGTGATCCGTGGGTGGCGCTGCCGCTGGCGTTCGGCGGGATCGTCGGCGGGCTGGGCTTCCCCGCGCTGTTCGAGGCGTTCCGCCGACGCCGCCGGCCGGCCCGCTGGGCGGTGGCCACCAAGCTGACCATCTGGGGCAGTGTGGTGCTGGTGGCCGTGGGCTTCGTCGGGCTGCTCGCCGCCGAGTGGGACAACCCGTTCACCATCGGCACCTACGACACCCCGGGCAAGCTGCTCGCCACGTTCACCCAGATCGCGCTCAGCCGTACCGGCGGATTCGACGTGATCGGCGTGGCCGCGCTGCGTGAGGAGAGTTACCCGCTGCTCGTCGCCCTGATGTTCATCGGCGGTGGCAGTGCCAGCACCGCCGGTGGGATCAAGGTCTCCACGTTCTTCCTGCTCGGCTTCGTCATCTGGGCGGAGTTGCGCGGCGAGCCGGACGTCACCGTGGGCCGCCGCCGGATCGCGGTGGCCAGCCAACGTCAGGCGCTGACGGTGGCGCTGCTCAGCGTCGCACTGGTGACGGTCGGCACGCTCGGCCTGACGGTGCTCACCACCGACGTCCGGGCCAACGAGACGCTGTTCGAGGTGACCTCGGCGTTCAGCACCGCCGGCCTCACCGTCGGGCTCACCCAGCACCTGCCCGCGTCGGCGCAACTGGTGCTGACGGTGCTGATGTACATCGGGCGGATCGGCCCGCTCACCCTCGGCTCGGCGATCGCGTTGAACACCCGGCACCGGCTGTACCGCTACCCGAAGGAGCAACCCGTTGTCGGCTAGGGGTGAGGGCGACGGCGACATCGCCGTGATCGGGCTGGGCCGGTTCGGCTGCCACCTGGCCGGGGCGTTGACCCGGCTCGGCCACCAGGTGCTCGCCGTGGACCGCGACCCCGACCGGGTGCAACGCTGGTCGGCGTCGCTGGACCGGGTGGTGCAGGCCGACGCCACCGAGGAGCAGGCGCTGCGGCAGCTAGGCGTCGGCGAGTTCTCCCGGGTGGTGGTCGCCATCGGCGCCTCGGTGGAGGCCAGCGTGCTCACCGTGCTGGCGTTGACCGAGGTGGGCGTACCGCAGGTGTGGGCGCGGGCCACCTCCCGCAAGCACGCGAAGATCCTGGCTTCGGTCGGCGCCCACCACGTGGTCTTCCCCGAGGCGGAGACGGGGGAACGGGTGGCCCACCTGATCGTCAGCCGGATGCTCGACTTCATGGAGTTCGGCGACGACTTCGCCATCGCCAAGGTGCCGGTCCCCCCGCCGCTGGTCGGTCACCGGCTGCGGGACCTGGCGGTGCAGGAACGCTACGGGGTGATGGTGGTCGGCGCGAAGCCGGCCGGGGAACGCTTCCGGTACGCCGACCCGGACACGGTGCTCGGGCCGGGCAGCATCCTCGTCGTGGAGGGCGGGATCGCCCAGGTGCAGCGGTTCGCGGCCCTACGCTGACCGCGCCGTCCGCCCGCCGCGACCAGGTCGCAGCCCTCGGCCTCAGCCCCGGGGCCCCGTGCCGGGACCGCCACCCGGGCCCCCGAAGGAGCCGCCACCTGCGCCCTTGCCTCCCTTCCCCGTCACCTTCCCGCTTTTCCCTTGGTCGCACCCGCCCCCTTGCCCGCCGCCGGGTCGGGCCCCTTGGCGGGCTTCTCGGACTTCGGCTTGGGCTTCGCCGGGCCGGCAGCGCCGGACCCACCCTTGCCGGACGTCTTCGCCGGTTTCTTCGCCGGTGGCTTCTTCACCGTCGGCGGCTTCACCACGGGCGCGCTGCCGGCCACCCCGGAGACCCGCACCCCGCAGCTCGAATCGCCGACGGCGAACTCCAACGGCAACGGGTTGCCGCCGGTGTACCGGCCGGTCAGGGCGAGCTTCTCCGACCCGCCCGGGGCCAGCGCGGCACGGCCGGCCGCCGCGGTGACCCGGACCAGACGCCCCTCCTGGCGCACCTGGGGCGTGGGCCCGGTGACGACCTGCTGGCCGGGGAAGGCGAAGCTCACCGTCCAGTCCCGCAGTTCCCGGGGGCCGGTGTTGGTCAGCGTGAGCTGGGCGGCGAAGTCCTTGCCGGAGTCGCTGCGCAGCGCGTACTCGACCTCGCAGGGGATGGTGTCGGGCAACCCCATCCGGGCCTCGGTGGGCGGTTCGACACCGCCGCTGGCCGGGCTGCGCGAGGTCACCCCCCAGATCGCCGCGGTGACGGCGACGAGGCTCGCGGCGGCCACCCCGGCCTCGATCCGGCGGCGGCGGGTGGCGGCGCGGCGGCTCCGGGGCCGACCCGAGAAGGGCAACGCGTCGGTGTCGGCCGACCAGGGCAGGATCGTGGTGCCGGCGTTGGCGAGCAACGCCGGGTCGAGCCGCCCGGGGGCCGGGGACACCGGCACGGCCGCGACCATCCCGGCCGCCGAGGCGAGGGTACGCGCCACCTCCGAGGTCGCCGGCCGGTCCTCCGGGCGTTTGGCCAGGCAGCGGCCGACCAGCTCGACCACCTCGTCGGGCAGCCCGCGTACCGGGGGCATCGGCTCCGGGTCGTGGTACATGTGCGCCCGCAGCATCTGCGTGGTGGTGCTGGCCTGCCAGGGCAACCGCCCGGTGAGCATCCGGTAGAGCAGCAGCCCGACGGCGTACACGTCGGTGGCCGGGGAGACCTGGCCGTTGTCGAGGCGCTCCGGGGCGAGGTAGGCGGGGGTGCCGAGCAGGGTGCCGTCCGGCCCTTTCTCGCTCTCCCCGACCAGCGCCGAGATGCCGAAGTCGACCACCTTCACCCCGGTCGCGGTCAACATGACGTTGCCGGGGGTGACGTCGCGGTGCACCACCCCCCGGGCGTGCGCGGTGGCCAGTGCCGAGGTCACCTCGGCCCCGATGGTCACCGCCTCCCGCCAGGGCAGCTGCCCGTCGCGGCCGAGCCGCGCGGTGAGCGGACCGCCGTCCACCAGCTCCATCACCACGTACGGCACGGTCAGCCCGACCTGCTCGGACTCGCCGTAGTCGTACACGTTGGTGATGTTGGGGTGGCAGAGCCGCGCGGCGGCCTGCGCCTCGATCCTGATCCGGTGCCGGAAGGCCCGGTCGGTGGCCAGCCGGGAGGCGAGCACCTTCACCGCGACCTGCCGGCCCAGCACCTGGTCGTAGCCGCGCCACACCACGGACATGCCGCCCGCGCCGAGCTGCTCGATCAGCCGGTACCGCTCACCGAGGAGCTGGGCTGCGTTCCGGACTCCTGCACCCATGGTCGACCGAGTTGCCCGGGACGGCCCGACCTACACCTCGATGGTCGTAATCGGTCAGGAAAGTCACCCGATCAGGCGGTCGCGAGCAGTTGGTCCACCGGGGCGTAGTCGTCGGTCAACACCAGTGCCCCGTCGACGAACCGGGTCACCTCGCTGCCGGCGACCATGTCGGGGATCTTCGCCACGGTGCCCAGCCGGGTCCGCAGCGCGTCCAGCGGCAGCGGCGCGTCCGAGGCGACGATGAGGAAGTTGCTGCCCTGCCGCCCGGCGATCGCCTCCGGCGGCGCGACCAGCGCCACGTGCTCGAACTCGGCGGCCACCGTGGCCAGCTCCGAGCGGATGAACCGGCCCGGCGGGTAGTCGATGACGTTCTGCACGTAGATCCCGCCGGGGCGCAGCACCCGGTCGACCTCCGCCGCCATCTCCCGGGTGGCCAGGTGCCACGGCACCACCAGGTGCCCGAAGGCGTCCCCGACGACCAGGTCCCGGCTGTCCGCCGGCTCCCCGGCGACCAGCATCCGGGCGTCGCCCACCTCCGCCCGCAGCCCCGGCCCGGTGCGGACGCCCAGCTCGCGCCGGTCCAGCTCGACCAGTTCGCCGTCGATCTCGAAGACCACGTTGTCGGTGCCCGGCCGGGTGGCGCTCAGGTAGCGGGGCATGGTGAACCCGCCCCCGCCCAGGTGCAGCGCGTCCAGCCGCTGCCCCTTCGGGGCGGCCACGTCGGCGACCGCGCCGATCCACTGGGTGTACTCGTACTCCAGGTGGGTCGGGTCGTCCAGGTCGACGTACGAGTGCTGGGCCGAGTTGAGATAGAGGGTGCGCCCACCGTCGCGGGCCGGATCACGCTCCACCCGGGCGCAGTGGTACGCGGTCTCCACGTCGCACGGGTTCGGCGCGACCGCGCTCAGCCCCGCCGCGACCAACCCGAGCACCGCCAGGGTGGCCTTCAGCCGGGCCGGACCGGGCAACCCCGCCGCCTCCTGCCGGCGCAGGTAGACCCCGAGCGCCAGCCCGACCACCCCGAGCGCCGCCGCCAACCCGATCAGGATGACGGTGCTGGGCAGCGCCGCCACCAGCACGAACCCGGTGAACAGGGTGGCGGTGATGCCGCCGAGGGTGCCGATGCCGGACAGCCGCCCGACGACCTGCCCGGTGCGCCGCAGGTCGGCCAGTTGCAGCTTCACCACCAGCGGGGTGACCGCCGACAGCAGCGCCGCCGGCACGAACACGGCCAACGCGGTGAGCAGCAGGATGCCGCTGACCGCACCGCCGCGCAGCAGTTCACCGGCGTACCGGACCACCGGCAGGGTGACGGCGGCGGCGATGCCGGCCAGGATCAGCGCCGGGGCGAGCAGCCCGCGCGGGTCCCGCCGGTCGGCCAGCCAACCGCCCGTCCACGCCCCGTACGCGATGGCGGCCAACGCGATGCCGATCACCGAGCTGGTCACCTGGAGGGTCACCCCGACGTACGGGCCGACGAGGCGCAACGAGACCGTCTCCAACACCAGCACCGCACCGCTTGCGAAGAAGACCAGGAACGCGGCGAGCCCGTTGGGCAGGGCGCGGGAGGGAACCGGCGCGGGAGGCGTCGGAGCGGTCACGACGTCGGACGATGAGCTGCTCACCGTCGCGATGCTACGTCCCGTTCCTGGGCCGGACGGTCAGTACATCGAAAGATGAACATGGTTTGTGTGGTCGGCGGCCGGGCTGCCCGACCCGCTGTACGCCCGCCAACCCGTGTTCGGCATCCAGATCTGCCGGTACCAGATCACGTAGAGCACGCCGAGCCGGTTGGCGTTGTTCTTGAAGTAGTTGGCCAGGCTGTCGCCGTACGCCTTGTCCCCGCCGGTGGCCGTCTCGTCCTTGAAGCCACTGGTGGCGGCCGAGAAGTCGCAGGCCCGACCCTTCGGGTGCTCGCCGCCCCCGCCGCTGCGGTGGCAGGACACGAACCGCTTGTAGCCGGCCGCCTTGGCCTGCTGCATGGCGTGCAGGGTGCGCGGGGTGATGCAACCGGACGTGGTCGGGTCGTTCACCGAACACGACTCGCCCGGCCACGACCCGTCGGAGTTGCGCGGGGCCGGCGCGGCCGAACTCGACCCGCCGCTGAAGCCGGCGCTGCTGCCCGAGCTGACGGTGGCCAGGGCGCGCTCGGCGTCCCGCTTCTTCTTCGCCAGCGTGGCGAGCTGCTTCTGCTGCTCGCGGACCTCGGCGTTGATGGCGAGGGTGGCCTCGGCGGCGGTCTGCCGCGCCTCGGCGAGGGCACGGAGCTGCTTGCCGTCCCGCTGGGCCATCATGTCCAGGTCGGCGGCGCGCTTGAGGAACGCCTCCGGGTTTGCCGTGTTGAGCAGCATCGACGTCGGCGTCAACCGGCCCACCCGGTAGGACTGCGCGGCCACCTCGCCCACCTGGACGGTCAGCTCACCCAACCGGCCCTCGACCACCTTCAACTCGGCGGCCAGCGCGGTCTGCCGCCGCTTGGAGCTGTCCAGCTTGGCCTTGGCCTCGATGTGCCCCTTCGCCGCCGCCGTCAGCGCATCCTTGAGCTGCTTGGTGCCACCCTCACCGGGCTCCGCCGAGGCGGGCACCGCACCGACACCGAGCAGCAGCGCCAGCGCGGCGAGCAGCACGGTCAACGGCCGACGCACGCCTGGCCGGGTCAGGCTGGTCCTGGGCACGGAGGTTGTCCTTCCCTCTGCCGCCGACGCCCGCCACAGGGCCGGTACGGCGGCGGTCCCGCCGGCCCCGGTTGGCGGCCTGGGGGCGGAGACCGCCGGTCACACTACCGCAATCACGCCCGGTGACCAGGCCCGTGACGACACCGGACAGCAACGCTCGACACGGCGTGTCGAACCCGTCGCCGAGAGTCCATCTCATCGATCCCTCAGCCACCCCCGGGGCGGCCCACCGCCCGGCTCGACCGACCCCGCCACACCGGCCCGGCGGCCCGCCCGTCCCCCGCCCGGCGACCCGCCACACCGGCCGGGCGGCCCACCGCCCGGCACCCACGAACGTGCAGGCGGTGGGCGGTCAGTCGCCGAGCAGGGCGGCGCGGACCTCGTGCCAGGTCTGCTCGTCGGAGGCGACCAGCAGCCCGTGCCCGTCGTCGGCCGGGTGGTAGTCGGTGCCGTCGAAGCGGCGGGCCACCCCACCCGCCTCGCGCACCAGCAGCGCACCGGGGAGATGGTCCCAGGGCAGGGTCCGCCAGAACAGGACGAACTGCTGGTCACCGGTGAGCAGGTCGAGGTACTCCCGGCCGGCGCAGTGCTGACCGGGCAGCAGCTCCCCGACCCGGCCCTCGCCCGCCGCCACCCGGTCCCGGGTGGCCCGGGGCAGGTACTGGACCATCGCGGTGCCCCGCAACCGCTCCGGCGGCACGACCGGGGTCCTGCGTACCGGCCGGCCGTCCAACCGGGTCCCGGCCCCGGCCCGGGCCACGGCCATCGTCTCCGCCAGCGGGTCGAACACCCACGAGGCGACCGGCTCACCGTCGGTGAGCAGGGCCACCATCAGCGCGAACGGCCGGCGGCCGGCGGCGAAGTTGCCCGTACCGTCGATCGGGTCGACCACCCACACGTCGCCGCCGCCGCGCAGGTGCCGCAGCAACGACCCGTCCGCGGCCACCGCCTCCTCGCCGACGACCAGCGACCCCGGCAGCAGCCGGCGCAACTCCGCCGAGATCCGCTCCTCGGCCCGCTGGTCGGCGACGGTGACCAGGTCACCCGGTGCCTTCTCGGTGACGTCGGCGTCGTCCAGCTTGCGGAACAGCGGCAACACCACGTCCGCCGCGGTCTCCCGCAGCAGCGTGCCGACGTCGGCGAGCAGTTGGTCAGCCACGAGGCGGCAGCTTCACCACGCTGACGAAGAACTCGTCGATCTGACGGACCACCGAGATGAAACGCTCGAAGTCCACCGGCTTGGTCACGTAGGCGTTGGCGTGCAGCTGGTAGCTGCGCAGGATGTCCTCGTCGGCCTGGGAGGTGGTGAGCACCACCACCGGGATGCGGCGCAGCACCTCGTCGTTCTTGATCTCCTCCAGCACCTCCCGGCCGTCGCGGCGCGGCAGGTTCAGGTCGAGCAGGATCAGGTCCGGGGTCACCGCGTCCGCGTACCGGCCCTCGCGCCGCAGGTAGGCCAGCGCCTCGGCGCCGTCGGAGACGACGGTCAGCCGGTTGCGGAGCTTGTGCTCCTCGAATGCCTCCTGGGTCATCAGCACGTCACCCGGATCGTCCTCGACCAGCAGGACCTCGATCGGGCTCTTGCCGTCCGCCGGCGCGGTCATCCCACCCCCTCCTTCGTACCACCCGTGGTGCCGTGCCCCGGCGGCCCGCCGGGTGGGTCCTCGTCCTGCGTGCCGCCCGGCTGTCGGCCGACCGGGATCGGCCGGTCCGCCGGCCCGGTGTCCCCGGCCGGGCGGGACGCGGCGTCGTCGTCGGCCGTCGTCGCCGTGCCGTCCCCGTCGGGCGCTGCCGTGGCGTCCCCGTCGGAGCCTGCCGGGGCGTCTCCCTCGGGCGTCACCGTGGCGTCCCCGTCGGGCCCTGCTGGGGCGTCCGCACCGGTTGCCGCCGCCGGGCCCGCCTCGGCGGCCTTCGCCGCCTCGACGTCCTCCGGCCGGGCCGGGAGGGTGAACCGGATCGCGGTCCCCTCGGCCCGGTCGGTGTCCACCCAGACCCGACCGCCGTGATATTCGACGATCTTCTTGACGATGGCCAGGCCGATGCCGGTGCCCGGGTAGGCGTCCTTGGCGTGCAGCCGCTGGAAGATCACGAAAATCTTGTCGGCGAACTCGGGCTCGATGCCGATGCCGTTGTCCTCGCAGGTGATCTCCCACTCGGCGTCGACCAACCGGGCCGAGACCCGCACCTTCGGCGTGACGTCCGGGCGGCGGAACTTCACCGAGTTGCTGACCAGGTTGACCAGCAGGTTGGTGAGCAGCGGCTCCTCGCCCCGGATCACCGGCAGCTCGCCCCAGGTCAGCTCGGCGTCGGCGTACTGCCGGCCCGGCTCGGTCTGGCTGGCCACGTCGCCCATCACCCGGTTGAGGTCGACGTCGACGAAACCGGTGGTGAGCCGGCCGATCCGGGAGAACGCCAACAGGTCGTTGATCAGGCGCTGCATCCGCTGCGCGCCGTCGACGGCGAACGCGATGTACTGGTCGGCCCGCTCGTCGAGCTGACCGGCGTACCGCCGCTGGAGCAGCTGGCAGAAGCTGGCCACCTTGCGCAACGGCTCCTGCAGGTCGTGCGAGGCGACGTAGGCGAACTGCTCCAGGTCACGGTTGGAGCGGGTCAGCTCCTCGGCCTGCTTCTGCAACTGGCTGTTGACCCACTCGATGTTCTCCCGGGCGGCCCGCACCTCCGCCAGGTCCTTCGCGATCTTCTGCCGCATCACGTCCACGTCGTCGGCGAGCCGACGGAACTCCGGCGGCCCCGTCCCGGCGATGTGGTGCTGGTAGTCACCGGCGGCGACCTCCCGCACCTGCTGGGCCAGGCCGGTCAGCGGCCGGATCACCATCCGCTCCAGGGAGAGCAGCATCAGGGTGCCGGCGAGCACCACCACCACCGCCGCGACGATCAGCAGCATCACCAGCATGTTGCCGGTCCGCTCGATGTCCCGGGCGCCCTTCTCCCGCTCGGCCAGGATCGCCGCCTGGAGGTCACCCACCGACGCCCGGATCTGGTCGAACTCCTGCCGGGCCTGGGCGGTGATCAACGCCTGGCCGGCGGCCGTGCCGCTACTCCCGGTGGTCGCGATCACCGGCTCGGCCACCGTCCGCCGCCAGTCCGCCGCCTGCTGCTGCGCGGTGCGCAGCGCACCGGCGACCGCCGGATAGTCACGGCTCAGGTCGGCGATCGTGGCGGCCACGTCGCGCTCCTGCCGCACCCCCTGCTCGTACGGGGCCAGGTCGGCACGGTTGCCGCTGACCGCGTACCCCCGGATGCCGGTCTCCTGGTCGAGCAGTGCGTTGAGCAGCTCCTGCCCCTGCACCCGCAGCGGGCCGGTGCGGGTGAGCACGGCGTCGGTGTAGGAGCGGTTCTTCGCCGCCACCACCGCCTCGGCCACGGCCAACCCGACCAGCAGCACACCGACCACGGCCAGCAACGCCAGCACCCGACGACGCAGGGTCCACCCCCGGCGGTACGTGTTCACCGGCCACCGCCCCGGCTGACCAGCAGCATGGCGACGTCGTCGGCGAGCGGCCCCCCGTTGATCTGCTCGGCCCGACCGACCAGCCAGGCGGGCAGCTCGGACAGCGGCACGGCGTGGTTGGCGCGCTCCTGGAGCAGGCCGGTCAGCCCGTCGACGTCCAACCGGTCGTCGCCGTCACCCACCCGCCCCTCGATGAGACCGTCGGTGTACATCAACAGGGACCAGTCATCGGTGTCGAACTCCAGGTCGAACGCGACGGGACGGCGGGGTCGTACGCCGAGCAGCAGGCCCCCACGGGCCGGGACGGGCGCGACCTTGCCGCCGGACAGCAGCAGCGGCGGCGGGTGACCGGCCAGCCGGACGGTGGCCCGGTTGGCGGCCAGGTCGAGCCGGACGGTGGCGACGGTGGCGAAGATCTCCTGGAGCCGGCGCTCGCTCATCAGCACCTGTTCCAGGGCGGGCAGCACCTCGTCGTCGGGCACCCGGGCCAGGATCAACGCCCGCCAGGCGACCCGCAGCTCGACGCCGAGCGCGGCCTCGTCCACCCCGTGCCCGCAGACGTCGCCGACGATCAGGTCGACCCGGTCCGGCTGGGTCTGCACCACGTCGAAGAAGTCCCCGCCGATCAGCGCCGCGTGCCGGCCCGGCCGGTAGAAGGTGTGCACCGCCACCTCGTCGGTGGTCATCAGCGGCTGGGGCAGCAGGCCCCGTTCCAGGCGGGCCGACTCGGCCTGGCGCAGCTCGACCTCGCGCAGCCGGCGGGCGTTCTCGTCGGCCCGTTTGCGCTCCACCGCGTAGCGCAGGGCGCGGGTCAGCAGCACCCCGTCGACCTGCCCCTTGACCAGGTAGTCCTGGGCGCCCTCGGCGACCGCGACGATGCCGAGGTGCTCGTCGGAGCGGCCGGTAAGCACGCAGACCGCCGCGCCGCTGGACATCTCCAGCACCCGGCGCAGCCCGTCGAGGCCCTGCGCGTCGGGCAGCCCGAGGTCGAGCAGCACGCAGTCGACGCCGGCGATGCGCCGCCGGGCCTCGCTGAGGCTGGTGGCGACCAGCAGGTCGATCATCGAGTTGGTCTCGGCGAGCAGCTCGCCGACCAGGAAGGCGTCGCCCTCGTCGTCCTCGACCAGCAGCACCCGCAGCCGTTCACCCGGCGGCAGGTTGGGGTGCGGCCCCAGCCCGCCGTGCGGGTACGGCGCGACGGAGGGCCCGGCCGAGCCAGGCCCCCGGTGCGACCGGGTCACCGCCGCGAGACGCGGGAGTTCGCTGGTGATGTCGGGCTCCTTCCGAGTGCCCTGCTGATCCTGTATTAGACAACGGTCGCACACAACACGGTCCGCCCGGTCCGGGCGTTCCCGGGCAAGGCCGTCACCAGGTGAGCGTCCGGGCAGCGGCCAGCGTCACGGTTCGGTTCCGGTACGCCCCGGCTGCGCCCCGGCGGGGGCAGGATGGTGCACCACCTCCGCACCACCTCCGAGGAGTTCCCGTGGGCGCACCCCCCGCCTCCGCCGCCGACCGGGCGCTGGCCCGGCCCCGGCGTCGTCCGCTCGCCGCCCTGGCCGCCCTGCTGGCGCTGGTCGCGGTGAGTGCCGCGATGCTGGTCACCCTGGCCACCCCGACGCCCCGGCCGGTCGACGCCCCGGCCGACGAGTTCAGCGCCGGGCGGGCGTACCGGACGGTGCAGACGGTGGCGCAACGCCCGCACCCGGCCGGCAGCGCCGCCAACGACCAGGTCCGTGAGCACCTGGTCGGGGTGCTGAGCGGGCTGGGCCTGCAGACCGAGGTGCAGGACACCGTCGCCCCGGAGGCCGGGCAGCTCAGCGGGGCGGCCGGTGGGGCCACCTTCGCCCGGGTCCGCAACGTGGTGGCCCGACTGCCCGGGACCGCCTCCACCGGCCGGGTCTTCCTGGTGGCGCACTACGACTCGGTGCAGACCGGCCCGGGTGGCAACGACGACGCGGCCGGCACCTCCACCGTGCTGGAGGTGGCCCGGGCGCTGGCCGCCGGTCCCCGGCCCCGCAACGACGTCGTGTTCGTGCTGACCGACGCCGAGGAGGCCTGCCTGTGCGGGGCGGCGGCGTTCGCGGCGAGTCACCCGCTGGCCGCCGACGGCGGGGTGGTGCTCAACCTGGAGGCGCGGGGCTCCACCGGCCCGGTGATCATGTTCGAGACGTCCCGGAACAACGCCGAGCTGGTGGCCGCCTTCGGCCGGGGCGCCCCGCACCCGGTGGGCACCTCGTTCGCCGTGGAGATCTATCGGGCGCTGCCCAACGACACCGACTTCACCGCCTTCCTCGACAACGACTTCGTCGGGTTGAACGCGGCGTACATCGACGGCGGCGCGATCTACCACACCCCGCTGGACACCCCGGCGGCGATGGACCGGGGCAGCCTCCAGATGCACGGCGACAACGCGCTCGGGCTGGCCCGGGAGTTCGGCCGCGCCGACCTGACGGCGCTGAAGTCCGGCCACGACGCCACCTACTTCCCGGTGCCGGGCGGGCTGGTCCGCTACCCCGGCTGGCTGACCTGGCCACTGGCCGCCCTGGCGGTGCTCGGGGTGCTGGTGCTGGGCTGGCAGGTCCGGCACACCGGCCGGGCCGGCACCGGTCGCCTGTTCGCCGGGTTCGGGCTGGCGCTGGTGCCGATCGTGGCCGCCCCGATCGCCGCCCAACTACTCTGGGCGGGGATCACCGCGCTGCGACCCGGCTACGCCGAGCTGCTCGACCCGTACCGGCCGGTCTGGTACCGGCTGGCGGTGGTGGCGCTCGCCGCCGCGATCCTGCTCGCCTGGTACGCGCTGACCCGCCGCCGGGTGGGCCCGGCGGCGCTGGCCGTCGGCGGGCTGGGCTGGCTGGCCCTGCTCGGGGTGGTGCTGGCCACGCTGGTGCCCGGCGGGGCGTACCTGGCCACCCTGCCGGCGCTGGCCGGCGCGCTCGCCGGCCTGGTGGCGCTACGGTGCCGGATCGACGGCCCGTGGCCGGTGGTCGCGACGGCCCTGGCCGGCGCGGTCGCCGTGGTGATCCTGCTGCCCACGGTGGTGCTGCTCTTCCCCGCGCTGGGGATGGCGATGGGCGGGGTGGCGGCCCTGTTCGCGGTGCTGCTGGGGCTGGCCGCGCTGCCGGTGCTCGACCTGCTGCACCCGGCAGCCGGACTCCCCGGCCCGACCGCCGACGAACACGGCGCGGTCGACCCGGCCGCCCACGACGAGCGACGCCGGGTCGCCGCCCATGGCCGTCGGCTCGGCGCGCTGCCGGCCGTCGCCGCCGCGCTCGCCGCCACCCTGTTCGCCGGAGTCGGCCTGGCGGTCGACCGCTTCGACGCCGACCACCCGGTCCCCACCCACCTGATGTACGCCCTCGACGCCGACACCAACGAGGCGCAGTGGATCACCCGCGAGGAGGAACCTCAGCCGTGGACCAAGGAGCACGCCGGTTCACACTTCAGCGAGTACCTGGGCGCAGCGTTCCCCGGCCTGGGTAGGGAGTCGATGCGTACCGGGGTGGCACCGGCGGCGAACCTGCCCGCGCCGACGGTGCAGGTGCTGGCCGACACCACCGCCGGTGGACTGCGCACCCTGCGGCTACGACTGCTCCCCCAGCGCACCGTCCGGCTGGCCACCCTGCACGTGGACGCCACCACCGCCGAGGTGACCCGGGCCGAGGTGGCCGGCCGGGACGTGCCCGTTGGGCGGCAACCGACCGTCGAGGAGGCGTCGCTGGACCGGTGGGGCTTCGGGATCGTCTTCCACGCCCCGCCGCCGGAGGGTGTCGAGATCACCCTGACCGTGCGGCCCCGGGCAGCCAAGGTGGCGCTGCGGGCGATGGACGCCAGCGACGGGTTGACGGCGTTGCCGGGGTTCCGGGCACGGCCGGCGGGGGTGGGGGTGGCCGGGTCGCACACCTCGGAGATGCTGGCGGTCGCCCGCACCTATTCCTTCTGACGCTTGGCACCAACATCGGCGACGCCCCTTGACCTGACTGTGAGCCAGCGCCGACGCCCAGCGGCAACTGCACGCGTTGATGATCACCTCACCCGAGGTCGTGCGAGCCTGTTTCCGCGGCCAGAGCACCCGCCTCATGCTCACCACCGCCACCCGACTACGTCCCACCACCAGCGCGGAGGTGGACGTCTTCAGGAGCTTGACCGTCCTACGTGACCTCGCCCGCCGCGTCCGCTTCCTCGAAGCCGAAGCCCTGGAGCACGAGAAGGCAATCCGGACGATCGTGCGTTCCTGGCGACCGGACCTGCTGCACCTGACCGGCGTCGGACCGATCGTCGCCGCCACCGTGCTCACCGCCTGGTCCCACCCCGGAAGCTGCCGCAACGACGCAGCGTTCGCCATGCTCGCCGGCACCGCCCCCCATCCCCGCATCGTCGGGCAAGACCACCCGCTACCGGCTCAACCGCTCAGGCGACCGCCAACTCAACCGCGCCCTACACACCATCGTCCTGACCCGCCTCCAACGCGACCACACCACCCGCGCCTACGCCGAACGCCGCCGTGCTCAAGGCAAAGCCGACCGCGAGATCAAACGCTGCCTCAAACGCTACGTCGCCCGAGACCTCTACCGACGCCTCGAAACCCCACCCCACCCACTTGACGCGGCATAGGAGCGTCCTTCAGCAGGTGCCAGGCCTCGATCATCTCGCCAAATTCGCGCACAGGGCTGGCCTGGCGCACCGAAGCAAGCAACCTAGGTAGACATCGATACCCTATCTAGGTAGAGTCGAGCCATGCCAGAAACGCCACGCCTCACACCGCAGACCGTGGCAGTGATTCGCGCCCTACTTGCCACGCCCGCCGACCCGCGATGGGGCCGTGACATTGCTCGCGAGACCGGCCTCAAGTCGGGCACCCTCCATCCAATTCTCGCCCGTCTTGAGCAGGCCGGCTGGGTGGAATCCCATTGGGAAGATCCCGCTGAGCACGAGGATCAAGGGCGGCCTCGGCGACGGTACTACCAGTTCGCCCCGGGGGGCGTCGAAACCGCCCGCCTCGCTCTAGCCGATACCTCCACCCGCGCCAGAGACGTCTCCACTACTGGGCGACTTCGTCCTCAACCGGGCTACTGATGTGCCCGCCTTGACGAGGTCCTGTCGCATCTTAGGGATACACCGCATTAGCGGGGGGTCGAAGTAATGCGCCAACGGCTTAGTAGCGAGCCCGATAGGTATCGCGGCAGACGGCGGGTGCCACGTAGGCCACTTTCCCTGGCAATTGCAACGAGGGGTAGGAAGGCAGCGGAAGGTCCGCGCCTAGGTCCGGCTGGAGCCGCCTCGGCAACTCCACTGGGAGCCTCGATCTTGGGCTTGCTGAGCTTTCTACTACCCGCTTCAGTACGAACACGATGGCTGGAGGAGTGGCAAGGTGAGTTATACGACCTAAGTGCCGAGAACGCCCGTTGGTGGCATCGCGCCGCCTACGTGCTGGACATTCTACGCAGCGTTCCAAAACAAGCATTGACGCTGCGTTGGATTGGACGCCGCCGAACCAATCCATGAACTGCAAGGCGTCGCTGACGACCTCCATGCCTCACAAAACGACTCACAGGGCTCCCCGGTTCGGACCAACCAGACAGGCAGCCCCAGAGCTGTTCAGGACGGAGATACTGCCATGCCTCACTGGGTCCCGACGACCGTTCTTCTCACTTACACCAGTATCGTCACCCTCATAAGTTTGACTGCAGTGTTCGGCGAAACGGTCGGCCGGCGCACCGCCGCATACAAGGTGCTACTCATCCTACTGCCCACAGGGATACTTTTCATTGGCGCCCAGTTCGCCGCAGCTCACATCACGAGGGGCGCATAGTCCAAGCAATTCGGGAATCCCTGGCTTCACCCTCTCGCATCTATCACTCCCGAACTCCTGCTTCGGGGTCTCGGCGACAACCTAGGGGTGGTGAAGTCACAACTCGGCGATGCGTGTGGTTGCCCGCACCTATCCGCTCTGACGACGTGGGCGAAGGCAGCCGATTACCGATGACCGCAGATAATGGGTCGCCTGGACCGGCGGGGCGGACTACGGTCCGCAGGATGCGGCTGGAGAAGGTCACCCCGGAGAACTACGAGGCAGCGCTCAAGCTGTCGGTGCGCCCCGATCAGGAGGATCTGGTCGGACCGGTGGTCAAGTCACTCGCCGAGGCGTACGTCTTCCCGGACATCGCCTGGCCGAGGCTGATCTTCGACGGCGACCGGCTGGTCGGCTTCCTGATGGCCTTCCTCGACTACGCGTGGGGCGACAATCCCGATGACGTCCGGTCCGGTCTCTGGAAACTCAACATCGCCGCCGACGACCAGGGGAAGGGTTACGGGCGGTTCGCCGTCGAGGCGGTGTGCGGGGAGATCCGCGCCCGCGGCGGCAACCGGGCGTACGTCACCTGGGTGCCCCGCGAGGGCGGGGCGGAGGGCTTCTATCTGAAGCTGGGCTTCCGGCCGACCGGCGAGCAGAGCGAGGGGGAGACGGTCGCCGTCCTGGACCTCTGACAGTGAGGATGTAGGAGCGGGTCACCCGGCTGGGCTGACTCAACCCTCTGACGGATTCCAGCCGACACCGCCTCAGCTGGTTGTCCAGCTCCGGGGCAGTCCAGCGTTACCATGACCTCCATGACCGCCGCACACGCGTTCGAGTATGAGGTTCCGCCTCATGCCGGTCCGCCGTCCGAGGCCGTCGAGGCGGCTGAGCATGGCAACGTCGTCTACCTGACTCGTCAGGGGCAGCGGGTGGCGGCGATGGGGCCACCGACGGCCCTCGATCCGCAGGGTCTTGAGAAGATCAGACAGTATCTGGGAGCGGTGGCCAGAAACCCGAACCGGACACCCGCTCTGCGCGCCTCGGCTCGTGAGGAGCTTGCGCGGCTCGACGAGATCCTGGAACAGGTGATCGACGAGGAGGACGCCCAGGCCTGCGACGACGCACTGGCGTCGATGCGTGCTGGTGAGTCGACGCAGCCGTGGAGCGCGGTCAGGCGGGAACTCGACCTGTGACATGGAAGATCGAGCTCACCAATGCTGCGGCGCGCGAACTGGCCAAGCTCGATCGCCCCACCCAGGTCCGCATCGGCGCCGCGATCGATCAGCTGGCAGTGGACCCTCGGCCCGCTGGTTGCGTGAAGCTGTCCGGTGGCGATACCAAGTGGCGAATCCGGGTCAGCGATTTCCGGATCGTCTACCTGATCCTGGACGACCAGGTTTTGATAGCAGTCGTACGAATCGCCCACCGCAGAGAGGTGTACCGGTCCTTCTAGGGCACGCTACTTCCAGCGGAAATGGACGAAGAGGCGGCCGAAGTTCTTGGAGTCCTTCTCGACCCGGTGGTAGAGCTGCTTCACGTCCTTCTGATCGAGGAAGCGCAGCACCTTCTTCTTGAGCTGGCCGGAGCCCTTGCCAGGGATGATCTCGACCAGGGTGGCCTTCTTCGCCACCGCCTCGTCCATGATCCCGCGCAGGGCGCGGTCGATGTCGTGGCCCTTATTGAAGATGTCGTGCAGGTCCAGCTTGAGCTTCATCCCGCCTCCCCCACCTGCGCAGCCGCCATGGCAGGCCCATCGTAGGCCGACAGGCGTCGGGGCGAGGCTCAGGCTTCGTCGGGCAGGTTCGGCCGGTGCTCACGGATCCAGGCCTCGATGTCCTCGGTACGCCAGATCCGACCGGTGGCGAGCGACTCGTAGGGCTTCGGCCAGTCGGGGCGCTTCATCAACTGCTCGACGCGTTGCCTGCTCACGCCCAGCCGCATCCGGATCTCGTACGCGCCCATGAGATGCCGGCCCATGAACGCGAGGCTAGACACCTCCCCACTGGGCAAGGCCCTAGTTGGGCAACACCCAACTAGGGCCTTGACTAGTAGGTAGCGTAGCGACCACCCTGAGACGGTGAAACCGCTGAACGTTTCCCAGGTGCATGCCCGCCCAGGCGGGGCCGTACGGGCGCACGTACCGATGCGACCGCTCTGGTTGTGCCGGGTGTGCGCCGCCCCTTGGCCGTGTCAGCCCGCCCGGCTGCTGCTGCTCCTCGAATACCGGCGGGACCGGGTCGGGCTGTCCGTCCACATGGCCGGGATGCTGTTCGACGCCACCGGCGACCTGGTCACCCTCAACCCGAACGCCGTACCGACCCCGGCGGAGCTGTTCGACCGCTTCCTGGCCTGGACCAGACGCGGAACCGGGCCGGGAGAAGGGTAGGAACCCCGCCCCCGGTGCGGCGTGGCCAGGACTCAGCGACCGTTGCCGACCCGGCTCTCCACCCGGCGCAGCGCGGTCACGTAGTCGTCGTTGGTCGAGTGCATGGCCGCCGCGATACGCAGGTGACGCAGCGCGTCCGGGTAGCGGTTGAGCCGCTCCAGCGTCCGGCCCAGCACGTGGTGGGCGTAGTGGTCGCTGGGGTCCCGGTCGACCAGCTCCCGCAACTGCTCCTCGGCGCGGCCGAGCTGGGCGGTCTGGAAGTACGCCCGGGCCAGCAGCTGACGCACGGAGGAGTTGCCGGGCTCGGCCGCCACGATCGGCTCCAGCAGCCGGACCGCTCCGCTCGGGTCACCCATCTCGAAGTACATGGTCGCCCGTCGGTACTCCGCCAGAAGATCCATCCCGACCCACCCCCTCGCGTCACGTCGCCATTGCTCCGACGCTGGCACAACACCGGGCGCACCGCGAGTGTTCCTGGGGGTCGACTTGTGGCTCAGGAGGCCGGGGCGTCCCGTTCGCCGGTCAACTGCCAGGCCCGGACACCGCCGACGATTCCGGCCGTGTTGGGCACGATCACCACGTCGTCGCCCATCCGGGCCACCTGTTCGGGGCGGATCAGCCGCGAGTTGCCGCCGCCGAGATAGAGCCGGTCCCAGCGGAACACCGGCCGCAGCCCGTCCACCACCTGCCGGATCCGTCGGGACCAGAAGGCGTCGCCGAGCCGCCGCCGCTCCGGCTCCCCCACGTACGTGTCGTAGGTGGTGCCCCAGCGGACCGGGGCGTGCGACAGCTCCAGGTGCGGGGCGAGCCGCCCACCGTCGAAGAGCGCGCTGCCCAGCCCGGTGCCGAGGGTCAGCACCAGTTCGCAGCCGGTGCCGGCGACCACCCCGGCACCGTGCACCTCGGCGTCGTTGAGCACCAGCGCCGGCATCCCGAACGCCTCGGTGACGGCCCGGCGGGCGTCGTACCCGGACCACTCGGCGAGCAGGTCGGGGTCGACGCGGCTGCGCGGCCCGGACCGGGTCACGTAGTGCGGCGTGGCCACCACGACCCCGTGCCGGATCATGCCCGGCATCCCCACCGTGACCCGGTCCGCCGGGGGCAGCCGGCCGGCCAGCTCCAGCAGCGTCTTGACGAACAGCTCCGGCGGCAACGGGTACGGGGTGTCCACCCGGATCACCGGTGCCCGCAGGTTGCCACCCCCGTCCAGCACCGATCCCTTGATGCCTCCGCCACCGCAGTCGACCGCCAGCGTCAATCCCACCCCCTCACCTTGCCCCACCCGCCCCGTTCCTCCCGCCCCTCCCCCACCTTTTGCCGACCGGCGCCGACAGCCCGCCCCCGACCACCGACCCAGCCCCGACCCCGACCACCGGCCCGGGAGACCCGATGACGGTGGTGACGAGCGGCGGGAACGGCGGGAGCGGCGGGAGCGGCGGGCGATAGGCTCGGGGCCTCATGAGCGCCACGATGATCGCCAAAGGACTTGCCGCCGGGCACGGGGAGCGGATGCTCTTCAGTGACCTTGATCTGGTGGTCGCACCCGGGGACGTGGTGGGGCTGGTCGGGGTCAACGGGGCGGGCAAGTCGACGCTGCTGCGTACGCTGGCCGGGTTGCAGGGTGTGGAGGAGGGCAACGTCTCGGTGAGCCCGCCGGGGGCCGCGGTGGGTTATCTGCCGCAGGAGCCGGAACGGCGGGCGGGCGAGACGGTCCGCGACTTCCTGGCCCGACGGACCGGGGTGACCGGGGCGCAGGCGGCCCTGGACGCCGCCGCCGAGGCGCTCACCGCAGGCACGGCCGGGGCGGACGACGCGTACGCCGCGGCGTTGGAGCGGTGGCTCGACCTCGGCGGGGCGGACCTGGAGGAACGCGCCGAGCAGGTGGCCGCGGAGTTGGGGCTGACGGTCGACCTGGACCACCCGATGACCGGCCTGTCCGGTGGTCAGGCGGCCCGCGCCGGGCTGGCCTCGCTGCTGCTCAGCCGGTACGACGTCTTCCTGCTCGACGAGCCCACCAACGACCTGGACCTGGCCGGTCTGGACCGGCTGGAACGGTTCGTCACCGGCCTGCGCGCCGGCACGGTGCTGGTCAGCCACGACCGGGAGTTCCTGACCCGGACGGTGACCCGGGTGCTGGAGCTGGACCTCGTGCAGCAGCAGGTGCGGCACTACGGCGGCGGCTACGGCGCCTACCTGGAGGAGCGGGAGGTGGCCCGCCGGCACGCCCGCGCCGACTTCGAGGAGTACGCCGACACCCGGGCCGCGTTGGAGGCCCGTGCCCGCACCCAGCGGGCCTGGATGGAGAAGGGTGTGAAGAACGCCCGCCGCAAGGCCACCGACAACGACAAGATCGGCCGGAAGTTCCGGGCCGAGGCGACGGAGAAGCAGGCGGCCAAGGCGAAGCAGACCGAGCGGCTGATCGAACGCCTCGACGTGGTCGAGGAGCCCCGCAAGGAGTGGGAGCTGCGGATGGAGATCGCCGCCGCGCCCCGGGCCGGTGCGGTGGTGGCCTCGCTGCGCGACGCGGTGGTCCGCCGGGGCGACTTCACCCTGGGGCCGGTGAACCTCCAGATCGACTGGGCCGACCGGGTGGCGATCACCGGGGCGAACGGTTCCGGCAAGACCACCCTGCTCGGCGCGTTGCTGGGTCGGCTGCCGCTCGACGCCGGGCACGCCGCGCTCGGGCCGGGGGTGGTGGTCGGCGAGGTCGACCAGGCCCGGGGGCTGTTCCTCGGCGACCAGCCGCTACTGGAGGCGTTCGGGGCCGCCGTACCGGAGATGATGCCGGCGGATGCGCGGACGCTGCTGGCCAAGTTCGGTCTGCGGGCCGCGCACGTGCTGCGGCCGGCGGCGACGCTGTCGCCGGGCGAGCGGACCCGGGCGGCGCTGGCGCTGCTACAGGGCCGGGGGGTCAACCTGCTGGTGCTCGACGAGCCGACCAACCATCTCGACCTGCCGGCCATCGAGCAGTTGGAGTCGGCGTTGGCCGGCTATCCGGGGACGCTGCTGCTGGTCACCCACGACCGGCGGATGTTGGAGGCGGTCAGCGTGGACCGGCGGCTGCGGGTCACCGACGGGCGGATCGCCGAGGACTGATCCGTGCCGCCCGACGACCGCCGGGTGACAATGGGTCATGCTCAGATGGGAGTACGCGCTGCTGGTGCGCCGTCGCCAGCCGACCGCCTCCGACCTCAGCTGGGAGGTCGTCTTCGTCTGGTACGGCCCGGACGGCTCGATGACCGACGTGACCGCCTACGGCGACACGGCGCTGGCGCACCTGAACCGGGCCGGTGACCAGGGTTGGGAACTTGTCGGGATGAGCGAGGACCCGTCCCTGGAGGGCCACAACGAGCTGCACCGCTATCACCTCAAGCGGCCGAAGGCGGCCGGTGCGCCCCGGCAGCGCATCCGGGCCGTCGGCCGGCCCACCCGCCGCACCGGCGGCTGACCCACGGGTACGCGCTCCGCGCGCGGAGCCATCGCCCGGCTGGACGGTCACGGTCACGGCGGGGTCCGCCCCGGACACCGGCTCGGCGACAGGCAGCAGAGCGGTGGTGGGCAGCAGAGCGGCGAGAGTTGGCGGCGACTGGTGTGCGGGGCCGGAGAGCGGGTAACGGCCGGCGGGAGGTGGCCATGGTCGCGTTGGCGCAGGCACCGCCCTCGGCCGAACGGCTGCGGGCGCTCGACGGGTTCCTCGAAGCGGCCTGGGCCGAGCAGGCCCGCCACGACGAGCGGTTACGTGGGCTCCGCGTCGAGGTGCGGTTCGACCGGGGGGTCGCCCACCTGAGCGGGGAGGTGGCCGAACCTGATCAGTTGCGGCTGGTCCGCGAGCTGGTCGGCCGGCTGGCCGGGGTGTACGGCGTGTGGGGGCGGGTGCGGGTCGACGGCCGGGACCCGGTGGTGGTGGACCTGGGCTGCGGCGGCCAGAAGCAGTACCCGACGAACCTGGGGTTGGACATCTTCCCGGCCCCCGGGGTGGACGCGGTGGCGGACCTGTCCGGGTCGCTGCCGCTGGCCGACGACTCCGTCGACGTCATCTTCACCGTGCACATCCTGGAGCACCTGATCGACTTCCTGCCGCTGCTGGACGAGTGCCACCGGGTGCTCCGCCCGGGTGGCGTGCTGCACGTGATGAGCCCCTGGTGGGGGCACGTCAACGCGGTGGCGGACCCGACCCACGTCCGGCTGTTGGACGTACAGACGATCAAGGGGGTCTGCGGTCAGCGCCCGCCGGGCACCCCGCGCTGGCATCCGCTGCACGCCGGCTGCGACGGCGCGTCCATCTTCGCCGATCTGACCCCGCTGCCCGTCGACGCCCCACCGCCGGCACCGGCCCACCTGGCCCGCTTCTTCGACTGACCGGCCGGGCCACGGCTCCGGCCCAGCGACCCGACCCGGCCCGGACAGCAGATCCGCCCCGAACGGCAGGTTCGGCCGAGCGGGCAGGTTCGGCCGAGCGGGCAGGTTCGGCCGAGCGGGCAGGGCGGGCGTCAGGCGGTGCTCTCCCGGGGGGTCAGGCGGTGTGGGGCGGTGAGTTCCCGGGGTGGCGCGTCCCGGTCCCCGCCCAGCCGGCCGGCGAGCAGGTCCACGGCGAGCCGGGCGATCCGTTCCTTGTCCGGGGCGACAGTGGTCAGGGTGGGGACGCTGAACCGCCCGTCCTCGATGTCGTCGAAGCCGGCGACGGCGACGTCGGTGGGGACCCGCAGGCCGGCCTCGTGCAGGGCGCGCAGCGCGCCGAGGGCGAGGGTGTCGCTGAAGCAGAACACCGCGTCCGGGCGGGTTCCGGAGGCGAGCAGGTGGCGCAGGGCGGCGGCGCCGTCGGCGCGACGCCAGGCCGGGGTGGCGGCGACGAGGCGTTCGTCGTACCCGATGCCGGCCTCGGTCAGGGCGGCGGTGTAGCCGGCCAGCCGCAGGCGGGCACCGGCCCCCTCGGGGGTGGGTTGCGCGCCCACGGCGGCGATCCGGTGGCGGCCGAGGCCGATCAGGTGGGCGGTCACCTCCCGGGCGGCGGTCACGTTGTCGATCACCACGTGGTCGGCGGGGCCGTGGTCCACCCGCTCGCCGAGCAGCACCATCGGTACGCCGTCGAGGTCGGTGAGGTCGTCGGCGGTCAGCGACAGCGGGCTGAAGATCAGACCGTCGATCAGGTGGTCGCCGATGCCGGCGGCGGCGACCCGTTCCCGTTCCCGGCCACCGCCGGTCTGGTCGATGAGCACGGTCCAGCCGTGGTCGGCGGCGGCGGCCACCACGTGCCGGGCCAACTCGGCGAAGTAGGGGATGTCCAGCTCCGGCACGGCGAGGGCGATCACGCCGGTACGGCCCTTGCGCAGGTTGCGGGCCGACAGGTTGGGCCGGTAGCGCAGTTCGGCGAGGGCCGCCTCGACCCTGGCCCGGGTGTCCGGGCGGACGTGCTGGTAGCCGTTGACCACGTTCGACACGGTCTTGACCGACACCCCGGCCCGTTCGGCCACGTCCTTCAGTCGGTGCCGCACGTGGGCTCCTTCCCGCGTCCGCCACCGGACCGAATCGCGCGAGAGATCCTTTACAACGTTGGCGACAACGGTATACAAACGCGGAGCAGCGCATCGACCGTAGTCGCTCCGAGCAGCTCAGGGGAAGAGGTGGGCCCGTGCGTGCAGCACGGTTGACGATCGACCCGGCCTTCACGGTCGGCCCGGTGGACCGCCGGCTCTTCGGCTCCTTCGTCGAACACCTGGGCCGCTGCGTCTACGGCGGCATCTACGAGCCGGGGCACCCCGGGGCCGACCCGCTCGGCCTGCGCCGCGACGTGCTGGAGCTGACCCGGGAACTGGGCGTCTCGATGGTCCGCTACCCCGGCGGCAACTTCGTCTCCGGCTACCGCTGGGAGGACGGTGTCGGCCCGGTCGACGACCGCCCCCGCCGGCTGGACCTGGCCTGGAAGACCATCGAGACCAACGCGTTCGGCCTCGACGAGTTCATGGCCTGGGCCACCGCCGCGCAGGTCGAGCCGATGATGGCGGTCAACCTCGGCACCCGGGGCGTCCAGGAGGCGTGCGACCTGCTGGAGTACGCCAACCATCCGGGCGGCACCCGGCTGTCCGACCTGCGTCGCGCACACGGCGCGCAGCAGCCGTACGGCGTGCGGTTGTGGTGCCTCGGCAACGAACTGGACGGCCCGTGGCAGGTCGGCCACAAGACCGCCGAGGAGTACGGCCGGCTCGCCGCCGAGACCGCGCGGGCGATGAAGCTGATCGACCCCTCGATCAGCCTGGTCGCCTGCGGCAGTTCCGGCCGGGGCATGCCCACCTTCGCCTCCTGGGAGGCGACCGTGCTGGAACACACCTACGAGCAGGTCGACTACATCTCCGCGCACTCCTACTACGACCCGACCGACGGCGACCGGGCCAGCCTGCTCGCCTCCGCCGTCGACATGGACCAGTTCATCACCGAGGTCGTCGCCACCGCCGACCACGTGGCCGCCCGGCTGCGCCAGACCCGCAAGCTGAAGATCTCCTTCGACGAGTGGAACGTCTGGTACCAGTCCCGCGTCCAGGGCGACCTGGACGCGCGCGGCTGGGTCGAGGCACCCGCGCTGCTTGAGGACGACTACACGGCCGTCGACGCGGTGGTGGTCGGCGACCTGCTGATCACCCTGCTCCGGCACGCCGACCGGGTCGGTGTCGCCGCCCAGGCGCAGCTGGCCAACGTGATCGCCCCGATCCGTACCCGCACCGGCGGGCCGGCCTGGCGGCAGAGCATCTTCCACCCGTTCGCCCTGACCGCCCGCCACGCCACCGGCACCGTGCTGCGCACCGAGCCGGTCTCGCCGCACTACGCCACGAAGCGGTACGGCGACGTGCCGGTGTTGGACACCGTCGCGCTGCACGACGAGGAGTCCGGCGGGCTGACCGTGTTCGCGGTCAACCGGGGCACCGACGCCCTCCCGGTGGAGATCGACCTGCGGGGCCTGTCCGGGCTGCACCAGGTGCAGCACCTCAGCCTGGCCGCCGGGGACGACCCGGACGCGGTCAACACCGAGGCGGAGCCCGACCGGGTGACGCCCCGGGAGTTGCCCACCGCCACCGTCGACGGCGACCGCTGCTCCGTACGCCTGCCGGCGATCTCCTGGAACCTGCTGCGCTTCGCCCCCCGACCCTGACCACCCCGGGCCACCGGAACGACCGACCGGCGGCCCGGGGTGGCCGGCACCCCCGGGTCGTCAGGCCGGGGCACGCTCCTTGGCCCGGTCCTCGGCTTCGCCGGTGGCGAGCCGGTTGCGGCGGTAGCCGTAGCCGAAGTAGATGATCCCGCCGAGCGCCATCCAGATGAGGAACCTGATCCAGGTCTCGATCGACAGGTTGAGCGTGAGGTACAGGCAGGCCAGCGCGGTGAAGATCGGCAGCACCGGGGAGAACGGGACCCGGAACGGCCGCTCCAGGTCGGGGCGCTTACGGCGCAGGATCGGCACCGCGATGGCGACGATCATGAAGGCGCAGAGCGCGCCGATGCTGACCAGGTCGGCCAACGCGGACAGCGGCAGGAACCCGGCGAGCAGCGCCACCACCACCGTCATCACGGCGGAGATCCGGTACGGGGTCCCCCAACGCGGGTGGATCTTGGCGACGGCGGGCGGGATCAACCCGTCCCGGGAGATGGCGAACCCGATCCGGCCCATGGCCACCAGGTCGACCAGGATCACGCTGGTCAGGCCGGCCACGGCCGCGATGGAGACCAGCACCCCGGCCCAGCTCGCACCGACCGCGTTGAAGGCTGCGGCGATCGGGGCACCCCGGTCGATCTCGCCGTACGGCACCATGCCGACCACGACCAGCGAGACGCCGACGTAGAGCGCGGTGGAGATCAACAGGGTGCCGAACAACCCCAGGGTCAGGTCCCGCTTGGGCCGCCTGGTCTCCTCACCCAGGTTCGCCACCGCCTCGAACCCGGTGTACGCGAAGAAGACCACGGCGGCGGCGCTGAGCACCCCGACGAAACCGAAGACGGACGGCTCCAGCCCGAAGAACGCCTGCACGACCGGCTGCTTGATGCCGTCGTCACCGGCACCGGCCGGCTCGGCCGGCGGGATGAACGGGCTGAGGTTGGCGGCCTTGACGAAGAACAGCCCGGCGACCACGACGAAGATGCAGATGGCGACCTTCACCAGCACCAGGATGTTGGTGATCCGGGCGGACTCGCGGATGCCGATGACGGCGACCACACCGAGCAGCAGCACGATGCCGATCGCCCCGAGGTTGACCACGCTGCCCTCTTCGGCGAACCAGGTGCTGGGCAGGCCGAACAGCTCGGCCAGGTAACCGGACCAGCCCCGGGCCACCACCGCCGCGCCGAGCGCGAACTCCAACAGCAGGTCCCACCCGATGATCCACGCGACGATCTCACCCATCGTGGCGTACGCGTAGGTGTACGCGCTGCCGGCGGTCGGCACGCTGGACGCCAACTCGGCGTAGCAGAGGGCCGCCAGCAGGGCGACCACCCCGGCGATGGCGAACGAGATCACCACGCCCGGCCCGGCGCTGTCGCGTGCCTCGATGCCGGTGAGGGTGAAGATGCCGGTGCCGATCACGATGCCGATGCCGAAGCCGGTGAGGTCGCGGGCACCGAGCCGGCGTTTGAGACCGGGGCTGCCGTCGCTGCCGTCCGCGTTGCCCTGGGCAACCACATCCTTGATCGGTTTGGTTCGCAGCACAGACACCGTACTCACCCCTCCCACCACCGCGACCGCCCTGCTGACGACCGGTGCCGCGCGTTGCTACCCACCCCAACCCCACCCCAATCAACCCCACCACATCTACACCCAGTCCCCCGCTAACCACTTTCGGTCACCACCACCCGACCCCACGCCTTGCACCCTCACCCCAGTATGAAAATTTCCTCCCATCCCTTAACCCACCCCGCCACTTCCCGCCCCTCCCCTCCTCCCCTCACCCACCCGTCCCCGGCGATCAAGAGGTTTACGTCAATCCCAGCGCGTCGGATGACGCGAACCTCTTGATCAACTGACGTAAACCTCTTGATCACCCGGGCGGGACGCCGGAGGGGAGGGGGAAGGGGCGAGGGGCGGGACGCCGGAGGCGGAGGGAGCGGCGGCGGCGGGTGGGGTGCGGGCGGGCGGGAGCGGCGGAGGGAGAGCGTGGTGCGAAGGCTCGGGATCGGTGCGGTCGGCTTGGTGCTGGTGGTGGTCGGCGGGCTCGGGGGGACCGGGTCGGCGGCGGCCACCGGCCGAGACGGCGCGGGTGGCGCGGGCAGCGGGGGTGGTGCCGCGACGGGCGGGGTGGGTGACGCCTGCGTGGTCGATCCGGCGGTGCCGAAGCGGCAGTTCCGGGCGATGTGGATCTCGTCGGTGGTGAACATCGACTGGCCGAGCGCGGCCTCCCGTACCGCCCCGGACCGGATCGCCGCCCAGCAGGCGGAGTACCGGGGCTGGCTCGACCTGGCGCAGCGACTGCACCACAACGCGGTGGTGGTGCAGGTCCGGCCGACCGCCGACGCGTTCTGGCCGTCGCCGTACGAGCCGTGGTCGGAGTACCTGACCGGGGTGCGGGGGCAGGACCCGGGCTGGGATCCGCTGGCTTTCCTGGTCGCCGAGTCACACCTGCGGAACCTGGAGTTCCACGCCTGGTTCAACCCGTACCGGATCTCCATGCCGGCACCCGGGGGCGCGGGCGCCGACCTGGGACAGCTCGCCCCGGACCATCCGGCCCGGCAGCATCCGAAGTGGACCTTCGCCTACCCGCCGGCCGGCGTCGCGGGTAGCCGGCTCTACTACGACCCGGGCGTCCCGCAGGTCCGTGAGTTCGTCCAGACCGCGATACTCGACGCGGTCCGCCGGTACGACATCGACGGCGTGCACTTCGACGACTACTTCTACCCGTACCCGAGCGGCACGTACCCGGTACCGGACGACGCGACGTTCGCCGCGTACCACCGGGGGTTCACCGACCGGGCGGCCTGGCGGCGGGACAACATCGACCTGCTGATCCAGGAGATGGGGATCAGGGTCAAGGCGGTCAAGCCGTGGGTGAAGTTCGGGGTGAGCCCGTTCGGCATCTGGCGCAACGCCAGCGCCGACCCGGACGGCTCGGACACCACCGGCAGCCAGTCGTACGACATCATCTCGGCCGACACCCGCAGGTGGGTCAAGCAGGAGTGGATCGACTACGTGGTGCCGCAGCTCTACTGGTACATCGGCCAGTATCCGGCCGCCGACTACGCCCGACTGGTGCCCTGGTGGGCGCAGACGGTACGCGGCACCCGGGTGCAGCTCTACATCGGCCAGGCGGACTACAAGAGCGGCGACCCGGCCTACGGCACGTACTGGATGAACCCGCAGGAACTGTCGGACCACCTGACGCTGAACCGGGCCTACCCGGAGGTGCTCGGCAACGTGCACTTCTCGGCGGTGCAGGTGCGGGCCGACCGGCTCGGCGCGACGAGCAGTTACGCCGCCGCGCACTACTCCCGTCCGGCGCTGGTGCCGACCATGGCGCACCTGCCGGCGAAGCCGCTGCTGCGTCCGGCACTCACCCGGGCCGAGCGGACCACCGAGGGGGTACGTCTGCGTTGGCGGCAGCCGGCCGACGGGACGGGCCCGCTCGGCACCGCCACGTCGTACGCGGTCTACCGCTTCGACGGGCCCGGCCCGGTCGAGGGGTGCGGACGGGCCGACGCGACACACCTGGTCGGCACGGTCCGGGCCGCCCCGGGGCAGCCGCAGTCCTGGGTGGACGGCACCGCTGAGCCGGGTCGGGCGTACACCTACCAGGTGACCGCGCTGGACCGGTCGTGGAACGAGAGTGCCGCCTCGTCGGCGCGGGTGGTGCGCTGATCGTCCTCGGACGCCCCGGGTGCTCCGGCATCCGGGGCATTCGTCTGTTTCGACGTATGTCACCAATACGTCGCCTCCGCCACGCCCCACCGACGGGACATTGATCGAGACTGATCTAACTCCGGTGACCAGCCGGTGACACACCGTACCGCCCATCCCGCGGAGGAAAACTTGTCCCGTCGTCTCGCCACCGCCCTCGCCGCCGGCACGTTCGCCCTGCTCAGCGTGCTCGGCGTCGGCTCACCCGCATCCGCCGCGGTGAGCACCTCGCAAAAGCTCAGCGTGCTGAGCAGCTGGACCCAGACCAGCGCCAGCAGCTACAACGCCTGGAACTCCGGCCGCCTCAACCAGGCCGCCTGGGCGGACTACGGCTTCGACTGGTCCACCGACTACTGCTCGTCGAGCCCGGACAACCCGCTCGGCTTCACCTTCAACCTCTCCTGCTACCGGCACGACTTCGGCTACCGCAACCACAAGGCGATGGGGATCTTCTCCGCCAACAAGGCCCGCCTGGACAGCGCCTTTTACGAGGACCTCAAGCGGGTCTGCGCCACCTACAACTCCGTCGTCCGCCCGGCCTGCACCAGCCTCGCCTGGACGTACTACCAGGCGGTCAGCATCTTCGGTTCGGTCGCCGCCGTCTCGCAGGCCGACCTCGACCGGGCCGCCCGGATGAAGGCCGACGCCGAGCGGGCCGCCGCCCGACGCGGCTGACCCACCGGCAGCCGGGCGTCCGGCGGCGCGGGCAGCGCCGCCGGACGCCCACGCCCACCGGTCGGTCTGCCACGCCGCGCTCGTGTCCGCCGAACGCCTGGACCCGCAGGCCGCACCGGGTCCCCCGCAGCCCGTACCCGCCGGGCGGGCTCGTCGTGGATCGCCGCCGCGCCCGTCGGACGGCGCGGCGGGTCAGGCCCACTCCTCCCGACGTTCCGCATCGCGGCGGGCCAGCGGTCGAGGGGTGACCGCGCCGGCCGGTCGGGGGGTGGCCGTGCCGGTCGGTCGCGGCGTCACCACACCCGTCGCCCGGAACCGGACCGAGTCCGCCGCCAGATCCGGGTGCTCCACGGCGAACGCCAACGCCGCCGCCTCCTCCAGACCCAACTCGCCGCCCTCGCCGTAGGCCGCGTCGAAGGCCGCGTCGCCGAGGGTGCGCCGCAGCTCGACCTGCCGCTCCTGCCAGTACGTGGCGAAGATGCCCGGAGTGCCCCGCAACCGGGCCCGGGTGGCCTGGGCCGCGCCGAACAACCGGGCCGCCGTCACCGGCTCCCCGCCCAGCGCACACCGCACCGCCACCGCGTTCACCGTGTCGCAGGCCCGCCCGTGGTAGCCGTGCCCCATCCGGGCCCGCAGCGCCACCAACAGATGGTCGTGCGCGGCCACCAAGTCGTGCCGGGCCAACGCCACCATGCCCAGCAGCATGTCCACCGACCGGTAGCCCCGCTCCACCGGCCGGGCCGCCTCCGCCGGGCGGGCCGCCCCGAGCAGCTCCGCCGCCTCCGCCAACGCACCCCGCCGCCACAGCAGCTCCGCCAGGTTGTAGACGGCCAGCAGGGCGTCCCCGCTGACCTCCAACTCGCCCGCCCAGTCGATGACCTCCCGGCAGACCCGCTCCGCCTCGGCGAACTGCCCCATGTCGACCAACGGCGCGGCCCGCCCGGCGAGCACCCGGGCCAGCAGCCCCGCGTCACCGGCCTGCCGGGCCGCCGCCTCCGCCCGCTGCGAGAACCGCAGCTCCTCGGCGAACTCGCCGTCCGCACCGGCGTGCAGCGAGTGCAGGTGGTACGCCGCCGCCAGCTCCGCCTCGGGGATCGCCTCCCCGGTCTCGGCGATCCGCCCGTACAGCCGGAACAGCCACAGCCGGGCCTCCCGGGACAGCCCCCGCTCCCGCCACCACTGGTCCAGCCCACCGGCCAGCAGCAGCCCGGCCCGCGCACTGCCCCCGGTGGCCGACCAACGCAACGCAGCCCGCAACTCACGGGCCAGCGGGTCCACCGCGTACAGCGACAGGGTGACCGGGCGGCCGTCCGCCCCGAGGTGGGCCCGGTGCAGCGCGTGCTGGGCCCAGGCCACATGCCGGTCCCGGGCGGCCTGCTCCTCGCCGGTCTCGACCAGCCGACGCGCCGCGTACGCCCGGATCGGGTCGAGCATCCGGTAGGTGCTGCCGGAGGCGTGCGGCTCGGCCAGCACCATCGACTTGTCCACCAGCACCGACAGCGGATCGAGCGGGTCGTCGGCGAGCAGCCACTCCACCGTGGCCAGGTCCACCGGCCCGGCGAAGACCGCCAACCAGCGCAGCAACCGGGCGGACCGGGGCCCCAACGTCCGGTACGACCAGGTGACCGTCGCCTGCATGGTGAGGTGCCGCTCGGTGGCGGAACGCTGCACCGCCCGGTGCGCAGGGCTCGGCGGCGTCTGCCCGGAGGCTGCTGCGACCAGGTCCACGGTGTCCTGCTGGTTGCCCGCCCAACCCCGCTCGGCGGGTGGTTCCGGGGCGTCCCGCCCGGCGTCGAGGGTGCCCAGCATGTCGTCCAGCCGGGCGGCCAACTGACCGGCGGAGAGCACCCGCAGCCGGGCCGCGGCCAACTCGATCGCCAATGGCAGCCCGTCCAGCCGCTGCACCACCCGGCGCAGGTCGGCGGCCTCCGTCCACTCCGGCGGGCGACCGCCCCGGGCCGCCGCCGTCCGGTCCAGCAGCAACGCCACCGCGTCGCTCTCGGTACGCCCCGGCTGCGGGTCGACCGCCAGCGGCGGAATCCGCCACACCACCTCACCGAGCAGGCCGAACGCCTCCCGACTGGTGGCCAGCACCCGCAGTCCGCTGCCACCGGCGAGCAGCCGGGAGATCACCTCGGCACAGGCCGCCGGCTGGGCGTCGCAGGTGTCGAGGACCACCAGCATCCGCCGGACGGCCGCGTACTCGACCAGGGTGTCCAGGATCGGGCGGCCCGGTTCCGGACGGGCCCCGAGCACGGCGGCGATCGCGAACGCCACCAGACCCGGGTCGGTGACCGTGGCGATGTCGACGAACCACACCCCGTCCGGGTACGCCTCCACCTGGCCGGACGCCACCTCGACGGCGAGCCGGGTCTTGCCGGCGCCACCCGCACCGACCACGGTGACCAGCCGGTGCCGACGGATCAGCAGATCCAGCTCGACCCGTTCGGTCTCCCGGCCGACGAACGAGGTGACCTGGGTGGGCAGGTTGTGCGCCAACGCCTCGGCGGTACGCGGGCGGGGGAACTGCCGCCCGAGCCCCGGCGCGACGAGTTGGAACAGCCGTTCCCGGTCGTCGAAGCCCCGGAGCCGGTGCAGGCCCAGGTCGATCAGGGTGGCCCCGGTGGGCAGCGGTTCGGCCAGCCGTGCGGTCGACGCCGAGCAGAGCACCTGCCCACCGTGCGCGGCGGCGGCCACCCGGGCGGCCCGGTGCACCTCGGGGCTGGCGTACTCGCCGTCGCGGGGTTCCGCGTAGCCGGTGTGCAGTCCCATCCGCACCTTCGGGGCTGCCTCCGGGTTGGGCCACTCGTGGGTGGACAACGCCCGCTGCGCGGTCAGGCAGGCGGTCAGCGCCGCCGACGCGTCCGGGAAGGCCAGGAAGAACGAGTCCCCCTCGGTCAGCAGCTCCGCGCCGTCGGTCTCGGCCAGCGTGTCACGCAGCAGGCGACGGTGCTCCCAGAGCACCGGGCGATAGTCCGACCCGAGCAGTTGGGCCAGCCGGGTGGAACCCTCGATGTCGGTGAACACGAAGGTCACCCAACCGCTCGGGAGGTGGATCCGTGGCGACATTCGTGGCACCTCCGCCCTGACGTCGGGGTTCATGCTGCCCTATGGTCAACCGGTCACGCATCGTGAGAACGGTTGGGCGATATCGGACCCAAGGGGTCACTGATCCTGGCGCACCGACGCGCCACACCGTTACATCGGGTCGTTTCCGACCCGGTCACCAGCCGGTCCGGTCGCCGGACGATCCGGTCAGCAGCCGCAGCCGCCCCCGCAACAACCGCCACCGGAGGCGGGACCCGCAGGGGCGCCACCGGCGCCGGAGACGCCACCACGGCCGGTGACCGCCACGGTGGACAGGAGCTTGACCGTGTCGGCATGCCCCTGGGGGCAGTCGGCCGGCGCACCGGCCTCGGCCATCGGCCGGTTGACCTCGAAGGTGTCGCCGCAGGCGCGGCAGCGGAACTCGTACCGGGGCATGCCCCCACCCTACGGCCGGACCTGACTCCCTGGCCGACATGGGTGATACTCAAACAGTGGTGAGCGGCGAAGATTCGACGGTACGGCCCCTGCGGGCGGCGACCCCACCCGAGGACGTACCCCCCGCTCCGCGGCGCGGCTGGATCCCCCGGCCCCGCCGACCCCACCGGGCCCCCTCGTCCACGCCGGCCCCTACCGCCCCCGTCTCCCCGACGGCCGACGCCGCCGCTCAACCCCGGACCCCCGAGGTCCGGCCGGAGCCGACGACGCCCGGTTCGGAGCCGACGCCCGAACCGCAGCCGACGATGCCCGGGTCGGAGTCGGCCCCGACGGCCGGCACCGACGGCACACCCGAACCGGCCGCGAAGACCGATCCCGAACCGACCGCAAAGACCGACGCCGAAGACGCCGAACCGGCCACGAAGACCGATGCCGAACCAGCTGTAAAGACCGACGCCGAGCCGGCCGCGAAGACCGGTCCCGGTGACGAGGGCGGGTCAGCCGCGAAGGGCGACGGGGACGACGAGGCCACGCCGGGTACGCAGCCGCCGGCGGGTGGCGGCGCGGTGGCGGGTCGGCGGCGGCGGATCCCGTTCGCGCACGCCGTCCGCCTGCCGCCACCACGGCAGGCGGTGGGGGCCGCGACCCGGGCCACCCGGGCCTGGTCCCGTCGTCCCAGCGGCCGGCTGACGTTGCCCGCCCTGTTCCTGTTCGCGCTGGTCGCGGCGACCGCCGCCGTCGGCGCGGTGGTGGTGCCGGGCGCGGTCCGGGCCCCCCGACCGGTGGCGGTGGACGACCCCGCCACCACCGGCTCCGGGTTGCCGTCGGTCGCCACGACCACCGGGATCCCGGTGCTCCCGGGCGGAGGCGTCCCCTCCCTGCCGCCGACCGGCTTCCCACCGGGCGGGGTCGCGCCGACCGGACCGGTCGCCCCCACCGCCGCCGGCCGGCCCGCCGACGCGCTGGGTGACTGGGCCCGGGTCACCGGCACCAAGGTGGGCGTCTCCCCGATCGCCATGCAGGCGTACGGCTACGCCGAGCTGGTGCTCGCCCGGACGAACCCGAGCTGCCGGCTGAGCTGGACCACACTCGCCGCGATCGGCTACGTGGAGTCCCGGCACGGGCAGGCCAACGGCGCGACGCTCGGACCGGACGGCCGGGCCGTACCGGAGATCATCGGTGATCCGCTCGACGGCAAGGGCGGGCGGTCCCTGATCCGGGACACCGACGGCGGGCTGTTCGACCGGGACACCGTCTACGACCGGGCGATCGGACCGATGCAGTTCATCCCCACCACCTGGGAGCAGGTCGGGGCGGACGCCGACAACGACGGCCGCAAGGACCCGCACGACCTGGACGACACCGCGCTCGCCGCCGGCAACTACCTGTGCCAGGGCGGCCGGAACATGACCATCCCCGGCGACTGGTGGGGGGCCATCCTCTCCTACAACGACGTCCGCCGGTACGCACAGGACGTCTTCGACAAGGCCCACGAGTACGGGCGCGCAAGCCGTACGTGAGGTGATCGTTCGCATACATTGGCGGACCGGACACTTCCCCCGAAGAGCCGTTGACGGCAAGCTAGACGCGTGATGGTGCGCGAGTGGGATCCCCGAACCGCGTCGTCCGCCGAGATCGGCTCCGTACTGGACACGCTGAACGCGGTCCTCGCCGCCGATCTCCCGCAGGACCCGCCCTGGCGGGAGGATTCCCTGCGGGAGTACCTCTCCGAGGTGATGCCCGGCGAACGACGCATCTCCTGGGTGGCGGAGGACGATCCGCCGGCCGGGGGCGGCCACGGCACCATCCTCGGGCACGTGCACGTGCTGCTGCTCGGGGACATCGGCGTAATGGAGGTCCTGGTGCACCCGGCGGTGCGCCGCAGCGGGCTCGGCCGGGAGTTGGTGCGCACCGCCGCCCGACGGGTCTACCAGGAGGGCTTCCAGTCGATCGGGGTCGAGGTCGTCGGGGACACCCCAGCGATCGGCTTCTACTCGTCGCTGGGCTTCACCCGCGAGTACGTCGAGACCCGCAGCGTGCTCGACCTGGGCACGGTCGACTGGACGGCGCTCACCGAGATGGCGGCCGGCGTCGACCCGGGTTACCACCTGGAGTTCTACCCGGGTGGGCCGTCCGACGACCTGATCGAGGCGTACGCGCGGGCCAAGGCCGAGGTGCGCGACGTCGACGACGGCGAACTGCGCCCCAGCTCGTACGATCCGCAGCGGCTGCGGGACAGCCTCGACACGCTGCACCGCCGGGGCATGAAGCCGTACATCGTGCTGGCCCTCCAGGAGCGCACCGGCACGGTGGCCGGCCTGACCGAGGTGGTGGTGCCGGTCCAGCACCCCACCCGCGCCGACCAGTACGACACCATCGTGGTGCGGGACCACCAGGGCTACGGCATCGACCGGGCGATCAAGGCGCGGATGCTGCTGGAGCTGCGGTCCGCCGAGCCGGAGCTGACCGAGGTGCAGACCTGGAACGCCCAGGCCAACGAGGCGATGCTCAAGGTCAACGCCGAGTTGGGCTACCAGCCCGACCGGGACTGGTGCGAATACAGCGTGGACGTCGCCGAGCTGGTGCACCGGCTCGACGCCCAACGCTGAGCAGGGCTGCCGGCGGCGTCCGATCGGGGGCGTCGGTCGGCACTGTCGCGAATTCACCACATCGCCCCCGGGGGGATGGACGGCGGACAGCGACGCACCTTAACGTGCGTTGGTTCCCGTCCACCCATCGTGGAGGCCCCATGCGCCTGCGCCGCAGATTCGCCGCGCTCGCCACCGTCGCCGTCGTCGCCGTACCGGTGCTCGGCGTCGCGCCCACCGCGGCCACCGCCGCGCCCACCGACCTGTTCATCTCCGAGTACGTCGAAGGATCGTCCAACAACAAGGCGATCGAGCTGTACAACGGCACCGGCGCGGCGGTCGACCTGACCGCCGGTGGCTACCAGCTCCAGCTCTATTTCAACGGGTCCACAACGGCCACCACCATCGCCCTCACCGGTACCGTCGCCGCCGGGGACGTCTTCGTCTTCGCCGCCGCCTCGGCCGGGCCGGCGATCCTCGCCCAGGCCGACCAGACCACCGGCGCGAGCCTGTTCAACGGCGACGACGCGATCGTGCTGCGTCGGGGTGCCGTCGTGCTCGACGCGATCGGGCAGGTGGGCGTCGACCCGGGCAGCGAGTGGGGCAGCGGGCTGACCAGCACCGCCGACAACACGCTGCGCCGGCTGCCGGCGGTGTCCAGCGGGGACACCGACCCGTCGGACGCGTTCGACCCGGCCGCCCAGTGGGCCGGGTTCGCCACCGACACCTTCGACGGGCTGGGCGCGCACACCCTCGACGGTGGCGGCCCGGTCGACCAGCCGGCCGTGCTGACCTGCGGCGGGACGTTGACCATCGAGGCCGGCGCGACCGGCACCCGGCAGGTGACCGGCACCGACCCGGACGACACGGTCGTCGACCTGGCGGTCACCGCGGTCACCCCGGCCCCGGCGGGCGGCTCGATCAGCCGTACCGCGTTCACCCCGGCGACCGCGCCGGGGGGCACGGCGACCGCGACGGTCACCGCCACCGGCCTGCCCGCCGGCACCTACGCGGTCACCGTGACCGCGACGGACGCCGACGGCGGCACCGCCAGCTGCCCGCTCACCGTGCAGGCCAACGGGGTGCTGTCGGTGGGCCAGGTGCAGGGCCCGACCCGCGACGACGAGAACCCGCGCACCGACCGGTCGCCGCTCGCCCCGCCCACCGGCACCGGCACCAGCCCGCTGCTGTACGACGTGCGGGGCGTGATCACCCAGAAGTCGCTGACCCGCACCTCGGCCGGTGCCGACCAGTACGGCTTCTACCTGCAGAGCCGTACCGGCACCGAGGACGGCGACCCGCTCAGCTCGGACGGGATCTTCGTCTTCATGGGCGCGTTCACCACGCTGATCGGCGGCTACGCGCCGACCGTCGGCGACGAGGTGGTGCTGCGCGGCCGGGTGTCGGAGTATTTCGACCAGACCCAGCTCTCCGGTGCCTCGCTGGTCCGCCGGCTCGACACCGGACTCGACGTGAACACCGCCGTGACGGTGGACGACGCGGTCCCGCCGGCCGACGCGGCGGCGGCCGACCGGTTCTGGGAGCGGCACGAGGGGGCCCGGCTGCGGGTCCGCAGCGGCTCCGGCGTCACCGGCCCCCGGGACGTGTTCGGCTCCACCGCCGACTCCGAGGTGTGGGTGGTGGACCGGGCGGATCCGCTGCTGACGCGGGCCGACCCGTACGCCCGCCGGGTCTTCCGGGACGCCCACCCGCTGGACGACGTGCCGGGGCAGGTCTTCGACAACGGCAACGGGCAGCGCATCCTGCTCGGCGGTGGCGGCGTGAAGGCCACCGCCGGTGATTCGACGGCGCTGCTCCCGCCCGCGCGTACCTTCGACACCCTCACCGCCGACGCGTTCGGTGCGGTGTCGTACGGCTTCAGCAAGTTCAGCGTGCAGCCGGAGTCGCTGGCCCTGACCGCCGGGGTGGACCCGGCGGCGAACAACCCGCCGCGCCCGGCGGACCGGGCCCGGGAGGTCGCGGTGGCGACCTACAACGTGGAGAACCTGTACGACTTCCGCGACGACCCGTTCGACGGCTGCGACTTCACCGGCAACGCGGGCTGCCCAGGGGTGTCCCCGCCGTTCGACTACGTGCCGGCGGGCGAGGCCGACTACCGGGAGCACCTGTCCGAGCTGGCCGCGCAGATCCGCACCGACCTGCACGCCCCGGATCTGATCCTGGTGCAGGAGGCCGAAGACCAGGACATCTGCTCGGTCTCCGGCAGCAGCCTGGTCTGCGGCACCACCGACAACGCCGACGGCGCTCCGGACACCCTCCAGGATCTGGCGCTGGCGATCCGGGCCGCCGGTGGTCCCGCCTACACGGCGGCGTACGACCGCACCGGCGCGGACGCCCGGGGCATCACCTCGGCGTTCCTGTACCGCACGGACCGGTTGTCGCTGGCCGGGGCGAGCGCCACCGATCCGCTGCTGGGTTCCGCGCCCACGGTGCAGTACCGGTCGGCGGGGCTGGCGTCCAACGCGGACGTGCAGAACCCGAAGGCGCTCAACGCGGTGCTGCCGGCCGACACCGACACCTCGACGGGCAAGGACGGCAACAACGTCTTCACCCGGGCCCCGCAGCTGGGCAAGTTCGTGGTGAAGTCGACGCCCGGCGGCTCGGAGTCCTACCTGCTGTACGCGCTGAGCAACCACTACTCGTCCGGGCCGGACAGCCGGGTCGGGCAGCGCACCGAGCAGGCCGCGTACGGCGCGGCGATCGTCACCGCGATCGAGGCCGCCGACCCGGACGCCCGGGTGGTGTACGGCGGGGACCTGAACGTCTTCCCCCGCCCGGACGACCCGATCGCGACCGGCGCGAACCCGACCCCGTCGGACCAGCTCGGGCCGCTCTACCGGGCCGGCCTGCACAACCTCTGGGACGACCTGGTGGCCGACGTGCCGTCGGCGGCGTACTCGTACAGCTTCCAGGGGGCGGCGCAGACGTTGGACAACCTGTTCGTCAACGACGCGCTGCACGCCGACCTGGTGCAGATCCGGGCGGCGCACGTCAACGCGGACTGGCCGGCGGAGTTCACCGGGGACGGCACCCGGGGGGCCAGCGACCACGACCCGCAGGTGGCCCGGTTCCGCAGCCAGCCGTCGCTGCGGGTGGCCGACGCCACCGTGGTGGAGGGCGACCAGGGTGGCAGCACGATGACGTTCCAGGTCACCGTGTCCCGTCCGCTGTCCCAGCCGACCACGCTCTGCGCCGCCACGGTGGGGCTGACCGCGACGGTCGTGCTGGACTTCACCCCGTACGTCGGCTGCCGGACCCTGCCCGCCGGGCAGACCTCGTTGGCGTTCCCGGTGACCGTCCGCGGTGACCGGAAGCGGGAGGCGGACGAGAAGATCGCGTTCGCGGTGGCCGGCCCGTTGAACCTGCGGTTCGCCGATCTGCTGGCGACGGGCACCATCACCGACGACGACTGACGGTTGCGCACCTCCGACGGCCCGTCGGTCCGGCTTCCCGCCGGATCGGCGGGCCGTCACCATTGCGGGCGCACCACGCGGGGCGGCGGTGGCACGTTGCGGTACTTCGCCACCCGCACCTCCCACTGGCTCCGGCGGCGCATCGCGTCCCGGACGGCCCGGTTACGGCGGAACGTCTCCGGCGGTCGGGCGAGCCCGTAGACGTCCGCCCACCACTCCCCCGGTTCAGGGTCGAGAATCGTGTCGAGGTGCGACGGGTAGCGGCGCTCGGCACCGTCCCGGGTGTCGTCGCGGTCCCGCATCGGGGTGAGCACCCGGCCGAACTCGTCGACCACGGCCAGCCGGAAGCCGGCCGCCGCGATGATCCGGCGCAGCAGGGCGATGCTCGGGGTGAGCGCACCCGCCTCGATCCGCCCGACCGTGCCGTGGTGCACCCCCGCCCAGCGGGCCAGTTCCCGTTGACTCGCGTCGGCACGCCGCCGGACCGCCCGCACGATGCCCGCCGCCGGCCAGGGCAGGTCGAACGGCCTGCTGAGGAAGGTCGGCGGCTCGTCCCCTTTCCCCTCCGGAGCGGGAGAGGGGGCCGCAGCCGGGGCGGACGGAGCTGCAAGAGCCGGGGCGGACGGGGCCGGAACAGGCGGCGCCGGAGCAGGCGGCGCCGGAGCAGGCGGCGCCGGAGCAGGCGGCGCCGGAGCGGAGCCCAGGGCGGGGTGGGACGCCGAAGCCGGACCAGAGCCCGGGGTGGGGTGGGCAGCGGGTTCGGGCGGCAGCGCGGGGTCGGTCATGGCGCCACCGTCGCGCCCGGCCAGGCCCTGCCGCAACCCCGCCGTCGTCACCTGTGGACAACTCCGCGACCTGTGGAAAACCCCCACCCTCCACAGACCTCCTCCAATCACTCTGGGTTATCTGGTCGCCTCATCACCTCAATTACCGTGGGTAACGCAAGCCTGGACGGCCCCACCGCCCGCCAAGATCCATCAAAACGCCCTGAACAGCAAGAACGTCTAACACCTCTCCATCCCACCCCACTGCCCCACCGACGCTTTGCTCTGCTGCCCCATCCGCGACAGGCACCCAGGGCGAGCGTCGCGCGGGTGGCAGCAGAGCAAAGTGTGCGAATGAGGGTAGGCGGAGAGCGGCCAGAAAATGCGGAGAGTAATCAAGGCGGCTGCCCGCCAAACGGACGGTGCCGCCGAATTTAGACCCAGCATCGCCAGCGACAGCCGCTCACCGACGGCAGGGCGGGACCTCGGGCCAGGGAGCTTGGGCCGGGGGCCGGATCCCGGACGGGGGGCGTGGACCAGGGTCGAGGCCGCAGCGGGGACCGGGTCAGGAGAGCGGGACCGGGTGCCTAGGCGAGGACCGGGAGGCCCAGGTCAAGGAACGGGGGCCGGAGCAAGGAACGGGGGCCACAAGTCCAGAGGCCAGGGCAGGGAACGAGGAGCCAGGGCAGGAAACAGGGGGCCAGGTCAAGGAACGAGGACCGGAGCAAGGAGCGAGGGCCACAAGCCCAGAGGGCAGGGCAGGAAACAGGGGGTCAGGGCTGGGCACGGAGGGCGGGCCGGGGGCGGGGGACGCCGACGAGGGTGGGCCACGGCGCTCGCGGCACGGGCCAAGCCGCCCCGGGAGTCAGTAACGCTGACGGAGCAGCGTCGCGGCTTCCACCGCCCAGTAGGTGAGGATGACCTGCGCGCCGGCCCGACGGATCGAGGTGAGCGTCTCCAGCATCACCCGCTCGCGGTCGATCCACCCGTTCGCGGCGGCCGCCTCGACCATCGCGTACTCGCCGGAGACCTGATAGGCGGCGACCGGTACGTCCACCGCGGCCCGGACCGCCGCCACCACGTCGAGGTAGGGCAGCGCGGGCTTCACCATCACCAGGTCGGCGCCCTCGGCCACGTCCAGCTCGACCTCGCGCAGGGACTCCCGCAGGTTGGCCGGGTCCTGCTGGTAGGTGCGCCGGTCGCCGTCGAGCGCCGACTCGACGGCGTCGCGGAACGGACCGTAGAAGGCGGAGGCGTACTTCGCCGCGTACGCCAGCACCGCCACGTCGGCGTGACCGGCGGCGTCGAGGGCCCGGCGGACCACGCCCACCTGGCCGTCCATCATCCCGGACGGGCCGACCATGCCGACCCCGGCGTCCGCCTGCGCCACCGCCATCTCGGCGTACGCGGCCAGGGTCGCGTCGTTGTCCACCCCGCCGTCGGGGGTGAGCAGCCCGCAGTGCCCGTGCGAGGTGAACTCGTCGAGGCACAGGTCGCTCATCACCACGGTGGCGTCGCCGACCTCGGCCACCACGTCGCGGATGGCGACGTTGAGGATGCCGGCCGGGTCGGTGCCGCCGGAGCCGGTCGGGTCCCGCTGCTCGGGCACCCCGAACAGCATGATCCCGCCGACTCCGGCCTGGACCGCCTCCACCGCCGCCTTGCGCAGCGAGTCCCGGGAGTGCTGGAGCACCCCCGGCAGCGACGCGATGGCCCGTGGCCCGGTCAGCCCCTCCTTGACGAACATCGGCACGACCAGCTCGGCCGGGTCGACGCGGGTCTCGGAGACCAGCCGCCGCACGGCCGCGTTACGGCGCAGCCGGCGGGGCCGGATCTCGGGGTACGGCATGAGGGGCCTCCCAGTACGACTAGCGGAACCTGAGCGCGGTCGGCCCCTGCACCTTCGAACCCCGACGCTGCTTCGCCGGCATAGCGGCGAGCTTCTCGCGCAGTTCGACGGCGTAGGCGGCGAGCGCCTCGACCAGGTCGGGCACCGAGGCGTGCGGCGGCTGCACGTCGACCCGCAGGCCGAACTCCGTCGCGGTCTCCGCCGTCTTGGGCCCGATGACAGCGACAACGGTACGCGCGTGCGGCTTCCCCGCGATACCGACGAGGTTGCGCACCGTGGAGGAGGACGTGAAGAGCACCGCGTCGAACCCGCCCGACTTGATCGCGTCGCGGATCTCGGCGGGCGGCGGGGCGGCCCGGACCGTCCGGTAGGCGGTCACGTCGTCGACCTCCCAGCCGCGCTCGGTGAGCCCGGCGGCGAGCGTCTCGGTGGCGATGTCGGCGCGCGGCAGCAGCACCCGGCCGACCGGGTCGAGGATCTCGTCGTGCGGGGAGAACTCGGCCAGCAGCCCCTCGGAGGACTGCTCCCCGGCGGGCACCAGCTCCGGCTGGATGCCGAAGGCGCGTACCGCGTCGGCGGTGGCCTCACCGATGCAGGCGATCTTGACGCCGCCGAAGTGCCGGGCGTCCAGCCCGTGCTCGGCGAACTTCTCCCAGACCGCCCGGACCGCGTTGACCGAGGTGAAGATCACCCAGGCGTACCGGCCGTCGACCAGCCCCTTGACCGCCCGCTCCATCTGGGCGGGGGTACGCGGCGGCTCGACCGCGATCGTCGGCACCTCGCACGGGATCGCCCCGTACGCGCGCAGCCGGGCGCTCATCGCCCCGGCCTGCTCCTTCGTCCGGGGGACGAGCACCTTCCAGCCGTACAGCGGGCGGTTCTCCCACCAGCTCAGCCGATCCCGCTGGCCGACGCCCTCGCCGACGGTGAGCACCACCCGGCCGGTGAAGCCGAGCGCCGCCGCGACGAACGAGTCCACGCTCGACGTGGTGGTGTACTGCGTCTCACCGGTGCCGTCGCCGGTCACCCCGACCCCGGTGGTGCCGTCCACCCCGGCGGCCAGCAGACCGTCCCGCACGGCGGCCAGGTCACCGGCGTCGACCGCCAGGGCCAGCGAGCCCCGGGCGACGGCGGCGGCGAGCGCGTCGAAGTCCAGCGCGCTGACGTCCTCGACGTCGGCGGCGGTGCGTACCCCGGGCAGCGGCACCCCGGCGTAGGTGGCGACGCCCTCGGCCTGGCCGACGCCCGGCACCACCTCGAAGTGCGCGGCGGTCCGCGCGACGGCCTGCACCTCCTTGACCACCGAGTCGTGGCCGAACGGGTCACCGGCGACCAGGTGCACCGCGTTGAGCCCGGAGCGGGCCGCGCTGATGAGCATCTTCGCCACGTCGCCCGGTACGCCCTCGGCGGGGCTGAACTGGGCGTCGGCCCGGGCCTGGGCGCGCACGACGTCGAGCAGCGACTCGGGGACTCCCCGGTCGTACACCACCTGGTCGGCGTCGGTCAGGGCGTCGTGGGCCCGGCGGGTCAGTAGGCCCGGGTCACCGGGTCCGGCGCCGACGAACGCGATGCGGCCGACGGGCTTACGGGTGCGGGTCATTCTGTGCTCCCAAATTGCTGGGTCCCCGGGCCGGTGCTTCCTTCGTGGCCGAGGATCGAGTCGGCGCCGAGTTCGAGGAGTTCGGCGGCGAGTGCCTTGCCGATCTCCGCCGCGTCGGCGGGCGTTCCGGTGCGGGACAGCCGGAGGTCTCGGGAACCGTCCGGGCTGATCACCGCCCCGCGCAGGTAAATCTCGTCACCGTTCTCACCTTCGGCGAGTTCGGCGTAGGCGGCGACCGGGGCGGAGCACCCGGCCTCCAGGGTGGCCAGCAGCGCCCGTTCCGCGACGACCGCGGCCCGCGACGGTGCGTGGTCGAGCACGGCGAGCAGCTCGACCAGGTCGGAGTCGTCGGCCCGGCACTCCACGGCCAGCGCGCCCTGGGCGGGCGCGGGCAGCATCAGCATCGGGTCGAGCGTTTCGGTGATCACGTCGGTCCGGCCGAGCCGGGCCAGCCCGGCCCGGGCCAGCACGACCGCGTCGAGGTCGGCGTCCGGGCCGAGCACCCGGCCGAGCCGGGTGTCGACGTTGCCCCGGATCGGGGTGACCTCCAGTTGCAGGCCGAGGGCGTGCAGCTGGGCGATGCGGCGCAGCGCGCCGGTGCCGACCACGGCGCCGGGCGGTAACTCCGCGAGGGTACGACCACCGGTGGCGACCAGCGCGTCGCGCGGGTCCTGCCGGGGCGGCACCGCCGCGACGTGCAGCCCACTCGCCTCGGCGGTGGGTAGATCCTTGTAGGAGTGCACGGCGAGGTCGATGGTGCGGGCGGTCAACGCGTCGCGCAGCGCCGAGACGAAGACGCCGACGCCGAGGCGCTGCACCGGCGCGGACGACCGGTCCCCGGCGGTGACCACCTCGACCAGCTCGACGGCGCGGCCGGTCGCCGCGGTGATCGCCGCGGCGACGTGGCCGGACTGGGCCATCGCCAGGGCGCTGCCCCGGGTGCCGAGGCGCAGGGGGGTACTCATCGCTCACCTCCGGTGGGCGGCTGGTCGGTGTCGGTCGCCGGCAGGTCGGCGACCTCGAACGATCCATGGCCGGTCTCGACCACGTCGGGCACCGAGTCGACCGGCGAGGTCTGCGGCACCTGCAGGTCGAACAGCTCGCGCAGCAGCGCGGCGTACTGGTCGCCACCCGGTTCGGCGGCGAGCTGGCGGACCTTGACGGTGGGCTGGTGCAGCAGCCGCTGCACCACCCGGTGCACGGTCCGGGCGACCTCGGCGCGCTGGTCGTCGCTGAAGTCGGGGCGACGCTGGGTGAGCCGGCGCAGCTCGGCGGCGACCACGTCGTCGGCGCGTCCACGCAGGGCGGCCACCGTGGGTGCCACGTCGGCGCCGCGCAGCCAGCTCAGGAACGCCTCGACCTCGGTGGCCACGATCCGGCCGACCTCGGCGGCGTCGGCGGCGGCCGGGCCGTCGGCGAGCAGGGTGGCCATCCGGTCGATGTCGATCACCTCGACGCCGGGCAGCCCGGCCACCTCGGGTGCGACGTCGCGGGGGACGGCGAGGTCGAGCAGGACCAGCGGCCCCCGGTCGGGGTCGCGGCGGGCGAGCGCCCCGGTCACCACGTCGACGGTGAGGACCGGTTCGGTGGCGGCGGTGGCGGCCACTACGATGTCCACTGTGGAGAGCGCGGGGACGAGTCCGGCGATCGGGACGGCGTTCGCCCCGTACGACTCGGCCAACCGGACCGCCCGGTCGACGCCCCGGTTGGTGACGGTGAGCGGGCCGGCGTCCCGGCGGGACAGCGTCGCCACGCTCAGCGCGCCCATCGCACCCGCGCCGACCACCAGGGCCGGCCGGCCGGTGAGGCCACCGTCGAGCAACTCGGCGGTGAGGTCCAGGGCGGCGGTGACGACGCTCTGCCCGGCCCGGTCGATGTTGGTCTCGGCGTGGGCCCGTTTGCCGACCCGCAGCGCCTGCTGCATCAGCTCGTGCAGCAGCCGCCCGGCGGTGTCCGCGCCGGAGGCCCAGTGGTAGGCGTCGCGGAGCTGGCCGAGGATCTGCGCCTCGCCCACGACCATCGAGTCCAGCCCGGCGGCGACCCGGAAGACGTGGTCGACGGCGGCGGCGTCGTAGTGCACGTAGAGGTGGTTGGCGAACGCGGCGGGTGGGGCGCCGGCCTGCTCGGCGAGGACCGCGCAGATGTCGCCCAGGCCGCCGTGGAAACCGGACACGGCGGCGTAGACCTCCACCCGGTTGCAGGTGGAGACGAGCACCGCCTCGGCGACGTACGGCTGGGCGACCAGGCGGTCCAGGGTGCGGGTGAGGTCGGCGGGGGCGACTGCCAACTGCTCCAGGGTAGCCACGGGAGCGGTGCGGTAGGACGCGCCGACGACGAGCAGCTTCACGTGCCGATCGCCTCCTGGGTGTCGGGGGTCGTGAGCCCGCCGGGCAGGGCGGTGAGGGCGGAGCCGCCGGTGGCGGGCAGCGCGGTCAGCGACGCCTTGCGGTGCTCGTGGAAGGACAGGATCTGCAGCTCGATGGCGAGGTCGACCTTGCGCACGTCGACCCCGTCCGGCACCGAGAGTACGCACGGCGCGAAGTTGAGGATGCTCGTGACGCCGACGGCGACCAGTTGCTCGGCCACCGCCTGGGCGGCCGGGGCCGGGGTGGCGATCACGCCGATCGAGATGGCCTCCTCGGCGGCGACCCGGGGCAGCTCGTCGACGTGCCGGACGACCAACCCGTTGATGATCTCGCCAACCCGGGACGTGTCGGCGTCGAAGAGGGCCGCGATCCGGAAACCCCGGCCGGCGAAGCCGGCGTAGCCGGCCAGGGCGTGACCGAGATTACCCACCCCGACCAGGGCGACGGCCCGCCGTTGGGTGAGCCCGAGCACGAACTCGATCTGGTCGATCAGCAGGGCGACGTCGTAGCCGACGCCCCGGGTGCCGTACGAGCCGAGGTGGGAGAGGTCCTTGCGGAGCTTGGCGGAGTTGACCCCGGCCGCCCCGGCCAGGCCCTCGCTGGAGACCGTCTCGTGGCCGGCGTCGGCGAGGTTGTGCAGGGCGCGGAGATACTCGGGGAGCCGCGCGACGGTCGCCTCCGGGAGGTCCGGGAGCGCCGGTACGGCACCGGCGCGGCCGGGCACGCCAGGGTGACGGTGCTGACTCATGAGACTCCGTGCGGTGCGATCCTCGGCCGGCTCCGGTGCCCGCCCGTTGGGGGACCCCCGCCGGTGGCCGGGTGAGCCGGCCGTGCTAGCAGGGCGCGTCGAAACTACAGAGTAGGCGCTTGTGAAGACGTGCACAAATCGCGATCTTGCTGAATCGCGGCACTCCTCCACCAGCTCCCCCATCCCGCAAGATCGATCCGGCACGCCAAGGGTGCCGCCGCGCGATTATTGCGCAATCCCGACTTCCCTCACCAATCGCGCGCGACTGCTGACCCACCGTGATCCGCGCCACCCTAGAGCTGGGGAGTGGTCAGATCCTTGAGCAACCGCTCCTCCTCCACCCGCCAGTACCCGTGCTCCTTGCCGTCGAGCAGCACCACCGGCAGCCGGTCGCCGTACTCGCGCTCCAGCTCGACGTCGCCGGTCACGTCCTTCTCGACCCACCGGTCGCCGGTGACCGCCACCACCCGCTCCAGGGCGGCCTTGGCGTCCTCGCACAGGTGACAACCGGGTCGGGTGATCAGGGCGAGCCGGGCGGCAGTGGACATCGGGACCTCCGGGTACGGGCGGCCGAACTCGGCCGCGACGGGGATGCGCGCGGTGGACGGACCGGTGCGCACGGGTGCCGGATGCCCGGCGACACGCGCCGGGCACGCCCGCCCAGTCTCGCCCGTCCACCGGTGCGCCACACCCGGGACGGCCGAGCCGGTCGCGCGGTGGCTGAGTCTGGCACGCCCCCGACCGCCCGGCCAGGCCCACACACCGTACGGTCACGCAGCGTCAACGGGCCCGCCCGAACGGAGGGCCGATCCGGGTCCCCGACCGCGCCGGGACGGGGCCGGGAACACCGGTGGACGGACCGGCGCCGCGGCGTGTCGTCGACCGCCCACCACCCCACTGAGCTGCAATTTCCACCCCGGATCAAGTCGCGACGTGAAAGTCAACCGACCACGACGGACAACCGGTCCGCCAAGGCTGTGCGGCCCCGGCAAATACTTTGGCCCTGTGTAACGGACTTGGCACACACGGGTGACGTTGGCCCTATCATCACTCGGGTCGGCTCACCCCATTTGCCGTGAGTCGACACCCCTCAGCCCGAGGAGGCCCCCGTGCCTGTGCGCGCATTGGACCAGCACCTCAAGGGGATCTGCCGCGCGTCGGCACCCCACCACACGGCCCTGTCCGACAGGGACAGACCCGGCGCGGCGGCTGCCCGCCGCCGTCCGGGCCCGGCCGTGTCGCGCCCTCGGGAGGCCCGATGACCGCCTTCGGCTACCCGGATCATCCCACCGGGCTGACCGGGCCGACGCCCCGCGCATCGGTGAACGAACGGTTGGACCCGGCCCGCCCGGAGGCGGCGTCCCGCCGGGTGCACCAGCGTCCACACCCCAACGAGGCGGCACCCCGGCCCGCCGCGCCCGGTGGCAACGCCACCCCGGCCGGCCGGGTGACCTCACCCGCCCGGCCACCCACCATGCCCACGCAGAGCCGCCGGGTCGGCGACCCCCCCGCCGTGACCGATCCGACCGGCGGGGAGACCGCCGTCATCCCGGCCGTACCGGCCGACGAGACCGCACTGATCCCGGCCGTACCGACCGACGACACCGCACTGATCCCGGCCGTGCCGACCGACGACACCGCACTGGTCCCGGCCGTACCGACCGAGGGCACCGCACGCCCGACGGTCCCGGCCCCCGCCCCGCCCGGTACCACTGCGACGCCCACCGGCACCCCGCCCACCGGCTTTCCGAGCCGACCCGACCCGTCCGACCCGGCCACCGAGGTCTGGACGCTGGTCGAACGGGCGCAGGCCGGCGAGGCCGAGGCGTTCGGACTGATCTACGACCGGTACGTGGACACGGTCTTCCGGTTCGTCTACTTCCGGGTCGGCAACCGCCAACTGGCGGAGGACCTCACCTCGGACACCTTCCTGCGCGCCCTCAAACGGATCGGCAGCTTCACCTGGCAGGGCCGCGACCTGGGCGCCTGGCTGGTCACCATCGCCCGCAACCTGGTCGCCGACCACTTCAAGTCCGGCCGCTACCGGCTGGAGGTGACCACCGGTGACGTACTCGACGCCGACCGGGAGGACCGCGGACCGGAGGGCAGCCCCGAGGCGGCGGTGGTCGAGCACATCACCAACGTCGCGCTGCTCACCGCCGTCACCCGGCTCAACCCGGAACAGCAGGAGTGCATCGTGCTCCGCTTCCTCCAGGGCCTCTCGGTGGCGGAGACGGCCCGGGCGATGGGCAAGAACGAGGGAGCGATCAAGGCGTTGCAGTACCGCGCGGTCCGCGCGCTGGCCCGTCTGCTACCCGACGGTTTCCAGCCCTGACCTGCGGCAACGATCACTCTTCGTGATTTCGCTGCCGGCCGCCCCGTAACCGGTGCCCGGCACGGAGCGTTTCTCCGGGTGCGGCCGGTGGTTGTCCCGGCGCCCCCGGATCCGTCCCGGTCCAGGGCAGCGCCGCCGACCACGACCCTGGTACGACGGTGCACGCCGCCGCCGGTCGCTGGGAACCACCGCGGCCGACCGGCCGTGACCAGCGAGAGGGGGTGCCTACGGTGGACAGCGACCTTTTCTCCCGTCGTCGGGCCGTACGCTTCGCCCAGCTTCTCGACGAGGCCAACGGCGGCCGACGCCACCACGTCCGATCCCGCGCCGACGACCAGCTCACCAGGCTCGTGGCGGTCGGGCAGCGACTCGTCGCCGAGCGACCTGACATCCAGGTGGACGTCGAGTTCCGCGCCGGCCTGCGGGCCATGCTGGTGGCCGCCGCCGAGCGGGAACACACCACCGACCCGGCTGCGGCCGGCACCCCGCAGGCCACCGGCCGGAGTTCGCTGCTGGGCGGGGCGACCGCCCGCCGGGCCCGGGCCCGGGGCGCCATCCTGGTGGGCATCGCGGCCGGGGCGGTAGCCGTCTCCGGCATCTCCGCCGCCAGCGAGAACGCGGTGCCCGGCGACGCCCTGTACGGCATGAAGCGTTCCACCGAACGGGCCCAGCTCGCCCTGGCCAAGTCGGACCTCAGCCGGGGGCAACTCTTCCTCGACTTCGCCCGGACCCGGCTCGACGAGGCGGCGACGCTCCGCGACGACGCGACCGGGTTCAGCGCGGTCCTCGACGACATGGACGCCGACACCCGGCAGGGCGTACGGCTGCTCACCACCGGTGCCGCGCAGCACACCGATCCGGCGGCGCTGGACGCGGTGAACACCTTCGTCACCGGGCAACGTCGGGCGGTGGCCGGCCTGCTCGACGGGGCCGGCTCCGCCGAGCGGGAACGCACCCGGCAGTCCCTCGCCCTGCTCGACGCGATCCGCAAGCGCTCCGACGCGCTGCGCGCCGCGATCGGCTGCGCGTCACCCGCCCCGGTCGACAGCGACGCCCTCGGCCCTGTCCCGGCCGGCTGCCCGATCGGCCGCTGACCGGCGGCAGAGTCACCCGCCACAGTTCCTGCGTGGACCGGTCGACCGGCGTCCCGGCCCGACTAGGCTCGTCAACGAAGGCACGCTCGACGGCGCGGGAGGAGGTGCGATGGCCGACACCCGCAAGGTGACCGTCAGCACCGACGCCCACGGGCACACCGCCGGCTGGGCGGACGCGACGCCGGCGCCCGGGCCGGCGGATTCCCGCGCCGCTGCGTTCTTCGACGTCGACAACACCATGATGCAGGGCGCGTCGATCTACTGGTTCGCCCGTGGGCTCGCCGCCCGCCGCTACTTCACCACCGGTGACCTGGCCCGGTTCGCCTGGCAGCAGGCCCGGTTCCGGTTGCTGGCCACCGAGCACGCCGGCGACATGTCGAAGGCCAGACAGGCCGCCCTCGCCTTCGTCGAGGGTTGGCGGGTCGGTGACGTCGAACGACTCGCCGAGGAGATCTTCGACGAGTTGATGGCACCACGGATCTGGGTCGGCACCCGACGGCTCGCCCAACGCCACCTCGACGCCGGCCAGCGGGTCTGGTTGGTCAGCGCCGCGCCGGTGGAGATCGGCCGGGTGATCGCCGCCCGGCTCGGCCTGACCGGCGCGATCGGCACCGTCGCCGAGGTGGTCGACGGCGCGTACACCGGCCGGCTGGTGGGTGACCTGATGCACGGGCCGGCGAAGGCCGAGGCGGTCCTCCAACTCGCCACGGTCGAAGGGCTGGAGCTGGCCCGCTGCACCGCCTACAGCGACTCCTGCAACGACCTGCCGATGCTCGACGCGGTGGGCCGGGCGGTGGCGGTCAACCCGGACGGCGCGTTGCTGCGTACCGCCCGGGACCGGGGCTGGGAGGTCCGGGACTTCCGCACCGGGCGCCGGGCCGCCCGGATCGCCGTACCGTCGACGGCGGCGCTGGGGCTGCTGGCCGGCGCGGTCTCCGCCGGCCGGGCGCTGCACCGACGCCGCCACCCGGCCTGACCCCGGCGCCACCCGGACCGCAGCCGACCCGCCGGGCCACCGCGCCGCGCCCTCCCCGGACCGGGCCACCGCGCGCCACACCCTCCCCGCGCCGGGCCACCGCGCCGCACCGCACCCTCTCCGGACCGGACCGGGCCACCGCGCCACACCCCCGCGCCGGGCGGCCGGAGCCGCAGGCTCAGGGGCCGAACGGGTCGGGGCGGCGTTCCAGCAGCTGGTGCAGGGTCTGCTGAATGGTCTCGCGGACCTGGTCGGCGAGGTTGAACACGACCAGCGGGTCGTCCGCCGAGTCGGTCAGGTGGGCGGTCGGGATCGGCGGGCAGAACTCGATCAGCCACTTGCTGGGCAGCGGCACCATGCCCAGCGGCCCCAGCCACGGGAACGTCGGAGTGACCGGGAAGTAGGGGAGCTTGAGCAGCCGGGCCAACGGTTTGATGTCGGCCAGCATCGGATAGATCTCCTCGCCGCCGACGATGGCGACCGGGACGATCGGGGTGCCGGTGCGCAACGCCGCCGAGACGAAACCACCCCGGCCGAAGCGTTGCAGCTTGTAGCGGTCGGAGTAGAGCTTGCCGATGCCCTTGAACCCCTCGGGGAAGACGCCCACCACCTCGCCGTTGCCGAGCAGCCGCTCGGCGTCCGGGTTGCAGGCGACCGTACCGCCGGTCTTGCGGGCCAGCTCGGAGACGACGGGCATCCGGAAGACCAGGTCCGCACCGAGCAGCCGCAGGTAGCGGCGGGCGGGGTGCTGGTCGTGCAGGGCGGCGGAGAGGATCAGCGCGTCCAGGGCCACCGTGCCGGAGTGGTTGCCGACCACCAGGCCGGCCCCGTCGGTGGGCACGTGCTCCAGGCCGGTCACCTCGGTGCGGAACCAGTCGCGGTAGAGCATCCTCAGCAGCGGATGGAAGACCGCCCCGGTCAGCTCCGGATCGAACCCGAACTCGTCCACCTCGTACTGGCCGGAGAGGCGGCGGCGCAGGAACGCCAGGCCGGAGGCGACCCGACGGTCCCACTGGTCACCGGGCCGGTCCGCCACCGAGGGGCCGGCCACGTCAGGCTCGGCGGGCACGGGCACGGGCACGGGCACGGACTTAGGCGCGGGCGTGGGCGCAGGCGCGGACTTGGGCGCGGGTCGGGCCAGGTCGGGGGCGGTGGGCTCGGGCCGGGCCCCGTTGCGCGACGGCGGGGCGGGGACGGGCGGCGTGGTGAGCCGACGGTGGCCGTTCTGCTCGGTCACGTACGGTCCCGGACCGCGGAACGGACCTGCCGGATGCTCTCCAGCACCATCTGCTCGGCCATGGCGAGCTGGTCCCGGCTGAGGACGGCACCACCGTGGTGGGCGCGGATGAAGTCGTCGAACGCGACGGCGGTGGAGCGCGGGGTGAAGCCGTACTCCCGGGTCAGTCGGCGGGTGTCGACCACCCGGCCGTGCACGATCAGGTCGACCTGGTCGAGGCCGTAGCGGCCGAAACCGAGGTTACGGGCGATCGCGGCGGCCCCGGACAGCCCCGGCTCCCACACCGGCACGGCCACCCGACCGGCCCGGCGGATCGCCTGGGACAGCGAGAGCACCCCCGGCCCGGCGACGTTGTACGTGCCCGGGTGGTCCTCGGCGACCGACCGGTGCAGCACCTCCAGGGCGTCGTCGAAGTGCACGAACTGGAGCCGGGGATCGCGGCCGAAGACGGTGGGCACCACCGGCTGGGAGAAGTACCGGGTGAGTGTGGTGTCGGCGGTGGAGCCGATGAACGGGGCGAAGCGCAGCACCGTCGCCGTCACGTCGGGTCGACGGCGACGGAAGCCGCGCACGTACCCCTCGATGTCGAGGATGTCGCGGCCGAAACCGCCGCGCGGCACCTCGCGGGGCTCGGTCTCCTCCGTGAAGACCGCCGGGTCGCGGAAGGACGCGCCGTAGGCGGCGGTCGACGACCGGACCACCAGCTTGCGCAGCCGGGGTGCCCGCTGGCAGGCGGCGAGCAGCTGCATGGTGCCGATGACGTTCTGTTCCTTCATCCCCGACCGGCCGCCCTGCTGCGGGTCGGGGGCGGTGACCAGGGCGAGATGGACCACGGCGGCGACGTCGAGGTCGGCCAGCAGGCCGCCGAGCGAGTCGAGGTCCAGCCGGATGCGTTCCACCCGGTCGAGCAGGCCGGCGAACTCGGGGCCGGGAGTGGCCGGGTCGACGCCGATCACCCGTTCGATGCGGGGGTCGGCGGCGAGCCGGGCGGCGACGTGCGCCCCCAGATAACGACCGACCCCGGTCACGACGACGACCCCCGGAGCACCTGGGGTGCCACCGGGGGTCATCGCGCACGCCCTGACCGGCAGGCGAGATCGAGCCGGGATGTCCGCGGCCTGATCACCTGAGCCTCCGGGGGTCGACAGATGGCAAGTGGTGCCGGACGCCGGGTGGTGACCCGGCGTCGGTCACTTGCCGAGACGGCGACGCTGGACGCGGGTCTTGCGCAGCAGCTTGCGGTGCTTCTTCTTAGCCATGCGCTTGCGGCGCTTCTTGACCACCGAGCCCATACGACAGCCTTTCGATGCAACGTTCGGCACGGACGCCCGGCGTCGAGATGGTGACGCCGGTGGCCGCTCTGCGGACAACGGACCTGGACCCAGCCTGGTGGCGGCGGGGCACACCGGCGCACGGTTCAGGATCGGCTCCAGGGTAGCCGGAGAGCGTCAGCAGGACCAACGCGCCCCCAGCCGATGCCCGTTACGTCGCGATCGGTGCGGTCGTACGGCCGCGACCGGCGCGATCAGGCGGTCTCCTGGAACGCCCCACGCAGATAGTCGTGTACGGCGTGCTCGGGCACCCGGAACGAGCGGCCCACCCGGACGGCGGTGAGTTCACCGCTGTGCACCAGGCGGTAGACCGTCATCTTGGACACCCGCATCACCGCGGCGACCTCGGCGACCGTGAGGAACCTGACATCCGACAGCCGACCGTCGGAGGACTGCGACCCGGCCATGGCTCACCCGACCCATCCCATGCCCGGCGCGCGCCACCCGACGGAGCTTCCGCACGGGCCGGCAACGCGCGTGTTACCAGTACGGTAGCGGGGCGGCTGTGACCTGCGCGATCCCTTCCCACAACTCATCGCGCACCGGGCGTCGTTCACCCGGTCGTGACCTGGTGTTCCCGGATGGCCTACTTCTTCGAGGCCAGGGCCCGACCGAAGAAGACCAGGTTCGCGGGGCGCTCGGCGAGGCGGCGCATCAGGTAGCCGTACCAGTCCTCCCCGTACGGCAGGTAGGTGCGCACCGTGTAGCCCTCACCGGCCAGCCTGGCCTGCTCGTCGGGGCGGATGCCGTACAGCATCTGGAACTCGAACTCGCCGGGGCCCCGGTCGAACCAGCGGGCCCGGTCCTCGCCGATGGCGATCAGGCGCGGGTCGTGGGTGGCCAGCATCGGGTAGCCCGCCCCGGACATCAGCACGTTGAGGCAGCGCACGTACGACTTGTCCACCTCGCGGGCCGACTGGTACGCCACCGACTCCGGCTCGGCGTACGCGCCCTTGCACAACCGGACCCGCGACCCGGCACCGGCCAGCTCCCGGCAGTCCGACTCGGTGCGCCGCAGGTACGCCTGGAGCACCGCCCCCGTCGACGGGTGGTCCTTACGCAGCTTGACCAGCGTGTCCAGGGTCGAATCGGTGGTGGTGTGGTCCTCCATGTCCAGGGTGACCGTGGTGCCCGCCTCGTCGGCCGCCACGCAGATCGCCCGCGCGTTGTCGTAGGCCAACTGCTCGTCGAAGCGCTGACCGAGGGCGGAGAGCTTGACGCTGACCTCGGCGGCCGGGGTGAGCCCGGCGGCGTCGAGTGCCCGCAGCAGGGCGAGGTACTCGTCCCGGGTGGCGGTGGCCTGGTCGGGGGTGACGGTGTCCTCGCCGAGGTTGTCGAGGGTGACCGTCAGGCCGTCGGCGACGAGTTCGCGGGTCGCGCGCAACGCGTCGTCGGTGCCGGTGCCGGCGACGAACCGGCGGACGACGTCCCGGGTGAGGGGGGCCGTCGCGACGAGCCGCTCGACCTGGGATGACCGGGAGGCGGCGAGGATGACGGAACGGAGCATGAGCCGAGCGTAACGTCCGACCGTGGGACCGCGCCCGGCGGCGGGGCGGACCGGTTCCGGCTGCGGGGCGCACCGTGCCCGGCGGCGGGGCGGACCGGTTCCGGCCACGGTACGGGCCGGTCAGGAGACGCGCCGGTGGCGTGGATCAGTTACAACCATGAACGTGGAACGACACCCCCGCCGCCGGCTGCGGTCGGCCTCCGTGCAGCTCGGCGCGCTCACCGCGCTGGCACTCGCCCTCTCCGGCTGCAACCTCACCTCCGACGACGACGATGACGACTGCGCCCTCGGGCCGGTCGGCGGCGGGGACACCGTGGCGCTCGCCATGCAGGTGCCGACCGTCGGCATCGCCCCCCGGGCCGCCGCACCCGACCCGGTGGCCGGCGCGCTGCCGGAGCGCGGCGGCTTCGGCACCCACCTCGCCTCCTGCGGCGGCTGACGGTGCGCCGGGAGCGGGTCACCCCCCGCCCGGACTTCGACTCGGTGATCCGCACCCAGGGCCTGGTGTACGTCGACACCGAACTGCCCGACGGCGAGATCATGTCGTACTGGGACGAGTCCGCCGCGTACGTCTTCGACCTCGACGAGGTGCTGCGGCTGGAGGAGGCGACCGAGGAGTTGCACCGGATGTCGGTGGCCGCCGCCGAGCACGTGGTGGCCCGCAACCGGTACGCCGAGTTCGGCATCCCCGACTGGGCGGCGCAGGCGGTGGCCCGGTCGCTGCACGAACGCCCACCCACCCTGTACGGCCGGTTCGACCTGGCCTACGACGGCTCGTGGCCGCCGAAGCTGCTGGAGTACAACGCCGACACCCCGACCGCCCTGGTCGAGGCGAGCATCGTGCAGTGGTACTGGCTGGAGGACACCCGGCCCGACGCCGACCAGTGGAACAGCCTGCACGAGCGGCTGGTCGGGGCGTGGGCCAAGATCGGGTCGGGGCTGCACGACCGGCGGGTGCACGTGTGCTGGTCCAACGAGGAGGAGTCCGGCGAGGACCAGATCACCGCCGGTTACCTGGCCGAGACGGCCCGGCAGGCCGGGCTCGACGTGACGCTGCTGCCGATCCAGCACGTCGGGTGGGACGGCCGGCGCTTCGTCGACGCCGCCGACCGGCCGGTCACCACCTGCTTCAAGCTCTACCCGTGGGAGTGGATGCTGGCCGAGCCGTACGGCCGACCGGCGTTGGACCCGGGCACCCCGACCACCTGGATCGAACCGGCCTGGAAGCTGCTGCTGTCGAACAAGGCGCTGCTGGCGGTGCTCTGGGAGCTGTACCCGGGGCACGAGTTGCTGCTCCCGGCCTACCTGGACTCACCGCGCGGAATGCCGGAGTACGTGGCGAAGCCCTTGCTCGGCCGGGAGGGCGGCTCGGTACGCATCGTCACCGGCGACACGGAGATCAGCAATCCGGGGATCTATGGTGACGAGGGCTTCTGCTATCAGGAGTTCCGGGCGTTGCCGCAGTTCGACGGGGGTCGGATGGTGCTGGGCAGCTGGATCGTCGACGGCGAGTCCGCAGGCGTCGGCATCCGGGAGAGCGAAAGTCTGATCACCGACGGTTACGCACGCTTCCTGCCGCACTACATCGACGCGCCGCGTGCCGCATGAGTCGTCTACCGTTGGTCGGGTGAACTTCGACGCGTACGCCAGGACCGGGGTTGACCTAGTCAACGCCCACCTGGACGACCTCGACGACCTGCGGGCCCTCTTTCCGGACGACAACGCGTGGATGCGCGACGAGGTCGCCGACCGGGACCTGGCAATCTTCCGGCGGGCGCAGAAGCGGTTGCGCGACGTCTTCGAGTACGGCACCTCGGGGCGCGACGCCCAGGCGGTGGCCGAACTGAACGCCATGCTGGAGGCGTTCCCGGTGCAGCCGCGCATCTCGGGTCACGACTCCAGCGACTGGCACATGCACGTGACCAGCCGGGGCGCGTCGGTCAGCGCCGAATACCTGGCCGGCGCGGCGTGGGGCCTGTCGGTGTGGCTCTGCGAGTACGGCAGCGCCCGGTTCGGGGTCTGCGCCGACGAACGCTGCCGCAACGTCTACCTGGACACCTCGTCCAACTGCTGCCGCCGGTTCTGCTCGGAGCGCTGCGCCACCCGCTCCCACGTCGCCGCCCACCGCGCCCGCAAACGCGCCGCCGAGCAACCCACCCTCACCCCGGTCCCCTGACCCCTCCCCCGCGCTCTCCCCCTCCCGCGCCCGCCCTCCCGTTCCGCCTCGGTGATCAAGAGGTTTACGTCAGTTGATCAAGAGGTTTACGTCAGATTCACGCCCGAACATGACGCAAACCTCTTGATCACCGGGGCGAAGTGGGGGTGGGGCGGGGGTGGGGTGGGAGGGGAGGTGGGGGGGTTAGGCGTTTAGGGGGGTGGGGGCGGTCAGGTGGGCGCGGGCGAAGGTGAGGGAGTCGCGGAGGTCGGCCTCGCGGACGGCGCGGCTCTTGGCGCCCCGGGTGGTGACCTCCACCGCGACCGAGCCGGTGAAGCCGCGGCCGGCCAGGGAGCGGAGCAGCTCGGCGCAGGGTTGGGTGCCCCGGCCGGGGACCAGGTGCTCGTCGCGGCCCTCGCCGGTGCCGTCGCCCAGGTGGACGTGGGCCAGGCCGGCACCCATCCGGTCGGCCATCGCCAGCGGGTCGCTGTGCGACGCGGCGCAGTGCGACAGATCGAGGGTGTACGCGGGATAGCCGACGTCGGTCGGGTCCCAACCGGGCGCGTACGGGACGAACTGCCGGCCGGCCATCCGCACCGGGTACATGTTCTCCACCGCCAGGTGCAGCCCGGTGAACCGGGCGGCGACGGTGGCCAGCCCGTCGGCGAAGGTCCGGGCGTAGTCGCGTTGCCAGGTGAACGGCGGGTGCACCACCACCGTCGGGGCCTCCAGCGTGTCGGCCAGCTCGGCGGCCCGCCGCAGCCGCTCCCACGGGTCGGGGCTCCACACCCGCTGGGTGACCAGCAGGCAGGGGGCGTGCACCGACAGCACCGGGACGCCGTAGTGCTTGGCGAGGCCACGCAGCGCGCCGGCGTCCTGGCTGACGGCGTCGGTCCAGACCATCACCTCGACCCCGTCGTAGCCGAGTGCCGCGGCGAGCTGGAACGCCGCCGCGGTCCGCTCAGGGAAGACCGAGGAACTGGACAGGAGCACCGGGACGCGGGAAGTCACATCTCCGAGGGTAGCCCGGCCCGCCACCACAGTTCCGGACGAGCAACCGCAAAAGCCGCGCAACCACCGGCGTACGTCACATCGGTGCCAGCTGATCCAACCGTCTGAGGATGACGCCCTCACGCAGCGCCCACGGGCAGATGTCCACCGCCGGCACGTCGAACCGGCGCAGCACCGCCTCGGCCACCACCGCCCCGGCCAGCAGTTGGTGGGCCCGCCCGGCGCTGACCCCCTCCAGCCCGGAGAGCTTGCCCGGTGGGATGTGCCGGACGAACCCCAACACCTGCCGCACCCCCGTGCGGGTGAGGCTGCGCCGCGCCCACAGCCCCGCCGAGGAGGGGGCCGCCCCGGCCAACCTGGCCAGCGTCCGGAAGGTCTTCGAGGTGGCGACCGGCCGTTCCCAGCCCACCCCGGCCAGTTTCTCCACCACCGGGTCGAGCTGCGCGTCGACGTACTCCCGCAGCTCCTCCACGGCCTCGGCGGTCGGTGGGGTCAGCCCCGACGGGTCGACGTGCAGCCGGTCCCGGCTCAACCGGCCGGCCCCCAACGGCAGCGACACCGCCACCTCCGGGTCCTCGTCGATGCCGGCCGCCAACTCCAACGAGCCGCCGCCGATGTCCATCGCCAGCAACCGCCCCGCCGACCAGCCGAACCACCGTCGCACCGCGAGGAACGTCGCCCGCGCCTCGTCCGCACCGGAGAGCACCTCCAGCCGTACGCCGGTCTCCTCCCGCACCCGGGTGAGCACCTCGGCCGCGTTGGTGGCCTCCCGCACCGCGCTGGTCGCGAAGGCCAGCAGATCGTCGGCGGCCAGCGCGGTGGCCGACGCGCGCGCCGCGCCGACCGCCTCGACCAGCCCGTCCGCGCCGGCCCGGGTGAGCGCGCCGTCCGGGCCGATCTGCTCGGCCAGCCGCAGCACCACCTTCTCGGAGTGCGCCGCCCACGGGTGCGCGCCGTGGTGGGCGTCGACCACCAGCAGATGAACCGTGTTGGAACCGACGTCGAGCACACCCAGCCGCATGGGAAGACCCTAGGGCCACCGGGTTTCGGTGGCACGCCGGCCGGCCGCACCGGGCGCGCGTACGCTGGTCCGGGTGACGAGCCAGGTGGAGCTGCACGTGCTGGTGGACGACCCCGGCGACCCCCGCAGCCGGGAGGTGGGGCTGGACTTTCCCCGGGAGTGGATCGAGTTCGTCGACCCGGCCGACGAGCGGCACCTGGTCCGCGCCGACCTCACCTGGCTGCTGTCCCGCTGGACGTGCGTGTTCGGCCAGGGCTGCCACGGCATCGTCGCCGGCCGGGCCGCTGATGGCTGCTGCTCGCACGGCGCGTTCTTCACCGACACCGACGACGAGAAGCGGGTCCGCGCGGCCGTCAAGCGGCTCACCCCGCAGACCTGGCAGCACTTCCGCAGGGGTACGAAGAACTGGACCGCGACCGACACCATCGACGGCAAGAACCCGGCCCGGCGTACCGCCACCCGGGGTGAGGACGCCCCGTGCGTGTTCCTCAACGACGCCGACTTCCCCGGCGGGGGCGGATGCGCCCTGCACGGCCAGGCGCTGCGCGACGGCGTGCACCCGCTGGAATACAAGCCGGACGTGTGCTGGCAGTTGCCGATCCGCCGGGACCAGGAGTGGACCAAGCGGCCCGACGACACCAAGGTGCTGGTGTCGACGCTCGCCGAGTTCGACAGGCGGGGCTGGGGTTCCGGCGGGCACGACCTGGACTGGTGGTGCACCTCGTCGACCGACGCGCACGTCGGCACCGAGCCGATGTACCTGTCGTACGGCCCGGAGCTGACCGCGCTGATCGGCGCACCCGCGTACGCGAGGCTGGCCGAGCTGTGCGCGGCCCGGCTGGGCCAGGGTCAGATCGCCCCGCACCCGGCCAGCCCGCAGGGGTGAACGCCGTGCGCCGCCGGCCTACGGCTCGAACTTGTAGCCCAGCCCGCGCACGGTGACGATGAACCGGGGCGCGGACGGCTCCGGTTCGATCTTGGATCGCAGCCGCTTGACGTGCACGTCCAGGGTCTTGGTGTCACCGACGTAGTCGGCACCCCAGACCCGGTCGATGAGCTGCCCCCGGGTGAGCACCCGGCCGGCGTTGCGCAGCAGCAGCTCCAGCAGCTCGAACTCCTTGAGCGGGAGCTGCACGGTCGTCCCGTCGACGGTCACCACGTGCCGCTCGATGTCCATCCGGACCGGGCCGGCGGCCAACGTCGGCGCACCCGACTCGGTCACCTCGGGGCTCTGCCGGCGCAGCACCGCCCGGATCCGGGCCACCAGCTCCCGGGGCGAGTACGGCTTGGTGACGTAGTCGTCGGCGCCGATCTCCAGCCCGACCACCTTGTCGATCTCGCTGTCCCGGGCGGTCACCATGATGATCGGCACGTGCGAGCGCTGGCGCAGCTGCCGGCAGACCTCCGTCCCGGACATCTCCGGAAGCATCAGGTCGAGCAGCACGATGTCCGCGCCGGTCCGGTCGAACTCGGTGAGGGCGGAGGTGCCCGTCGCGGCGACGGAGACCTCGAATCCCTCCTTGCGGAGCATGTACGACAAGGCGTCGGAGAACGACTCCTCGTCCTCGACCACCAGTACGCGGCTCAACGGGGTGTTTCCTTTCCTACGGTCAGGACCGGCGCAGTTCGGCCGGGCCGGGCTCGATCCCAGCGGACGGCAGTATCGTCTCCAGGGCGTCCGGCGGGCCGGCGGGTAGCCGGAGGGTGAACGTCGAGCCCCCTCCCAGGGTGCTCGCCACCTCCACCCGGCCGCCATGGTTGCTGGCGATGTGTTTGACGATGGCCAGGCCGAGGCCGGTGCCACCGGTGGCGCGGGACCGGGCCTGGTCGGCCCGGTAGAACCGCTCGAAGATCCGGTCGACGTCGGTGGGGGCGATGCCGATGCCCTGGTCGGTGACGGAGAGCGTGACGTGGTCGTCGTCCGCCCGGGTGGTGACCCGGACGGTGGTGTCCTCGCCGGAGTAGGTGATCGCGTTCTCCACCAGGTTGGACACGGCGGTGGCGAGCTGGCTGTCGCTGCCGTACGCGGTCAGCCCCCGCTGTCCTTCGGTGATCACCTGGACCCGGCGGGCGGCGGCCGAGGTGCGGGTCCGGTCGAGCACCTCGGCGATCACCCAGTCGACCGCGACGGGTTCCGGCGCGGGTTGCGGCTCGGCGCCCTGGAGCCGGGTCAGTTCCAGCAGCTCCTGCACCAGCCGGCCGAGCCGGGTCGACTCGTGTTGGATGCGTTCGGCGAACCGGCGGGCGGCCAGCATGTCCTCGGAGAGGTCGGGTGCGCCGTCGGCCGGTTCGGTGGCGTCGACGAGGGCTTCGGCGAGCAGTTGCAGCGCGCCGATCGGGGTCTTCAGCTCGTGGCTGACGTTGGCCACGAAGTCCCGCCGCACCCGGGCCAGCCGGTGCGACTCGGTGACGTCGGCGGCTTCGACGGCGATGTACCCGCCGCCGATGCCCATCGCCCGCAGGTGCACGCCGAGCGGGTTCTCCCCGGCGTTGTCGCGACCCCGGGGCAGGTCCAGCTCGATCTCGCGCCGCACCCCGGTCCGCCGGACCTGCCCGGCGAGGGTACGGATCAGCGGATGGGCCGCGATGGTGCCGGGGGTGGCGCCGGTACGGAGCAGTCCCATCGCCCGGGCGGCCGGGTTCACCAGCACCGGCACGTCGTCCGGGCCGAGCACCACGACACCGGCGCGGAGTGAGTCGATGGTCTTGCGGCCGAGCCCGGTCAGCCCGCCGGACTGGTCGTCGGGAATCGCACGCCTCCCCAGGTTCCAGCGGGAGCCCTCGCTCCCGGACGGCGTCATCCGACGCCGCCAGTCGTGGACGGGTCGGGCCAGCAGCAGCCCGGCGACCAGTCCGGTCCCCAGGGCCACCACGATCGCCACCGCCCACTCCACCCGGCGATCGTAGGGTCATTGTTAACCTGGCTATCGCCCATAACAGGACGAACCACACTCGCTTTGGGAGAAATTCACTCCCGGGCCCCGCGTCGTTCACCCGGGTTCATCTGCGGTCCGTCGCCCCCGCCTACGGTGGGTCCCGCACCTGCTCAACCCGTACGCCGACGGCCCTGGGGGCTGCCGGCGGCACCGACCCCAGGAAGTGACGATGCGCGACGAGTTCCGGGCCGACCTGCAGATTGTCAGCCAACTGCTGGTGGACATGGCGGAGGGGGTGCGCGCCGCGATGCGCCAGGCCACCCGCGGGCTGCTCACCGCCGACCGCGAGGCGTCCGAGACCGTGATCGCGCGGGACGCCGAGATCGACGACCTCTACCAACACGTCGAGGAGCGGGTCTGCGACCTGCTCGCCCGGCAGGCGCCGGTCGCCTCCGACCTGCGCGCGATGATCACCGCCCTGCACGTCGCGGCCGACCTGGAGCGGATGGGCGACCTGGCCGACCACGTGGCGAAGACCGCCCTGCGCCGGCACCCGTCCCCGGCGGTGCCGGCCGAGCTGCGGCCGGTCTTCACCGACATGGCGTCGGTCGCCGACCGGATGGCCGAGAAGATCGGCAAGGTGCTGGCCAGCCCCGACGCCGACATCGCCGCCGAGTTGGACCGCGACGACGACGTCATGGACGACCTGCACAAGAGCCTGTTCGGGGTGCTGCTCGGCGACGGGTGGCCGTACGGGGTGGAGACGGCCATCGACGCCACCCTGCTCGGCCGGTTCTACGAGCGGTTCGCCGACCACGCGGTGAACGCCGGCGAGCGGGTGGTCTACCTGATCACCGGGGAGACCGTCCCCGCCACGAGCTGACCCGCACCGCGCGACGGGAAGTGCTCCCCGCCCGGCGACCTCCGCCGGGCGGGGAGCACTTCACTGCGGGTCAGCGGCCCTGGTTGGCGACCGCGGCGGCGGCCTCCTTGGCGGCCGTCGGGTCGAGGTAGGCCCCGCCCAGGGTGATGGGGCGCAGCTGCGGGTCGAGGTCGTAGCGCAGCGGGATGCCGGTGGGGATGTTCAGCTTGGCGATCGCCTCGTCGGAGATCTGGTCGAGGTGCTTGACCAGGGCGCGCAGCGAGTTGCCGTGCGCCGCCACCAGGACGGTGCGGCCGGCGAGGATGTCCGGCACGATCGAGTCGTACCAGTAGGGGAGCATCCGCTCCACCACGTCCTTGAGGCACTCGGTGCGCGGCATCAGCTCGGTCGGCAGCAACGCGTACCGCGGGTCGCCGACCTGGGAGAACTCGTCGTCGTCGGCGATCGGCGGCGGCGGCGTGTCGTACGAGCGACGCCAGAGCATGAACTGCTCCTCGCCGTACTCGTCCAGGGTCTGCTTCTTGTTCTTGCCCTGCAGGGCGCCGTAGTGCCGCTCGTTGAGCCGCCACGACCGGCGCACCGCGATCCAGTGCCGGTCGGCGGCGTTCAGCGCCAACTCGGCGGTGCGGATCGCCCGGCGCATCACGCTGGTGTGCACCACGTCCGGCAGCAGGTCGTGCTCCCGCAGCAGCTCGCCGCCACGGCGGGCCTCCGACTCGCCCTTGGCCGTCAGGTCGACGTCCACCCAGCCGGTGAAGAGGTTCTTCGCGTTCCAGTCGCTCTCACCGTGCCGCAGCAGGACCAGCGTCCCGACGGTGGGTCCCTCGCTCGCAGTCATGCCGATCATCCTGCCGCACGCGGCGCGGGGACACGCGGGCAGTGGTGGTGACGACCACCACGTGGAAAACCGGGTGACCGGTGTCAGACCCCGGAACTAGGTTGTAAGGCGCTACGAGGGCAACAGTCATTACCTGAGCGGGGGCGCGGGCGTGCGGACGGTACGGGGTTGGTTCCGGGAGACCACAGGCGGGCTACCGAGGACCTTCTGGTACCTCTGGACCGGCACCCTGATCAACCGGCTCGGTTCGTTCGTGCTGGTCTTCCTCGCCATCTACCTGACCCAGGCCCGCCACTTCTCCGCCGCCCAGGCCGGCCTGGTGATCGGCCTGTGGGGGGTCGGCGGCGCGGTCGGCACCACCGTGGGCGGCACCCTGGTCGACCGGTGGGGGCGGCGGCCGACCCTGCTCACCGCCCACCTGGGCGCGGCCACCATGATGCTGTCACTCGGCTTCGCCCGGCCCCTCTGGGCGGTGGCGGTGGGTGCGCTGCTGCTCGGCACGTTCGCCGAGGCCGCCCGGCCGGCGTTCGGGGCCATGATGATCGACGTGGTGCCGGAGCGGGACCGGTTGCGCGCGTTCTCGCTCAACTACTGGGCGATCAACCTGGGCTTCGCCTGCGCCGCAGTGCTAGCCGGCCTCGCCGCCGAGGCCGGCTACCTGCTGCTGTTCGTGGTCGACGCGGCCACCACGCTGGTCACCGCGCTGATCATCTTCGTCAAGGTCGGCGAGACCCGCCGCGCCCCGACGACCAGCGCCGTCAAGGGTGCGACGAGCGGCCCGCCCCGGGTGGGTGCGCTGCGCACCATCGCCGCCGACCGGGTATTCCTGGGGTTCGTCGTGCTCAACCTGTTCGGCGCGCTGGTCTTCCTCCAGCACATCTCGATGCTGCCGATCGCGATGGGCGACGCCGGGCTCTCCCCCGCCACCTACGGCTCGGTGATCGCGCTCAACGGGGTGCTGATCGTGGCGGGCCAACTCTTCGTCCCCCGGCTGATCCGGGGCCGGAGCCGCTCGCACGTGCTCGCCCTCGCCTCGGTGGTGATGGGCGTCGGCTTCGGGCTGACCGCGTTCGCCGACGCCGCCTGGTTCTTCGGGCTCACCGTGCTGATCTGGACGCTCGGCGAGATGCTCAACTCCCCGTCCAACGCCACCCTGATCGCCGAACTCTCCCCGGCCGAGCTGCGGGGCCGCTACCAGGGCGTCTTCTCGCTGTCCTGGCAGGTGGCCGGGGCGGTCGCCCCGGTGCTCGGCGGGGTGGTCCGGGAACACGCCGGCAACGGCGCGCTCTGGCTGGGCTGCGCCGCGATCGGCATGGCGACCGCGCTGGCCCACCTGCTCTCCGGGCCGGCCCGGGAACGTCGGGCGGCCCGCCTGCGCCACCCCGGGGCCCCGGTCGTGCCGGTCACCGCCGTCCAACCGCCTCCCCCGCAGTCGGCCGAGGCCGCCGCGACCGCACCCGCCGAGCCGGTCGGCGCCCGCACCCCCGCCTGAGTACGACACCAGCGCGCCCACCCGAGCCGGCCCGAACACGGCGGCTCACCCGGGTCGACGACCCGGACCCGCCCGGGACCGCACACCGGGCAGTCGCGAGAGCGTAGGCATACCCCATCAGCGTCCTTTGGAGCTGATGACGCAAACGACTCACCTCACCGGGAGGTGTGTACCCCGCATCGGGCAGGCGGACCACGTGGGTGAGGTGCCACCGCCCCTGAATCGTCAACGGCATCAGCTCGAAAGGACGCAACGAGCATCGGGAGACGGGTACCGGGTGGCCGCAGCCGGACCCGGGGCTACCCGTACCCGGGCGACGGCCCGGCAACACAGGCCCAGCGATCTCGTGGGCAGGTCATCTGCTCGCTACCCGCTCCGGACCTGGCACCGCCCGCCCATACAGGTCCGGCGGACACCACGACGTGGCGCTACCCGCCCACCCGGGCCTGGCACCGCCCGCCCACGAAGGAACCGGCAACGGCAGAGCGCCCACCGCGACCGGAAGTCGCGGTGGGCGCTCGTACCGCCTGCCCGGCGGCGGCGGGCGACCCTCACCCCCGTAAGCGTCGCCCGCTCGCGCCGCCGGTTCCCGGGTGGCACCGTCCCCCAACGGTGTGCTCCACCCGATGCGCGCCTCGCCCGGTGCACGGATCTGATCGATCCGCCGCTCCCCCGAACGTTTCCGAGCGTGACGCGGTGCAATAAAGTTAGTTCGCCCAGATTCCGGATTCAACCCGCGAGCACTGTTCCGCCGGTCACAGCACCGGCCGTCCCAGCTGCGCTGACGCCGTTTCCGGGTCTCGTGACTGCCAACACGCGGCTACCCGGCAGCGATTCCCGCAAACCCTTCAGCCGTCTTCCCGATCGGGTGATTCGGTGCGGAAGAAGTTGCTCTGCCGGCCGTCCCGCAGCTGCTCCTGGAAGATCAGGTTCAGCCTGCGGCTGTCGAACGTCCGGAACCAGTCGTCCCAACTGACCACCCGCACCTGCCGGCTCTGCCGGTAACCCGGGAGGTCGAACGTGAGCACCCCCGGCCGGCCCGCCCGCTCGGTGCCGACGATGGTGGCCGGCCGGGCCCCGCGTGCCGCGGCCCAGTTCCGGATCACCTGGTGGTTGGTGGTGACCAGGCTGCGCCCCGGGCGTTCCGGCCGGTCCGCCGGGGAGGTGATGAGCTGTGAGGACCGTACCGACCGCGAGGTGGACCGCCCGGTACGCACGCCCGCAGCGCGGGTGGCGGCCCTTGCCGGTGCCGCCTTCGCTCCCGGCCGCGACAGGGCGGCTCGTCCCGACCGGGACGCCGCCGTCGCCTTCGCCCGGGACGGGGCCGACGTCTTCGCCCGGGACGCCGCCGACGTCTTCGCCCGTGCGGTCGGCGTCGCCTTGGCCCGCGAGGGAATCGCCTTGGCCCGGGAAGGAGTCGCCTTGGCCCGGGAGGATGAGGCCGCCGGCCGCCGGGCGGCGATGGGGGTCGCCTTACGGGCCGGGGCGGGAGCCGCCTTGGCCCGTGCCGAGGTCCCCCGCCGGGTGGAGGTGCCCTTACCGGCACCGGTCGGCCCGGCGCTCTTCCTGGCCGGCGCCCGGCCGGACGGGCCGGTGCTGCGTCGGGCGGCGCCGCCGGCCCGACCCTCCGCGCGCAACGTCCGCGCGAGCGTCTTCACCAGGTCCGGCTTGCGCAACGCGGAGATCCCGGAGACTCCCCGGCGGCGCAACTGACCCCGGATGTCGTCGACCCTCATCCGGGAGATCTCCGACTCGGAGATACCCGGCGTGTTCGGGGTCTGGTTGCCGGCCTGACGCGTGGTCCTGGTCGCCGACGCGCCGCGACCTGAGCTGTTCCGCTGAGCCATGACACGCTCCTCGACAGTCCGTCCTCGGCCTGCGGCGGGTCCCACACTGCCGCACCGCAGCGGTGCGGCATACCCGTCAGGACCGGTCCGAACCTCCCGGGGACGGGGTGAAGAGGTGGGCGAAGGCGGCGAGGTTAGCGGTCGACTCGCCCCGCTTGACCCGCCACTCCCACTCCCGGCGGATCGAACTGCCGAAACCGATCTCCAACATGGTGTCGAAGGACTCGTCGGCATAGCTGAGCACCGCACCGAACAACCGGTCCAGCTCGTCGGCGTCGACCCCGGACGGGTTGACCCGGCCGGTGAGGTAGACGTCCCCGACCGCGTCGATCGAGAACGCGACGCCGTACATCCGGGCGTTGCGTTGCAACAGCCACGCCCACAGCTCCTCGCGCCGCTCGTCGGGCTGACGCATCACGAACGCCTCGACCCGCAGCGCGTGCTCCCCGACGATCAGGTTGCAGATCGTCTTGAGCTTGTGGGTGCCGGGCAGGGTGACCGCGTACGACCCCTCGCCGGTGGCCTCCCACTCCAGCTCCCGCTCGGTGCAGACCGCCTCGATCAGGGCCGCCAGCTCGCTCTTCGCGCTCATCGGACCCACTCTACGGCCGGGGTGACGAACCCACCGGACAGCGCCCGGTCACCGCACCCCCGGTCCGGTTACCGCGCCACGGATCCGGCCCGGTCACCAGGATCCGGTCAGGGCCGGCCCCTCGGCCAGCCGGGCCGCCAACCGTGCCCGGTGCCCGGTGACCGCCTCGCCGTACACGGCGAGCAGCCCGGACACGGTGCGTTCCCAGGAGAAGCTGCGGGCGTGCCGGGCCGCCCCCCGGCCCAACGCCTCCCGGCCCTCCCGGTCGGGCAGCAGCCGGGCCAGCGTACGGGCCCAGTCGGTCGGGTCGTGGCCGTGCACGAGCACGCCGCTGACCTCGTCCCGCACGGCGGTCACCAGGCCACCCACGGCGGCGGCCACGACCGGGGTGCCGCAGGCCTGCGCCTCCAGGGCCACCAGCCCGAAGGACTCGTTGTGCGAGGGCACCGCCACCAGGTCGGCGGCCCGGTAGAGGGCGGGCAGGTCGTCCCCGGTGCGCGGCGGCAGGAACCGGACCCGGTCGGCGACCCCCAACGAAGCGGCCAGCTCGATCAGTGAGGTGGGCCGGTCCAGGCCGCTGCCGCTCGGGCCACCGCAGATCACCACGGTCACCTGCTCGGCGAGGGCCGGATCCCGCTCGCGTAACGCCGCGACCGCACGGACCAGCACGTCGGGGGCCTTCAGTGGCTGGATCCGGCCGACGAACGCGACGACGTACCCCCCGGTGGGCAGGCCCAGCCGGCGGCGGGCGGCGCGGGTCGCGGCGGCCCGGTCCCCGACGGCGGGACGGAACCGGTCCAGGTCCACCCCCGGTTCGACGACCGCCACCCGGGCCGGGTCGGCGGCGTAGCGGTCGATCAGGTCGGACGCCTCCACCCGGGTGTTCGCCACCAGCCGGTCGGCCTCGGCGACGACCTGCTCCTCACCGATCACCCGGGCCTTCGGCTCCGGCCGGTCACCGGCTGCGAGCTGGGCGTTCTTCACCTTGGCCAGGGTGTGCGCGGTGTGCACCAACGGCACCCCCCAGCGCTCCTTGGCCAGCCAGCCGACCTGCCCGGACAGCCAGTAGTGCGAGTGGATCAGGTCGTAGTGCCCCGGTGGGCGGGCCGCCTCGGCGCGCAGCACCCCGGCGGTGAAGGCACACAGCTGACCGGGCAGCTCCTCCTTGGTCAGCCCCTCCAGCGGGCCGGAGGTGACGTGCCGGACGTGCACCCCGGGGGCCATCTCCACCACCGGTGGCAGGTCACCCGAGGTGGCCCGGGTGAAGATCTCCACCTCGACGTTCGCCTCGGCGAGCCGCCTGGCGACCTCCAGGATGTAGACGTTCATGCCGCCCGCGTCGCCGGTGCCCGGTTGGTGCAGCGGCGAGGTGTGCACCGACAGGGTGGCGATGCGACGGGGCCGGGGCCACGGCAGGGCACCTCGCTGACGACCGACACCGATGTGCTGATCCGCCACGTCCGCTCCCTCTGTCACGGTTGATGCCGTCCCGCACGACCGGCGCTCCTCGGTCAACCTTCACGCCGGATGCAATCTTCCCCATCGGGCTTCGGAAATACTTCGCCCCGGGTCGCAGGCGTGACGGACCTCATCACGGGACCCGGGGCGGCCAGCCCCACCGCCAGGGTAAGAATGGCCGGATGACCTCTGTCGCGATCGTCACCGGGGCGTCCAGCGGGATCGGCGCGGCCACCGCCCGCCGGCTCGCCGCCGAGGGTTTCCACGTGCTCGCCGCCGCCCGCCGCACCGACCGGCTCGCCGACCTGGTCGCCGGGATCGTGGCGGCCGGCGGCAGCGCCACCGCCGTGGCCTGCGACGTCACCTCCGACGACTCGGTGGCCGGGCTGGCCCGCGCCGCCGCCGACGCCCCCGGGCCGGTCACCCTGCTGGTCAACAACGCCGGTGGGGCCCGCGGGCTCGACCCGGTGGAGTCCGGCTCGGTCGCCGACTGGCAGTGGATGTACGACGTCAACGTGCTCGGCACGCTGCGGGTCACCCAGGCCCTGCTGCCGGCCCTGGAGCGCTCCGGGACCGGGACGGTCGTGGTGGTCTCGTCCACCGCCGGTTTCACCGTCTACGAGGGTGGGGGCGGCTACAGCGCGGCCAAGCACGCGCAGACCGCCGTGGCGGGCACCCTGCGGCTGGAGCTGTGCGGCCGGCCGGTGCGGGTGGTCGAGATCGACCCCGGGATGGTCCGCACGGACGAGTTCAGCCTGAACCGGTTCGGCGGGGACGCCGGGAAGGCCGACGCCACCTACGCCGGGGTCGCGCAGCCGCTGGTGGCCGAGGACGTCGCCGAGTGCATCGCCTGGTGCGCCACGCTCCCCCACCACGTCAACGTGGACCGGTTGGTGGTCCGCCCGCTGGCCCAGGCCGCCCAGCACAAGGTGCACCGGGCCGGGCAGTGACCCGGGATGGCTGACCGGGGCAGGCAGCGGCCGGTGGGGTTGGTGACCCGGGGGACGACGAACCCGAACCGGCTCCGCCGGGTCGACAACTGGATCGTCGAGACCTGCGGCGACCGGTTACGGGCCGCCGCCGACCCGCTGGTGGTGGACCTCGGTTACGGCGCCACCCCGGTCACCGCCGTCGAGCTGCGCGGCCGGCTGGCCGCCCGGGTCCGCCCCGACGTCCGGGTGGTCGGCCTGGAGATCGATCCGGTACGGGTGGCCGCCGCCGCGCCGGCCGCCGACCCACCGGGGTTGACGTTCGCCCGGGGCGGCTTCGAACTGGCCGGGTTGCGGCCCACCGTGGTCCGGGCGTTCAACGTGCTCCGCCAGTACGACGAGCGCGAGGTCGCCGACGCCTGGCGGACGGTCACCGACCGGCTCGCCCCCGGCGGGGTGCTGGTCGAGGGCACCTGCGACGAGTTGGGCCGGCTGGCCGGTTGGCTGCTGATCGACTCCACCGGCCCCCGGACGCTGACCCTGGCCGCCCGGCTGGCCACGCTGGAGAGCCCGGCCCGGTTGGCCGAGCGCCTACCGAAGGCGCTGATCCACCGCAACGTGCCAGGTGAACGCATCCACGCCCTGCTCCGCGCCCTGGACGACGCCTGGCACGCCGCCGCCGGGCTGGCCCCGTTCGGCCCCCGCCAACGCTGGCTGGCCGCCGTCCACACCCTCCGGTCCACCGGCTGGCCCGTCCTCGACCGCCCCCACCGCTGGCGCCACGGCGAACTAACCCTCCCCTGGCCCACCCTCACCCCCACCTGACCCCCCACCCACCCCGCCCCGCACCCCGCCCCGCCCCACCCACCCCGCGCCTGCCCGTGTTGATCAAGAGCTTTGCGTCAAAATCCGCCAGCAGCGTGACGCAAACCTCTTGATCACCCGACCACTCGGCCCGCCCCGGCCCGCCCCGACGGGGGCGGCACCGGTGATCAAGAGGTTTGCGTCAGCCGCCCACCCGAGAACGACTCAAACCTCTTGATCACGCCCACCGGCACCGGCCACTCCGCCACGCACGCCGCCCCCACGGGATGGGCTCGGTGATCAAGAGGATTGCGTCACGGGGGCGGGCGAGGATGACGTAAACCTCTTGATCAACACGGGCAGGGCGGGCGGGGCCGGGTGGGGTGGGAGGGCCGGGTGGGGTGGGTTAGAGGGTGCAGTTGATGAGGACGGGTTCGGGGTGGAGGGGGACGGCGAAGCGGGTGTGCACGCCGTCGCGGATCTCGCGGGCGAGGGCGATCAGGTCGGCGGTACGGGCGGTGCCGCTGTGGTTGGTCAGGGCCAGGGTGTGCTTGCCCGAGATGGCGGTGCCACCGGGGCCGGGGTGGCCCTTGGCGAAGCCCGCCTTGTCGATCAACCAGGCGGCGCTGACCTTCACCAGGTCACCGGGGCAGGGCCAGGAGGGGGGGTCACCGAGGTCGGCGGCGCGCTCCCGCAGCAGGTCGTACGCCGCCCGGTCGAGCACCGGGTTGGTGAAGAACGAGCCGACCGACCAGGTGTCCGGGTCGGTGGGGTCGAGCACCATGCCCTTGCCGGCGCGCAGGGTCAGCACCGTGTCCCGGGCGGCGGTCAACGGCACCCGGTCACCGACCTCGACGCCGAGCGAGCGGGCCAGTTCGGCGTAGCGGACCGGCCCGGACAGCGGCGAGCGGTCCAGCCGGAAGTCGACCGAGAGCACCACCCAGCGGTCGCTGTACTTGAAGATGCTGCCCCGGTAGGCGAACCCGCAGTCCGGGGCGGCGACGGTGGTCAGCCGGTCCTCGGCGCGGTCGTACACCTGGACGGCGGTGATCCGTTCGGCGACCTCCTGGCCGTACGCGCCGACGTTCTGGATGGGGGTGGCGCCGGCCGAGCCGGGGATGCCGGAGAGGCACTCCAGGCCGGACCAGCCGTTGCCGATGGTGGCGGCGACGAGGTGGTCCCAGGGTTCGCCGGCTTCGACCCGTACGGTGACGGTGTCGGTGTCCTCGGCAACCACGGTGAACCCCCGCGACCGGACCAGCACGACGGTGCCGGGGAAGCCGGCGTCTCCGACGACCACGTTGCTGCCACCGGCCAGGACCAGCACCGGTTCGTCGCGGCGGTGCGCCTCGCGGACCCGGCGGACGATCTCGTCGGCGCTGGTCGCGGTCTCCAACCGGGCGGCGGGGCCACCGAGGCGCAGGGTGGTGTATTCCGCCAGGGCGGCCGGATCGGCGGGTTCGGCGCTCGTTGTCGGTTTGGCGTAGACGTCTGACACGCCTTTCACCCTAGGCTGAGGGGTAGCCACGGCACCCACTGGTCGCCGGGTCACCCCGGGGAGGATTGCGATGAGCAGACTGCACGCTACGAAGGACTTCTGGTTGGGAGCGCTCCGGGTCGACGGCCCGGCGTTCGCCGCGGCCGTGGCCGAGGCCCCGCCGGAGACACCCGTGCTGTCCTGCCCGGGGTGGACGGTGTCCGATCTCGCCCTGCACCTGGCCGGCCTCTACCACTGGGTGCACTCCTTCGCCGGTGCCGGTGACACCGCCCAGCCGGCCCGCCGCGACGAGACCGCCGAGCTGCCCGCCGGGGTGTCCCCGCTCCAGCTCTGGCAGCACGAGTACGACCAGCTGGTGACCCTGTTCGACACGCTCGACCCGGAGGCCCCGGCCTGGAACCCGATGCCGCAGCCGAAGAAGGCCGGTTTCTGGCCGCGTCGGGTGGCGCACGAGACGGCGGTGCACCGGTGGGACGCCCAGCTCGCCATCGCCGCCGGTGACCCGATCGAGACGAAGCTCGCCGCCGACGGGGTGAGCGAGGTGCTGGACACCTGGCTGCCGTCCGGCCGTCGGCGCAACCGGGGGCAGTGGCAGGGGGTGGTGCACCTGACCGCGACCGACGCCGCCCAGGACTGGTACCTGCGGATGCGCGGCGAGGGGGTGGCCCTGCTGGACACCGCGACGGTCTTCGGGCACGACGACCACCACGCCCGGGTGCAGGTCACCGGCTCGGCCAGCGACCTGCTGTTGGCGCTGTGGGGCCGGGTCAGCTTCGACACCCTCGGGGTGGCGGGGGACCGTTCCCTGCTGGAGGGCCTGCGCGTCGGCTGACGCCCGCCCGCCACCACATGCCGTGTACCGAGAGCGGCCGTTCCGACCGGGACGGCCGCTCTCGGCGTTCCCGGCGTGGATCGGGGTCGTTGCGCACGGCGTAGCTCCGGGACGGCCGCTCTCGGCGTTCCCGGTGTAGCTCGGGCGGGCGGCCCCGCAGTTCGGCGACGACCCGAGAGAGCGCTCTCTTGACAGGAGTCCATCGACCCACCACCCTGTCGTGAGAGCGCTCTCTCGCAGAGATCGAATCCGGGCCGACGATCCGTACGGCCCGCTCATACGCAGGTCCACACCCCACCACCCGACCTGAGAGGGGTCCGACCCATGGGTGTCTTTACCCGCCGCCGTCTCGCGGCGATCGCCCTGGTGGCCACCACCGCACTGCTCACCACCACCGCCTGCGGCGGCGGCGACGAGGCCGCCGACGGCGGACCGGTCACGCTGACCGTCGACGTGTTCGGCCAGTTCGGCTACGAGAAGCTCTACCGGCAGTACGAGGCCGACCACCCCGGCATCAAGATCGTGGAGCGGGGCACCGGCGGCAACCTCGACGAGTACTCCCCCAAGCTCACCCAGTGGCTCGCCGCCGGCAAGGGCGCCGGTGACGTGGTCGCCATCGAGGAGGGGCTGCTGGTCGAGTACAAGGCCAACCCGCAGAACTTCGTCAACCTGCTCGACCACGGCGCCGCCGACCTCAAGGGCAACTTCCTGGAGTGGAAGTGGAACGGCGGGCTGACCGCCGACGGCAAGCAGCTCATCGGGCTGGGCACCGACGTCGGCGGGATGGCGATCTGCTACCGCAAGGACCTCTTCGCCGCCGCCGGCCTGCCCACCGACCGGGAGGCCGTGTCCAAGCTCTGGCCCACCTGGCAGGACTACGTGCGGGTCGGCGAGCAGTTCAAGGCCAGGAACACCGGCGCGGCCTTCCTCGACGCCGCCACCAACACCTTCAACACCATCCTGTTGCAGACCGCCGGCAACACCACCGGCTACAGCTACTACGACACCGCCGACAAGCTGGTGGTCGACAGCAACCCGGCGGTACGCCAGGCGTACGACACCACCGTCGACATCATCGACTCCGGGCTCTCCGGCCGGTACGGGGCCTGGTCGGAGGAGTGGGTGTCGGCCTTCAAGCAGGCCAAGTTCGCCACCATCGCCTGCCCTGCCTGGATGACCGGGGTGATCGAGGGCAACGCCGGCCCGGACGCCAAGGGCAAGTGGGACATCGCCCAGGTGCCCGGCAGCGGCGGCAACTGGGGCGGCTCCTACCTGGCGGTGCCGAAGCAGAGCCGGCACCAGGCCGAGGCGATCGAGCTGGCCAAGTTCCTGACCAGCGCCAAGGGCCAGATCGGCGCGTTCCAGGAGAAGGGGCCGCTGCCGTCGTCCCCGCAGGCGCTCGACGACCCGGCGGTCGTCGGCTCGACCAACGCGTACTTCTCCGACGCCCCGGTCGGCAAGATCTTCGCCGCCGGCGCGAAGAGCCTCAAGCCGGTCTACATGGGCCCCAAGAACCAGGCCGTCCGCACCGAGGTGGAGAACGCCGTGCGCACCGTCGAGCTGGGTCAGCGCAATCCCGCCCAGGGCTGGACCGACGCCACCACCAACGCCCGCAAGGCCGCCGCCAAGTAACCCCGTGCGGGGCGGGGTCACGGGTCCACGCCGTGGCCCCGCCCCCGGACGGGCGGGCAGGTGCAGGCCGGGACCACGAGAGGAAGAGCACGGGAGATGGTTGTTCAGGTCGACGGTCCGCCGCCGGGGGCGGTACGGACCCGGAGCAGACGGCCCGAGCGGGAGCACCGGTTGGCCCGGCTCGACGTCAGGTACTCGCCCTACCTGTACGTGACGCCGTTCTTCCTGCTCTTCGCGATCTTCGGGCTCTATCCACTGGCGTACACGTTCTGGGTGTCGCTGCACGACTGGGACCTGCTGGGGGTGGACCCGGCCTTCGTGGGCACGCAGAACTACACCCAGCTGCTGGCCGACGCCGACTTCTGGAACTCGGTGGTGAACACGCTGGGCATCTTCGTCCTCTCCACGGTGCCGCAGCTGCTCGCCGCCCTGTGGCTGGCCAACCTGCTCAACCGCCGGCTGCGGGCGCGGACCACCTGGCGGATGGCGGTGCTGGTGCCCAACGTGACCTCGACGGCGGCGGTGGCGATCGTCTTCGCGGTGCTCTTCGGCCGCGAGTTCGGCATGATCAACTGGCTGCTCGACCTGGTCGGCGTCGACGCGATCGACTGGAAGGCGAACCGGTTCGCCGCCTGGACGGCGATCTCCGCCATGGTCGACTGGCGGTGGACCGGCTACAACGCGCTGATCTTCCTGGCCGCGATGCAGGCCATCCCCCGCGACCTGTACGAGTCCGCCTCCATCGACGGGGCCGGCCGGGCCCGGCAGTTCTGGTCGATCACCGTGCCGCTGCTCAAACCCACGATCATCTTCGCGGTGATCATCTCCACCATCGGCGGACTGCAACTGTTCACCGAGCCCCGGCTGTTCAACTCCGGCACCAACGCGATCCGGGGCGGGCCGCTGCGCGAATCCCAGACGATGACCATGTACATGTTCGAGAACGCCTTCGCCCCGCACTACAACTTCGGCTACGGCTCGGCCGTCGCCTGGCTGCTCTTCGCCCTGATCGCGGTGGTCGCGGCGATCAACGTACTGATCCTGCGCCGGCTCGGCGGCGGCGCCCGCAAGGGGGACCGATGAACCGCATCTGGTCGGCCGGCCGGCTCACCTACCCGGCACTGACGCTCACCGCCCTGCTGTCGATCTTCCCGATCTACTGGATGTTCGTGGTCGCCAGCCGCAGCAGCGACGCGATGGGCCAGGTGCCGCCACCGCTCACCCCCGGCGGCAACCTCGGCGCGAACATCACCCGGCTCTTCGCCAACCCCGACGCGCACTTCCTCACCGGCCTGGTCAACTCGACGATCGTCGCGGTCAGCGTCACCTTCTCGGTGGTGCTCTTCTCCACCCTGGCCGGGTTCGCCTTCGCCAAGCTGCGGTTCCGGGGACGCAACGCGCTACTCATGATCATCATTGCCACCATGATGGTGCCCACCCAGCTCGGGGTCATCCCGCTGTACCTGCTGATGACCAAGCTGAACTGGAACGACCGGCTGCCGGCGGTGATCGTCCCGGCCCTGGTCACCGGATTCGGCGTGTTCATGATGCGCCAGTACGCGGCCCAGGCGGTCAGCACCGAGCTGATCGAGGCGGCCCGGGTCGATGGCTGCCACACGCTGCGGATCTACTGGAACGTGGTGCTGCCCGCGCTGCGGCCCGCCGCCGCCGTGCTCGGCCTGCTCACGTTCATGACCACCTGGAACGACTTCCTCTGGCCGTACGCTGTGCTCAACGACCCGGAGAACCCGACCGTGCAGTTGTCGTTGCGGGCCCTCTCCGACGGTTACTACCAGGACATGTCGCAGGTGTTCACCGGCACGGCGATCGCGACGCTGCCGCTGCTGCTGGTGTTCGTCGTGTTCGGTCGCCAGATCATCGGCGGCATCATGGAAGGTGCGGTCAAAGCGTGAGCGCGAGGAGTGAGCCGGTCTTGCGAGCCCCGCAGTCGCGAACGAAAGGGAGCACCGCGTGAGCGCGAGGAGTGAGCCGGTTTTGCGAGCCCCGCAGTCGCGAACGAAAGGGAGCACCGCGTGAGCGCGAGGAGTGAGCCGGTTTTGCGAGCCCCGCAGTCGCGAACGAAGGAGGTAGCCGCGTGAATGAGGTTCGATTTCCGGAGGGCTTCGTGTGGGGCGCGGCGACCGCCGCGTACCAGATCGAGGGCGCGGCCCGCGACGACGGTCGCGGTGAGTCCATCTGGGACACCTTCAGCCGTACGCCGGGCAAGGTGTTCGCCGGGCACACCGGTGACGTCGCCTGCGACCACTACCACCGGTACGCCGACGACGTGGCGCTGATGGCCGAGCTGGGCCTGGCCGCGTACCGGTTCTCGGTGGCCTGGCCCCGGATCAGGCCGGACGGCACCGGCCCGGTCAACCCGCGCGGCCTGGACTTCTACGACCGGTTGACCGACGCGCTGCTCGACCGGGGCATCGACCCGATCGTCACGCTCTACCACTGGGACCTGCCCCAGGGTCTGCAGGACCGGGGCGGCTGGACCAGCCGGGAGACCGCCGAGCACTTCGCCGACTACGCCCTGGCCGTGCACGCCCGGCTCGGTGACCGCATCCGCACCTGGACGACGCTCAACGAGCCGTGGTGCTCGGCGTACCTGGGGTACGGCAACGGGGTGCACGCCCCCGGTGAGCAGGACGCGGGGGCGGCGTTCCGGGCCGTACACCATCTGTTGCTGGGGCACGGGTTGGCGGCGCGGGCGCTGCGGTCGGCGGGCGCGCAGACGGTCGGGATCACCCTCAACCCGGCGGACGTCGCACCGGCCGACCCGGACAGCGCCGCCGACGCCGCCGCGGTACGTCTCGTCGACGGCCTCCAGAACCGGATCTTCCTGGACCCGCTGACCGGGGCCGGCTACCCCGCCGACGTGCTCGAACACGTCGCCCGGATGGTGGAGCCCACGTTCATCCGGCCCGGCGACGAGAAGATCATCGCGGCGCCGCTGGACCTGCTCGGGATCAACTACTACTCACCGACCTATGTCGCGGGCCGCCCGGACGGGGGCGGCAGCAGCGCCTACCCGGGCACCGAGGGGGCGGTGGAGTTCCTGCCGGCCAGCGGGCCGGTGTCCGACATGGGCTGGCAGATCGAGCCGGCCGGGCTGACCCGGCTGCTGGTGCGGATCGGCACCGACTATCCCGGGCTGCCACTGATGATCACGGAGAACGGCGGCGCGTTCCCGGACGACAGTGCCGGCCTCGACGCCGACGGATCGGGCCGGATCGACGACACCGACCGGATCTCCTACCTCGACGGGCATCTGCGGGCCGCGCACGAGGCCATCTCCCGCGGCGTCGACCTGCGCGGCTATCTCGTATGGTCGTTGCTGGACAACTTCGAGTGGGCCGAGGGCTATCGGAAGCGGTTCGGGATCGTCCACGTCGACTATCTGAACCAGCGGCGCACCCCGAAGTCGAGCGCCCGGTGGTACCAGGAGGTGATCTCCCGGAACGGGCTGTGACGAGGCGGTGGTAACGGGTATGACGGCGGCACAGCGCCCCACTCTGGAGGAGGTCGCCCGGCAGGCCGGCGTGTCCCGGGCGACGGTGTCCCGGGTGGTGAACGGCTCCACCACGGTCGCCGAGCCGATCCAGGAGGCGGTCCGTCGGGCGGTGGCCGAGCTGGGGTACGTGCCGAACCTGGCCGCCCGCAGCCTGGTCACCCAGCGGACCGACTCGGTCGCCCTGGTGCTGCCGGAGGCGGCCACCCGGGTCTTCTCCGACGACCAGGTCTTCCCCGGGCTCATCCGGGGTGCGGCCCAGGAGTTGGAGGCCGCCGACAAGCAGTTGGTGCTGATGCTGGCCGGCTCGCCCGCCGGGCACGACCGGGTCACCCGGTACACCACTGGCCGGCACGTCGACGGGGTGCTGTTCGCCTCGCTGCACGGGGAGGACCCGCTGCCCGGCCGACTCGCCCGGCTGGGGATACCGGTGGTGTGCAGCGGCCGGCCGCTGGACGCCGCCGACGTGCCGTACATCGACGTGGACCACATCGGGGGGGTCGCCAGGGCGACCCGCTACCTGATCGACAACGGTCGCCGCCGGATCGCCACCATCGCGGGCCCGCAGGACATGGTCGCCGGCATCGAACGGCTCGCCGGCTACCGGGACACCGTCGTCGCCGCCGGCCTGCCCCAGATGATCGAGTACGGCGACTTCACCCGCGAGTCGGGGACCATCGCGATGCGTCGGCTGCTCGCCGCGTACCCCGATCTGGATGCGGTCTTCGCCGCCTCTGACCTGATGGCGCACGCCGCCCTGCGGGCGTTGCACGAGGCGGGCCGGCGGGTACCGGAGGACGTCGCGGTGATCGGTTTCGACGACATCGAGACGGCCGCCTACACCGAGCCGCCGCTGACCACCGTGCGGCAGCCGATCGTCGAGTTGGGCCGGAAGATGACCCGGCTGCTGCTGGCCCTCGCCGACGGTGCGGAGGTGGAGCGGGCGGTGGTGTTGCCGACGGAGCTGGTGATCCGGCAGTCCGCCTGACCCCTGCACCGGCCTGCCCCGCCCGGTTTCCGGCCTGCGCCGCCCGGTTTCCGGCCTGGGCCGCACGCCCCGGCCACGTGAGCCGGGCCGCCCCTGCCCACCGGGCACCCACACGCGACGGCTGAACGTCGACCGCAACCATCACCCTCAGCAACATTTCGTCGACCCCACCCCACCCAGGTTCACCCACTTTGCTCTGCTGCCATCCACGCGACAGGCACCGAGGGTGACCGACTTGACGTACATGCGCCCGAGCAATAAATGCTAAGCAGCAGCTCAAACGCCTGTCGCCTCCGTGGCAGCAGAGCAAAGGGGGCGAGGGCGACAGGGCAGGGGTCGACTGGGGATTACGGAGAGTAGGAAAGTCGCAGCCAGAGAAAGGTGTTACCCAGAGTCATCGGGACGACCGGTGGGGAAAAGGTGTGGCTGTGGACTCCGGCCGGTACCTACGCTCGCGGGCATGCCTGACGCCGTTGCACCGCAGCCCGTGCCGACCAGCACCGAGCGGGAGCGCCGGCCCCAGTTGCCGCCCGCCCGCGACCACGCCACACGGTCCACCGGCCAACCGGGGGTGGGGTGGCACCTCCGCACCGCCCGGCCCGACGACGCGCCCGGGGTGGTGGCGCTGCGGTCCCTGGTCCATCCGTACCTGGTGCGGGGCGTCGTGTCGACCCGGCAGATGATCGCCCAGCCACCACCCGAGGAGAGCTGGACGGCCTGGGTGGTCGAGGCGGACGATCAGCTCGTCGGCTGGGCCTCGGCGTACCGGAACGCGCACACCTCCGTGCCGGACTTCGGGGACATCTCCACCCTGCACGTGCATCCGGAGTACCGGGGCCGGGGTGCCGGCACCGCACTGCTCACCGCCGCGCTGGCCCACCTGGCATCCCTGCGGGTCCGCCGGGTGCGGACCTGGGTGCAGACCGACTCGCTGTCGTACGCCCGCCGGCACGGGTTCACCCCCAGCCGGGAGCTGCGCTACTCGGCGCTCGACCTGCATCCGGCCCCACCGATGCCCGAGCCGCCCGCCGGGGTACGGCTGCTCCCGCTCACCGGTCGCGACCCGTACCAGATCTACCTCCTCGATGCCGCCGCCGCGACGGGCGAGCCGGGTGACGTGCCGGTGGACGCGACCAGCTACTCGCTGTGGCGGTCGGAGTGCTGGGACAACCCGGGGCTGGACCGGGACGCCGGCACGGTCGCCGAGGTCGACGGCACGCTGGTCGCGCTCAGCCTGGTCAAGCGGGACGGCGACCGGATGTGGTCCGACTTCACCGCGACCCGGCCGGAGTACCGGGGGCGGGGGCTGGCCCGACTGACCAAGCAGGCCGCGCTGCACCGGGCCGCCGGCAACGGAGTGCGTACCGCCTACACCTCCAACGACGAGGCCAACGCGCCGATGCTGGCGGTCAACACCCGCCTCGGCTACCGGCCGGTGGCCTCCGCCTGGTCCTGCCTGCGCGACCTGCGCTGAGAGGCCCGACCACGACCGGCGGGCCGCTCACCACGGTCACGCCGTCGGCCGGCCGCCGGCTCGACTCTCCTCGATGTGCTGGCCCAGCGAGCGGCGGGCGAGCAGCGCGGCCCCGGCGACGGCGGCCGGCATCACCAGCACCGCACCCAGCGGGATCAGGAAGCACAGGAAGACCGCCACACCGAAACCGAGCGAGGTGGCCCGGTCCGCCTTCAGCCGGGCCCGCCGGTCCGGCAGCCGCAGCCCGCGCCGGGAGAACGGCGCACCGACCAGCTCCACGGCGAGCAGCCAGCCGCCCACCGCCGCGCCGACCACCGGCACCACGGTCTGCCCGACCACCGGGATGAAACCGGCCGCGAAGAGCGGAATGCCGAACAGCACCGAGAGCCCGACCAGCCGCAGCGAGTCGACGATGCTGCGCCGCAACGACGCCCCGAACGGCACCTCCACCGCGCCCGGGGTGCCGCCGAGGCGGTCCTCCACCCGCTCGGAGATCTTCTCGTAGAACGGGTCCCCGATGACCAGGGTGACCGCGGTGAAGCCGACCACGGTGAGCAGCCCACCCAACCCGAGGAAGGCCAACCCGGCGATCACCCGGACCAGGCTGCGCGGGGTGTCCGACCAGTCGTCGGCGAACGGGGTCACCCACGCCGCCAACTCGTCCACGAAGTAGACCAGGGTGGCGAACGCGGTGACGAAGAGCGCGGCGGACAACAACGCCGGCACCACGCCGAGCAACATCAGCCCCGGGCTGCGGACATACAGGCCGAGGCCACGCACGAGCAGGCCCACGCCGCCGAAGAAGCTGCGGGTGGCACCGGTGACCGGCGCGGCGAGGGTACGGGGTCCGTTCACGACCGCAGAGCCTACTGGCCGGGGGCCACCGCCACCGGGCACCCGACGGCACCGCCCGACGGGTCGGGCCGGCAGGATACGGGGGTGCGCGCCGCCCGGTTGATCTCCCTGGTGCTGCTGTTGCAGTCCCGCGAGACGATGACCGCCGCCGAACTCGCCCGTGAGCTGGAGGTTTCCGAGCGGACCGTCTACCGGGACGTGGTGGCGCTCTCCGCCGCCGGGGTGCCGGTCTATGCCGACCGGGGGCGGGCCGGGGGTTACCGGCTGCTCGGCGGCTACCGGACCCGGCTGACCGGGTTGACCCGGGACGAGGCGGAGGCGCTCTTCCTCACCGGGCTGCCCGGCCCCGCCGGTGACCTGGGATTGGCCGACGCGGTGGCGTCCGCCGAGCTGAAGATGCTCGCCGCTTTGCCACCGGGCCTGCGTGACGCCCCGGCCCGTACCGGCCAGCGGTTCCACCTGGACGTCCCGGGCTGGTTCCACGAGTCCACCCCGCCCCGCTGGCTGACCGAGCTCGCCCGGGCGGTGTGGCGGGACGGGGTGGTCGCCCTGCGGTACCGGCGCGGCGACCGGGAGGTGACCCGCCGGGTCGAGGCGTACGGGCTGGTGCTCAAGAGCGGCACCTGGTATCTCGTGGGCCGGGTCGACGACACGATGCGCACCTACCGGGTGGACCGGGTGCTCGACGTCGTCGCCGACCCGGCGACCTTCACCCGGGACGACGGCTTCGACCTGGGCGGCTACTGGCGGGAGCAGGCCGAGGCGTTCCTGCGGGACATGCTCGCCGCCCGGGTCACCGTGCGGCTCAGCCCCGCCGGTCTGCGCCAGCTCCGCTTCCTCGCCGACACCCCCTTCGCGTACGACGAGGCGGTGGCCGCCGCCGGCACACCCGACAGGCAGGGTTGGGTGGTGACCGAGCTGCCCGTCGAGTCCGTCGAGGTGGCGTACCCGCAACTGCTCGGCCTCGGCCCCGAGGTGGAGGTGCTCGACCCACCGCAGCTGCGTGCCCTGCTCGCCGACGCGGCGGCCCGCTCAGCCGCCCGCTACGGCGTCGGCCCGGACCACCCGACCCGCTGACGGCGACCGGGCCGACGAGCCGTCAGCGGTAGCCGGTGACGTCGGCGGGCCGGTCCGTCTCGACCACCTCGGTGAGGTAGCGGAAGGCGTCCGGCCGGCTGCCGTCGAGGTCGGTGAAGCCGTACACCCGGGCCAGTTCGCCGGCCGAGACGGACGCCTGGTTCCAGCGGGCCCGGTCCTCGTCGGCGGCCAGTGCGGCGACCGCCCGCCCGACGAAGGCCGGGGTTTCCGAGATGAGGAAGTGCGGGTCCGTCGCCGCGCCGTCGCGCCAGGTCTGCTCGGTCACCCCGAAGTGCTCCAGCATCGCCTCGGAGCGGATCCAGCCGGGGGTGAGCGCCACGGCGGTGCACCCGTGCGGCGCCAGCTCGTGCCCCCAGCTGTACGCGAGCCGGGTCACCGACACCTTCGCCAGGTCATAGAAGACGGACAGCCGGTAGTGCGTGTCGTTGTACGCCCGGGTGCCGTCGCCGATCTCGACGACCAGCCCGCCGGGGCGGCGGATCAGCAGCGGCAGCGCGAAGTGGCTGGTGACGATGTGGGTGTCCACCGCCAGCCGCAGGGTGCGGAACCCGGCGTCCAGCGGCTGCTCCCAGACCGGCTTCTCCCAGGTGATCAGCGGGTCGGCCCCCCACACGTCGTTGACCAGCACGTCGAGCCGGCCCTGTTCGGTGTCGATCCGGGCCACCAGGTCGCGTACCTGCTCGGGCACCAGGTGGTCGACCCGGACCGCGATGCCGGTGCCTCCGGCGGCGGTGACCAGCTCGGCGGTCTCCTCGATGGTCTCGGCGCGGTCCAGCTCGGAGCGGCCGGCCCGGCTGCTACGGCCGGTGGCGTAGACCGTCGCCCCGGCCGCGCCGAGCTGGACCGCGATCTGCCGGCCCGCGCCCCGGGTCGCGCCGGCCACCAGCGCGACCTTTCCTTCCAACGGTGTCGTCGTCATACCGTCGAGGGTGGCAGTGATACCTGACAACCGAAGTCCGGTTTCGCGGAGCAGTTCGGTCCGGCATGCTCCCGGCATGCACCTGTTGCTCTCCGGGATCGTCGGTTCGGTCGCCTACGGGCTGGCCGGCCCCGGCTCCGACGTGGACCGGATCGGTGTCTTCGCCGCCCCGACGGTGGACTTCCACGGGCTGCGGCCACCCCGGGAGTCGGTGGTCACCACCGACCCGGACGTCACCCTGCACGAGGCCGGCAAGTACGCCCGGCTGGCGCTGAGCGGCAATCCGACGGCCACCGAGCTGATCTGGCTGCCCGACGACTGTTACGAGACCCGCACGGAGCTCGGTGACCGCCTGATCGCCATCCGGTCGGCGTTCCTCAGCGCACCGCGTGTCCGCGACGCCTACCTCGGGTACGCGAGCCAGCAGTTCCGCAAGCTGACCACCCGAGACTCGACGGTGGGCGGCCGGCGGCGCTCGGCCAAGCACGCCCGGCACCTGGCCCGGCTGCTGCACCAGGGGCGGACCCTCTACGCCACCGGCGTGCTGGAGATCCGGCTGGCCGACCCGGCGTGGTTCCGGGCGTTCGGTGAGCGGGTCGCGGGCGGCGCGCTCCCCGAGGCGGAAGCGCTGGTCGCCGAGGCGGAACGGGACTTTGACCGGCTCCGCACCCCGCTGCCCGACCGGCCCGACGAGGCGACGGTGGAACGCTGGCTGCGTGCCGTCCGCGCCGCCCACCTGCCGCCGCCGGACTGACCCACGGCAGCCGTTGCCGGGGTCCGTGCCGGGCCCGCGACGAGGCGATCAGACTGCTTCCACCCCGAGCTGGGTGGTGAGCAGCAGGGTGTCGGCGTTGAGCCAGTAGTCGGTGATCAGGCCGTGCCTCGTCCGCAGCGTGTCGGTGCCGGTGAAGCGGACCGTGGTGCCGGGCGCGGCTGTCGCCCCGGGGAATCCTCCGCCGTACGTGCCGTCGGCGACCCACCGCACGACCACGTGGCTGCCGTCGATGATCGGGCCGACCTCGACGGTGAAGCGCAGGTCGGGGAAGGCTCCCCGGATCTGGCCGATCAGGTCGACCATGCCGGCCGGGCCGTGCACGGCACTGCCGTCGCCGCCGTCGAGCAGCGCGGCCCGGACCCGGACGTCCGGCGCGATGAGGTGCTCGGCCAGCGCGTAGTCGCCGTTCCAGAGCTGGACCCAGTCGCGGGTCACCTGCTGCTGCGTCCGGCGGGTGTCGTCGGGCCTGTCGGGCCGCGGGTGGGTGGTGGCGGTGCCGCCGGCCAGCGCGGGAACGCTGCTGCCGGTCAGCACGCCACCGGCGATCAGGAGCGCGGTGAGGGTGACGGTGGACCTGCGGTTCATGATGACTCCTCCATCAATGAGATCGGCTCGCTTTAGTTATAGCCTATAACTACAGTGATTTGACGTCAACACGAGCGGAGTAGCGGAGTGGTGGCGGGGCGATCGCGGGCCTGCCGGTCCGGGCACACGGGCGGCAACGGCGGCAGGCGGGGCCGCACAGGCGGCCGGGCGGGCCGGAGGCGGGCGAACGCCTGGAACGAGCTTGCCGGGGCCGGCACCGGGGACATCCGTCCACACCGGACTGTTAGCTCGGACCCGGGGGACCGCCGGATCCCGACCGGGCGGAGGCCACGGGCGGAGAGGACTCGTCCCGGGCCCGGCCCGGGGCTAGTCGTTGAGGAAGGTGGAGATCCGGTCCCGCAGGTCGGCGCGGTCGGTCCAGGCGAACCCGGGGCGGTCGTAGACGTGCAGTGTCGCCTGCGGCAACGCGTCGGCCAGCTCGGCGGCGATGTGGGTCGGGTGCAGGTCGTCGCCGACGCAGCCGATCACCAGGGCCGGTGCGGTCACCCCGGCCAGGGCGGCGAGGTCGGCCAGCGGAGACTGCTCCGGCAGGTCGGACAGACCGGCGGCGAGCCCGTCCCGCAGCAGCTGGTCGAGTCGCTGACGCAGGTAGGCCCAACCGGCCGGGGTGTTGCGGACCGACGGCGGTAGTTCCAGGGCGACCACGTCCGCCACGGCCGAGGCGTCGCCCCCGGCGACCGCGTCGAGCAGGTCGGCCAGTCGTTGCCGGGCGACCGGGCCACGCGGCCGGTCGAGGACGGCGGGCAGCAGGAAGACCAGTTTCTCGAACCGGTCCGGGCTCTCGACGAGCAGCCGGCAGAGCGCGCCCGCGCCGAGGCTGGCGCCGAACGCCCGGGTGGCGCCGCTGAGGTCCGCCACCGCCCGCAGGTCGCGGGCCAGGTCGAGGTAGCTCCACGGGCCGGGCGGGGCGTCGGAGCGGCCGTGCCCCCGGAACTGGAAGAAGACCCGTCGGCCGGTGACGGCGCTGCCGAACGGGCGGGTGGTGGCGATGCCGTTGCCGAATCCGTGGGCGAACACGGTGACCGGGTCACCGACGCCGGTGACCAGCCGTTCCAGCTGCACGTCGTGCGGGGTGGCGACCAGCTCGGTCTCCGGTTCCGGCAGGGCGGGTCGCCCGGTACGCGGTGCGCCGGGCCCGGGTCCCCAGGTGCGGGGTCCGCCGTCCGGCGGTGGCGGCCAGCGGAAACCCCTCACCAGAACCCTTTGCCGTCGTGCAGGTCACGCAGCCCGACCCGGACGTCCAGCAGGTAGATCAGGCCGGCGGCGATGCCGATCAGCCCGAAGATGCTCAGCGCGCCGAAACCGAGCAGGGTGAGCAGCATGCAGACGGCCAGGATGGCGATCCAGCCGCCCTTGGGGAGGGTGCCGATGGCCGGGAAGGCGTCCGAGCGCTGGGTGAACGCGTGCACCAGCGAGATGCCCTGCACAGCCAGGGCGAACACGAGCAGGATCAGATCGATCACGTAGACGAGGTGGAACACGAAGATCGGCGCGGCGATGGCCATGCCGGCCAGCATATGCCGACGGCCCCGGAAACGTCCGTCAGGACGCCCCCGGGGCCGGTGTCGGCGACGGTCACTCGGCGGCCGGGCGGGTCCGCTTCGTGGTCTTCGGCTGCTTCGCCGTCGGGTCGGTGGCGGCGGCCTTGGTCGCGGCCGGCTTGGTCGCGGCCTTGGTGGCCCGGGGCCGGGTGACCTTGGCTGCGGCCGGCTTGGCCTCGACGACCTGCGCCACGTCCGCCGGGGTCGGCGGGTGGTCCGTGTCGGCCTGCGCCACGGCGGCCGGGGTCGGGGTGCGGTCCTGGTCGGTTCCGGCCTGCGCCGCGGCCGGGACGGTGGCGTCGGTCGCCTCGATGTCGGCGTTGACGGTCTCGGCGGCCTCCAGCACCCCGGCACCGACCACCCGCTCACCCCGGGCGATCAACGCGCCGTACGCGGCCAGTGCCCGTTCCTGGGCCGCCTGCGCCCCGGCGAGCACCACGGCGGCGTTGCGGGTGGCGGCACCGCGCAGCTTGTCGAGGTCCAGCTCGGCGCGGAGTTTGTCCAGGTCCAGCTCGGCGCGGAGCTTGTCCAGGTTCAGCTCGGTGGGCGTGGCCTTCTCGCGCAGGCCGGTGGCGGTCAGGTTGGCGGTACGGAGGGTCTCGGTGGCCTTCTGGCGCAGCTCGAACCCGGTCACGACGGCCTTGCCGCCCCACTCGGCGGCGACCTTGGTGCCGTCGGCGACGACCCGGTTGCCCAGCTCGCTCACCACGGTCGGCAGCTTGCGCAGCTGCTGGATGGCCAGTTCCCCGGCACCGGCGGCGGCGTAGACGGGGGCCGGAATGCGGTTGGTCTTCGGCTGGGTCATGACAACTCCTCCTCGGCCGCTCCGGCGGCCTTGTCGTTGCTGGTCGTGGGCGCGGCATCCGCCGTGCCGTCATGGGTGCCGGCGGTGGGCGCGGTGCGCGTCCCGCTGGCGGTGGGCGCGGTACGCGTCCCACCGGTCGCGGGGGCGGGGGCGGTGCCCGCCTCGGTGACGGCGACCGATTCGAGGACGGCCTCGGTCGGGGTGCCCTCCGGGGTGACCGGTCCGGTGGCGGCCGGGGTCACCGTGGCCGCCGCCTCCGTCGGCCCGGTCGGCGTCGGTACGGCGTACGCCGAGGTCGGGGCGGCCGGTCCGGGGCCGGCGTCCGGTCGGTCCACCGCGGCGGCGGTCCGATCGGTGACGACCGGTTGATCCGTGCCGGCGGCCCCGTCGGTGACCGTCTGGTCGGTGCCGGGGCGGTTCGTGCCGGCCGGCTCGTCCGTGCCGGGTTCCGCCGGGGCGGGCTGGTCGGCGGTGGCCTCGGACAGCCGGGTGTTCTCCCGCCGGAAGGTCTCGTATATCTGGCTGAGCGACTGTTTCTGCGCCATGGTCAGGTCGGGGTCGACCGCGATGGCGGCGAGCACTCCCTGACCCTCCTTGTCGTCGAGCAGCCCGGCCCGCAGGTACATCGCCGGGGTGGAGACCCGCAGCGCGCTGGCGAGCTGCTGGAGCACCTCGGCGCTGGGCTTGCGCAGGCCCCGCTCGATCTGACTGAGGTAGGGGTTGCTCACGCCGGCCTGCTCGGCGAGCTGGCGGAGCGAGATCTTGGCGTTCCGCCGCAGGTCACGGATGAATCCGCCGACGTCGGGTAGATCCTTGGGTGCGGCCATACCCCAACGGTAGTCCGCGCTGCTAGCTCCAGCAAGCAAAACGCTAGCCAGAGTTAGCAAGGTAACAGGAGGCAAAGTACGTTGCGGCCCGGGATGTCCGGTCGTAACTTGCACGGCGTGACCCAACAGATCGCTGTCAACGGCACCACCCTCGGCTACGACGAGGTCGGCACCGGCACGCCGGTGCTCCTGCTGCACGCGGGCATCGCCGATCGGCGGATGTGGCGCGAGGTGTGCGCCGCCCTCGCCGACCGGCACCGGACGATCGCGCTGGACCTGCGCGGCTACGGGGACTCGGCGCTGCCGCCGGAGTCCTTCGCCCACCGCGACGACGTGGTGGCCGTGCTGGACGCGCTCGGCATCGACCGGGCCGCCCTGGTCGGCTGCTCCTTCGGCGGGGCGGTGGCGATCGACACCGCGCTGGCGTACCCGCAGCGGGTGTCGGCCCTGGCGCTGTTCGGCACCGCCGTCTCCGGGCACGAGTGGTCGCCGGACACCGAGGAGTTGTGGGACCGGCTGGTCGGTGAGGTCGACGAGGAGGACCTGGCGGCCAGCGCGGCCGGCGAGGTCCGGTTCTGGGTGGTCGGCCCGCACCGCCGTCCGGAGGATCTCGACCCGGCGCTCATCGCCTTCGCCGAGGAGTCGGACCGACGGGCCCTCGCCGCCGAGCAGGCGTTGAGCGCGGTCGACGTCGTCGACCTCGACCCGCCCGCCATCGGCCGCCTCGACGAGTTGGACCTGCCGGTCCTCGTCACCGCCGGTGCCGTCGACATCCCGGACATCATCCGGCTGGCCGACCGGATCGCCGCCGAGGCTCCCCGGGCCGTCCGCCTGCCCGACATCCCCGAGGCCGCACACCTGGTCCCGGTGGAACGCCCCACCGAGGTGGCCGAGGCCCTCCGCGCCTTCCTGCCCTGACCGGCCCCGCACCCCGGGCCCGTCCCACATCCCGGTGCGGCCCGGCCACGGATCGCCCGCAGCTCACCAGACGGGACGCACTCCACCGACCGGAAGGGCACCGCCGAGCAGGGGAACCTCGGCGTACTCGGTGAGGACGGGGGCCCGCACACCGAGCCGGCGCAGCGCGGAGACCAGCACCGGCATCCGGGCGCGGGTGGCACCGTCGTCGATCTTGAGGGTGACCGCGCCGACGCCGGGCAGCGCGGCCGCGATCACCCCCTCCGCGCCGATCTTGGCCAGCATTCCGGGTACGCCACGCATCAGCCGGGTGTCGTCCGCCACGGTGCCGCCGACCACCTCCGGGTACGCCCGCATCGCGTCCGCCACCGTGCGCTCCGGGGAGCCGGGCTCGGCGGCCACCAGCCGCAGGTAGGCCCGGGCCAGCCCGGTCAGCGAGACCGCCAGCACGGGCGCACCACAACCGTCCACGCCGACCGCCGCCGCCGGCTCGCCGGTGAACTCCTCGATCGTGGCGGTCAGCCGCTGCTGCAACGGGTGCTCCGGCCGCCAGTACCCGTCCACCGGCCAGCCGGCCGCCAGGCAGGTCAGCAGCATCCCGGCGTGTTTACCGGAGCAGTTCATCGCCAACCGGCTCGGGCCACCACCGGCCCGCAGCACGGCCTCCCGGGCCGCCTCGCCGAACGGCAGGTCGGGCGGGCAGTGCAGGGCCCCCGGGTCCAGGCCCGCGGAGCCCAGCAGCGCCGCCACCCGGGCCAGGTGGAACTCCTCACCGGCGTGGCTGGCCGAGACCACCGCGACGTCGGCGGGGTCGGTCACCGCGAGCCCGGCCCGGAGCATCCCGAGCGCCTGCAACGGCTTGCTGGCCGACCGGGGAAAGATCGGCGAGACGCCGTCCCCGGCACCGGCCACCGTCGCTTGGGCGGCGTCGAGCACCACCACCGAGCCCCGGTGCACACCCTCCACGAACCCGGACCGGACCACCTCGGCGAGCGGCTCGCCACCCTCGTACGTCTTGGACACCTGGCGAAGGTACCGACGGGGTCCGGCACCCCCGACACCCGGGTGACCTGCGACGTCGACCACCGGCGTACAGGAGTGCCGGGGCAGGCGCGGCTTACCGGGCGGACCTGCCCCGGCCGGGCCCCCGGCGGCCCCGACCCGGAACCGCAGCACCGGCCGGACCGGTCCGCCGGGCGGGCGGCTAGCGGAACAGCAGCTGACGGGCTTCGGTGGTGGTCAGCGGGGGGCGCTGGGCGAGCTGCGCGAACCCGACCGCGCGCGCCACCAGCTGCATGTTGGACTCCACCGGGCGACCCTTGGCGTACGTCACGGTGTCCTCCATGCCGACCCGCAGGTGACCGCCGGTGGAGAGCGAAGCCAGCAGCACCGCGATGGTGCTGCGACCGACGCCGGTGGCCGAGAAGGTGGTGCCCGCCGGCAGGTCACGCAGCATCTGCTGGGCGGCGACCAGGGTGGCGGTGGTGCCCGGCATCCCGCCCGGCACCCCCATCACGAAGTCGACGTGCACGTGCCCGCCGTGCGGCAGGCCGTGCCGGTCCAACAGGCGTTGCAGGGCGGTGAGGTGACCGAGGTCGAAGATCTCGTACTCGGGGAGGATGCCGCGCTCCTGCATCCGGGTGTGCAGGTCGACGATGAACTCCCACCGGTTGAGGAAGACGTCGTCGCCGAAGTTGACCGTGCCCATGGTGCAGGAGGCCATGTCCGGCGCGGCGTCCAGCACGGCCAGCCGGTCGGCCTCCGGATCGGTCACCGCCCCACCGGAGGAGAGCTGCACGATCAGGTCGGTGCTCTCCCGCAGCGCCGCCACGGTCTCCCGCAGCCGCCCCTGGTCGAGGGTGGGCCGGGCCTGGTCGTCGCGGATGTGGACGTGGATCACGGAAGCGCCGAGCGCCTCGCACTCCTTGGCGGTGAGCAGCAACTCGTCGAGGGTCACCGGCAGCGCCGGCACCTGCTCCTTGGCCGACTCCGCGCCCGTCGGGGCAACCGTGATCAACGTCCCTGTCGTCATGCCGGCGATGGTAGCCGCCCCGGCCGCCCCCGGTCGACGCCGCAGGCCGACCCGACAGGAAGAACCGCACATCAGGAGAGAAGGACGCGAAGAAATTCCCGCCGAACCGGCTGGCGGTAGGCATCCTTACTTCACCGACGAGCACGACCGGAGGCGGACCCCGGCCGGGCGATGTCGGAAAGCACGGACCCACCGGCCGGACCACGCCGGGAAGCACGGACCACCGGCCGCGACGGGCTACTCCGGGTCGATGGCTGCGGCGGTGTCGCCCACCGACAGCCGGGCGTCGTCGGCGAGGTTGCGTTTGACCACGGCGAGCGCGACCTGACCCAGCTCGTAGTGGTGCACGGCGGTGCCGACGAAGCCGACCGTCCGGCCGTCCAGGGTGACCGGGGTGCCGGACGCCGGCAGCTGATCGGTGGTCACCCCGTCCAGGTGCAGCAGGACGAGCCGACGCGGCGGCCTGCCCAGGTTGTGCACCCGGGCCACGGTCTCCTGCCCCCGGTAGCAGCCCTTGTCCAGGTGCACCGCCGGGGCGATCAGGCCCGCCTCGGCGGGGATCGTCCGGTGGTCGGTGTCCACCCCGACCCGGGCCCGTCGGGCGGCCACCCGCACCGCCTCGTACGCCCACAGACCGGCCGGGGGGACACCGTGCTCGCGCAGCGCGGCGACGACCTCGTCCAGGGCGGGCCGGGGCACCAGCAGGTCCACCCCCAGCGGGACCCGACGGGCCCAGCCACCACCGGTCAGCGGCTGGACGTCGTACGAGACGGTGGGGCGGGGGGGCAGCTCGCCGGAGCGGAACTTCGGACCCGGCACCGCGAGCACCTCGGGGGCGGTCAGGCCGGTGACGCCCAGCGTGGCGACGGCGTCGGTGGCCTGCGGCCCGACCAGCGACAGCAGCGCGTGGCCGGCGGTGGCGTCGCGCGGCTCGACCTGGCTGAAGAACCGCATCTTCTCCAGGTACGTCAGCAGGTCGGCGGTCATCCCCGGCTCGGTGTCCAGCCAGGTGGTCGTGCCGTCCTCGGCGACTATGGCGTGCTGCTCGACGTGCCCGTGCGGGCTGAGCACCAGCAGTTCGGTGCCCTGGCCGGGGCCGAGCGCGGCGAGGTGCTGGCTGGTCAGGGTGTGCAGCCAACCGATCCGCTCCGGGCCGGTGACGGCGATGACACCCCGGTGCGAGCGGTCCACCAGACCGACCCCGGTGGCCAGGGTGCGCTGCTCGCGCATCGGGTCGCCGTAGTGCGCGGCGACGCCCCGCACCCCGGCCGCCCGGTGGCCGGCGTCCGGCTGGTCCCGGCTGGCCTCGTCGATCGCCTCGACGGCCACCGCTCCCGCGATGTCGATCATGTTGGTTCCCCGTCCTCACAGTTGCCGCAGACGCCGAAGAGCGCCACGTGCCCGATGTCCACCTGGAAGTTCCGGTCGGCGGCGAGCCGGTCGGCCAGCGGGCGCATCAGCTCCGGGTCGATCTCGTCGACCGCGCCGCACTCCCGGCAGACCAGGTGGATGTGCTGGTGCTCACCCGCCGCGTGATAGGTCGGCGAGCCGTGCGACAGGTGGGTGTGGGTCACCAGGCCGAGCCGTTCCAGCAGCTCCAACGTCCGGTAGATGGTGGTGATGTTGACCCCGGCGGCGACCTCCCGGACCGCCGTGTGCACCTGCTCGGGTGTGGCGTGCCCCAGGTCGAGCACGGCCTGCAGGACCAGTTGCCGCTGCGCCGTCAGTCGCAGCCCACGCGAGCGGAGCATTTCCGCCAGGGAGGATTCGGACACCGTCCGATCATAGTTCGGCCCGCGCCGGTCACCGCCCGCCCGCCACCGGGCCGCCGGGCGGGTCACGTCACCGGGTTCGGGGGTGCGACGGGTCACGCCGTTAGGCTCGGCGGTCATGGTGGCATCGAGGGTCGCCGTGCTCGGTCGGGGCGTCGTCCCCGCGACAGAGCCGGTGCTACGCGGGAACGACCTGGGTGTGCTGCGCGGGGACGGGCTGTTCGAGACGATGCACCTGCGCGGCGGAAACCCCTGGTTGCGTACCGCCCATCTGGCCCGGCTGCGGGCCGGGGCCGCCGCCCTGGAACTCCCGCTGCCCCCGGACGGGGCGCTCGTGGAACTGCTGGACGGCATCGCCACCGGCTGGCCCACCGAGGTCGAGGGCGCATTGCGCCTGGTCTGCACGCGGGGGCCGGAGGGGGGCGGGCTGCCCACCGTGTACGCCACCCTGACCGAGGTGCCGGCCGCCACGAAACGGCTCCGCGACGTCGGGGTCACCGTCGCCACCCTGCCCCTCGGGGTGCCGGCGACCGCCCGCCCCGAACTGTCCTGGCTCCCGGCGGGCATCAAGTCGATCTCGTACGCGACCAACAGCGCCGCCCGCCGCTGGGCCGCCCGCAGCGGGGTGGACGACGTGCTCTGGGTCTCCACCGACGGCTACGTGCTGGAGGGGCCCAGCGCGAACGTCGTCTGGCTGGACGGCGACACGCTCTGCACCGTCCCGGCCGCGCGTACCGGCATCCTGCCCGGCACCACCTGCGGCTGGCTGCTCGACCACGCCGCCGGGCTGGGCCTGGGGCGGGCCGAACGGATGGTCACCCCGACCGGGCTGCACGCCGCCGCCGGGATCTGGCTGACCTCGTCGGTACGCGGTCTGGTCGAGGTCAGGTCCCTCGACGGCACCGGCCGCCCACCCGCCCCGCACACCCCCCACCTCCAGGAACTGCTGGGCTTCGCCTGACCGGCCCGACCTGGGGTTGGCGGAGGTCAACCGCCGGGCGGCTGAGTCCGGTTGGCGGGGTGGCGGAGGGTCAGCCGGCGACCCGGACCAGGCGGGCCGACAGGTGCGGGGAGAGGCTGTGACCCACACCCGCCATCTCCTGGGCGTAGAGCAGCGCCCCCTCCACGATGCCGAAGAGCCGGGCGCCCGCCGTCACCTCCTTGGCCGTGGCGGTACGCACCACCGCGTCGGTGGCGAACTCGATCTGGGTGCCCGTGCGCTTGCCGATGTGCAGCTCCATGATCCCCGTCGGGGTGGTCATCAGCGCTTCCAACTCGTCGGTGACCCGCTCACCGTCCAGCACCGGACGCCACCAGCCCACCTCACGCCCGGCCGGACGGATCGGCCGGCTCTCCTCGTCGAGCAGCCACGCCCGCGACTCGTAGAACAGGAACGGCCGGCCGTCGTGGCTGATCCGGATCTCCTGGGCGTAGTCGAAGTCCTCGATGGTGGGGAACCCGCCCCGACCCCGACCCCGCCACACCCCGACGTACGGCAGCAGGCCGTCCAGCGCCGGGTGCAGCTTCGGACCGACCCGCAGGTCGTGGCTCTCCTGGTAGGGGTACTCCTCGACCGGCGGCGCGTTCAACCACGGCGGCTGAAGGGGATTCTCGCTCACCATTTACCTCTCGACAGGCGTACGGCCAGGTAGACCAGGCCACCGGCGAGCGCGCCGAGGCCGGCGACCAGCAGGCTGACGAACCCGATCTCGGTAACCATCATGGTCATCCTATGCTGGGTCCCATGGGCCGCACTCTCGTCGTCAAGGCCACCGCCGGAGCGGACGCCCCGGAGCGGTGCGCGCAGGCGTTCACGGTGGCCGCCACGGCCGCCGCCGCCGGGGTGCCGGTGTCGCTCTGGCTGACCGGTGAGTCCGCCTGGTTCGCCGTGCCCGGCCGGGCCGAGCAGTTCACCCTGCCGCACTCCGCGCCGCTGGCCGACCTGCTGGGCGTCATCCTCGCCACCGGGCAGGTCACCGCCTGCACGCAGTGCGTCGCCCGCCGGGACATCGGCCCAAACGACGTGCTGCCCGGCGTCCGGATCGCCGGGGCGGCCGTCTTCGTCGAGGAGGCGATGGCCGAGGGCGCGCAGGCGCTGGTCTACTGACCAGCCCACCCGCCGGCCTCACCGACCCGCTGGCCCGCCGCGCCCTGACCGGCGCCGCGAGCCCACCGGTCCGCCGACCGCGCCGACGTCCACCGTTCGGCCGACACCGTTCGCCTGTTATGCACGCACTGCCGATACTGAGCCCAATTGTCGTTTTGCTGCCTACCATTCGGGGGTGAGCCAGGCGACGGAGGAGTTCTTCGCATCGTTGCCGGCGCGCGCCCCGGCGATCCTGCGCGCCCCGGTCACCGGCACCCTCCAGATCGATCTCACCACCGACAACCGCACCGACCACTGGCTGGTACGGCTCAGCCCCGGCAGGGCCGTGGTGGACCGGGCCCGGGGCCCGGCGGACGCGGTGTGGAGCAGCAGCGCCGACCTCTTCGAACGGCTGGCCACCGGCACCGCCCAGAGCATCTCGGCGGTGCTGCGCAACGAGTCCACGTTCAGCGGGAACGTGATGCTGTTCCTGGTCTTCCGGCAGTTCTTCCCCACCCCGCCCGGCGTCCGCGACCCCCGGGAGACCGCCCGCGAGCAGACCGGGCGGGCCTGATGCAGCAGCGGGTGAGCATCCTCGACGGCAACACCTTCCTGGTCTGCGACAGCAGCGGGGACGTCGAGCCGTCGTTCGACTTTCCCACCGGGATGTTCTCCTTCGACACCCGGTTCCTCTCCACCTGGCTGCTCACCCTCGACGGGGAGCGCCTGCACGCCCTCTCGGTCGACGACGCGCACTCCTACCAGACCCGGTTCTTCCTCGTCCCCGGCGAGCCGACGCACTACCTCGACGCCAAGGTGTCGATCATCCGCAGCCGGTCGATCGGCGGCGTCTTCACCGAGGAACTCTCCGTGCTCAACCACTCCGGCCGGGAGGCGCGGTTCCAGTTGCGGCTGGAGATGGGCTCGGACTTCGCCGACCTGTTCGAGATCAAGCACCAGCGGCCGAAGAAGGGTCGGACCAGCGCGGAGGCCGGTGAGAACAAGCTGCGGCTGACCTACCGCCGCGAAGCCTTCCACCGGGAGGCGCTGATCGTCAGCAGCACCGACGCCCACGTCGACGAACGCGGGATGACCTGGTCGATCACCGTCGAGCCGCACTCCGGGTGGAGCACCTGCGTGACCGTGACGCCGATCATCCACGGGGCCCGGGGCGAGGACGTCCGGGCGATCACCGCGCTGGGCGCCGCGCGCGGCCCGGCCGTCATCCGTGACGAGCAGGAGGCGCTGGTCGGTCGGGCCCCGCAACTCGGCTGCGACTGCGAACCGCTCGCCGGGGCGTACCGGCAGAGTCTGCACGACCTGGCGGCGCTGCGGTACGAGTCGATCACGTTGGGCGTCCGGCTGCTCGCCGCCGGTCTGCCCTGGTTCATGACCCTGTTCGGGCGGGACAGCATGCTCACCTCGTTGCAGGTGCTGCCGTTCCTGCCGGAGCTGGTCCCGCCGACGATCCTGATGCTGGCCGGGCTCCAGGGTTACCGGCTCGACGACTTCCGCGACGAGGAACCCGGCAAGATCCTGCACGAGCTGCGGTACGGCGAGACCGCCGGCTTCGAGGAGCAGCCGCACTCCCCCTACTACGGTGCGGCCGACTCGACCCCGCTGTTCGTCATCCTGCTCGACGAGTACGAGCGCTGGACCGGGGACGCCACGCTGGTCAAGCAACTGGAAACCCCGGTCCGGGCCGCGCTGCACTGGATCGACACCTACGGCGACCTGCTCGGCACCGGTTACGTCTGGTACCGCAGCCGCAACCCGGAGACCGGCCTGGAGAACCAGTGCTGGAAGGACTCCTGGGATGCCATCTCCTACGCCGACGGCCGGCTGCCCGGCTTCCCCCGCGCCACCTGCGAGATCCAGGGGTACGCCTACGACGCCAAGCGGCGCGGGGCGCGGATGGCCCGGCTGTTCTGGAACGACCCGGAGTACGCCGACCGGCTGGAACGGGAGGCGAAGGCGCTCAAGGAACGCTTCAACCGGGACTTCTGGATTCCCGAGAAGAACCACTACGCCCTCGCCCTGGACCCGGACGGCCGGCACGTCGACTCGCTCACCTCCAACATCGGTCACCTGCTGTGGAGCGGCATCGTCGACGAGCCCCGGGCCGCCATGGTCGCCGAGCACCTGCTCGGCCCGAGACTCTTCTCGGGTTGGGGGGTACGCACCCTGGCCACCGACGAGGGCCGCTACAACCCGATCGGCTACCACGTGGGCACGGTGTGGCCGTTCGACAACGCCTTCATCGCCTGGGGTCTGAGCCGGTACGGCTTCCGTGAGGAGGCCGGCCGGATCTGCGAGGCGATGATCAACGCTTCGCGGTACTTCGACGGGCGGTTGCCCGAGGCGTTCGCCGGTTTCGACCGCACCCTCACCGACTATCCGGTGCAGTACCCGACGGCGTGCAGTCCGCAGGCGTGGTCGGCCGGCACCCCGCTGCTGCTGTTGCGGGTGATCCTCGGCCTCGAACCGCAGGGCGAGCATCTGATCATCGATCCGTTGGTGCCGGAGGGGATGGGCCGGGTCGAGCTGCTGGACATCCCGGGCCGGTGGGGTCGGGTCGACGCCCTGGGCCGCAGCCGCACCCCGCACGACCACGACCACCGCGACTGACCCGGCAACGGACGGACCGGCGGGCCGGGCGGGCCACGGCCCGATCAGGTGGGGCGGGCGTCGGCCCGATCAGGTGGGGCAGCCGGGCAGGCGTCGACCGGACCAGGCGGGCAGCCGGGCGGCAGGCGGGGCAGCCGGGCGGTCAGGCCGGGCAGCCGGTGGAGGCGGAGAGCCGCAGCTGCGCGCCGGTGCCGTCGGCCAGCACGGTGGTCGGGCCGCTGCGGTAGGCGTACACCTCGGGGAGGTCGACCACCGGGGGGCCGGCGGCCAACGGGCGCAGGCCGGTCAGCGCGGCCGGTGCGGCCCCGGCCGTGACGGCGACGGTACGGGCGGTGCCGCCGCCCGGGCAGGGGGCGGTGACCGGTTGCGGGGCGGTCTGCGCCGCGCGGCCCAGGGCCGCCAGTGCGGCGTCCAGCGTCGGATCGGCCGACGCAGCCGGGGGTTGCGGATAGCCGGCGCCGACCGGGCGGCACCCGGTGTCGGCGGTCAACCGGACCCGGCCGCCGCTGGTGACCCGCCCCTGCACGGTGACGAACCCCCCCGCGTCGGCGCGCAGCCGGGGCCCCGCCGAACCGGCGCGCACCCCGGCCCGCCAGTCGGCCGGCAGCCGGTCGGCGACCCGGTCCAGCAACGCCCGCTCGCCACCCTCGGCGACCAGCACGTCCAGCCCCCGGCTCAGGGTCGCGCCGGCGGACATCGGGGTGATCCGGCAGCCCCGCTCGACCTGTGGCCCGGTCAGCGCCCAGGCCCCGTCGCCGACCGCCGCGACGAGTTGACCGAGGGCCCGGTCCACCACCGGGCCGGCTTCGGCGAGGGTGCGCTGCTCCCGCACGGTCGGCGCGTCGTTGCGCGCCGACCACCAGGTGAGCACGCCCAGCAGCACCGCCCAGGCCACGGTCACCGCCAGCAGCCAGCGCAACCGGCGGCGCGGCGCGGACGGGCCGGGCGGTGGGGCGTACCCCGGATGGACGGCACCACTCACCGGATCATCGTGTCACGGCCCCACCGCAGGCCGGCCGGGCGGTACGCCGAGCCGGTAGCCGACACCGCGCACGGTCTGCACCTGCGGGCAGCCCGGCACCGCGCGCAGCTTGCGGCGCAGCCGCTTGACCGCCGAGTGCAGGATCGCCGCGTCACCCAGCCAGGCACCGCCCCAGACCGAGCCGAAGATCCGTTCGTAGCTCCAGACCGCCCCCGGGTCACCGGCCAGCCGGGACAGCAGCTCCCGCTCCAACCGGGTCAGCGCCAACGGCTCCCCCCGCCAGGTGACCAGGTGACCGGCCGGGTCGACGACCAGGTCGCCGCAGCGCACCGGGGTCGGCCCGGTCGGTGGCGCGGCGAACGCCGACGGGGTCGGGAAGAGCATGGCGCGTAGTTCGGCCAGGTCGGCACAGATCACCACCGGGCCGAGGTCGTCGAGCCGGCGGACCACCCGCTCCCGGACCGAGACGTCGGCGCTCACACAGACCACGAACGGGATGTCGACACCGGTCACACGTCCTCCCCAGGAGCGCACCTGCCGCCCGCTGCCGACGGTCCCGTCCGCCCACGACAGGTGCCGACGCGGCTGGATTCAGCCTAACGGTCAGCGTGGCGCCTGGTTACTGACCAAATACTGACCGACCCGATCCATTGATCAGTATGGTTCTCCGGCTGAGCATGATGCACAGCGGCCGTGGGGGGCCGGCCCTCCAGCACCCACCACCGGCCGTCTCCCCCAGCCGCTCCGCGTGGCCACCACCACGGCACACGCGGCCGGGTCCGAACCGATCGGGCCCGACGACGTGGGGAGGAACAGCGTGCTCAGACGACCGACCGGACGACCGTCCCGGTGGCGATTGGTGGCCGCGCTCGCGGCCGGACTGTTGGGCCTCACCGCCCAGCCCGCACTACCCGCCGGTGCCGCACCGGCCACGCCCCGGGCCACCGTGGACCAGCAGGTCCTCGACGGACTCGCCGACGGCACCGAAACCTTCCTGGTCTACCTGCGCGAGCAGGCCCCGCTCGCCGACGCGGCCCGGCTGCGCAGCCCGGACGCCCGCGCCGGTGAGGTCCACCGACTGCTCACCACCACCGCCGAGCGGACCCAGCGCGACCTGCGCGCGGTGCTCGACGACCGCAAGGCCACCTACACCGCGTACTGGATCGCCAACGCGCTCCGGGTGACCGGCGACCGGGCGCTGCTGGACGTCGTCGCCGCCCGTCCCGAGGTCGCCCGGATCTCCCCGACCCGCAGCTACCCGCTGATCCGCCCGGTCCGCAGCACCGCCGCGCGGGCCGGCACCGACGCCGTCGAGTGGGGGTTGACCAACATCGGCGCGCCCCGGGTCTGGGACGAGTTCGGCGACCGGGGTGAGGGCCTGGTCGTCGCCAACATCGACAGCGGCGTCCAGTTCGACCACCCGGCGCTGGTCAACTCCTACCGGGGCAACCTCGGCGGCGGCACCTTCGACCACAACTACGACTGGTACGACCCGGCCGGCATCTGCCCGCAGGACGCCCCCTGCGACAACAACGACCACGGCACCCACACCATGGGCACGATGGTCGGCACCGACGGGTCCGCCAACCAGGTGGGGGTCGCCCCCGGCGCGAAGTGGATCGCCGCCAAGGGCTGCGAGTCCAACAACTGCTCGGACGCCTCACTGCTGGCCGCAGGCCAGTGGGTGCTCGCCCCGACCGACCTCAACGGCCAGAACCCCCGCCCCGACCTGCGCCCCGACATCGTCAACAACTCCTGGGGCGGCGACGGCGGCGACCTGTGGTACCAGCAGACCGTGGCCGCCTGGCGGGCCGCCGGGATGTTCCCGGTCTTCTCCGCCGGAAACGACGGCCCGGCCTGTGGCAGTGCCGGCTCCCCCGGTGACAACTCCAACGCGTACGCGGTCGGCTCGTACGACGTGAACAACAACATCTCCGGCTTCTCCGGCCGGGGCAACGCCACCGACCCGGCCGGGTTGAAGCCGAACATCGCCGCACCCGGCAGCAACGTGCGCTCCAGCGTCCCCGGCAACGGGTACGCGTCGTTCAACGGCACCTCGATGGCCGCCCCGCACGTGGCCGGCACGATCGCCCTGGTCTGGTCGGCCGCGCCCAGCCTGCGCGGTGACATCGGCGCCACGGAGGCACTGCTCGACCGCACCGCGACCGACGTCGACGCGACCACCTGCGGGGGCACCGCCGCCGACAACAACGTCTTCGGCGAGGGTCGGCTCAACGCGTACGAGGCGGTCCGGCAGGCCCCGCGCGGGCCGGTGGGCCGGATCAGCGGCACGGTCACCGACACCGCCGACGGTGACCCGGTCGCCGGTGCCACCGTCGCCGACGGCGACCGCAGCACCACCACCGGCACGGACGGCCGGTACACCCTGACCGTGCCGGCCGGCGAGACCACGCTGACCGTGTCCGCGTACGGCTTCCGCACCGCGACCGGCACCGTGACCGTCCCGGCGGACGGCACGGTCACCCGGGACTTCGCCCTGACGGCGACCCCGACGGTCACCGTCTCGGGTCGGGTCACCGACGGCTCCGGGCACGGCTGGCCGTTGTACGCCACGATCGAGGTCGCCGGCCGGCCCGGCGCACCGGTCTTCACCGACCCGGTGACCGGCCGGTACTCCTTCACCGTGGCCGGCAACTCCGACTACAAGCTCACCGTCACCGCGAAGTACCCGGGCTACCGGACGGTGACCAAGGACCTGACCGTCGGCGCGACGGCCACCACTGCGGACATCCCGGTCCCGGTCGAGGCGGCCTGTGTCGCCGCCGGTTACACCGGCAGCCTCAGCGCGCCGCTGCTGTCGCAGAGCTTCGACGGCACCACCGCACCGGAGGGCTGGTCGGTGCGCAACCGCACCGAGAAGGGCGGCTGGGTCTTCAACGACCCGGGTGCGCGGGGCAACCTGACCGGCGGCACCGGCGGGTTCGCGATCGTCGACAGCGACAAGCTCGGCACCGGCAACACCCAGGACACCGACCTGATCGCCCCGCCGGTCGACCTGTCCGCCTCGGCCGCTCCGCTGCTGCGGTTCCGCAGCGACTGGCGGGCGGTCGGGATCAGCGACACCGCCGACGTGGACGTCTCCACCGACGCCGGGGCGAGCTGGACGAACGTGTGGCACCAGACCGCCAGCCGGCGCGGCCCCCGGGTCGAGGAGGTGCCGCTGACCCCGGCGGCCGGCGCGACCGGGGCGCTGGTGCGCTTCCGGTTCAAGGGCACCTTCGCCTGGTGGTGGCAGGTGGACGACGTCCAGCTGGTCAACCGGGACTGCACCCCCGTGCAGGGTGGCCTGGTGGTCGGCAACACCACCGACCGCAACACCGGCGCGGCCGTCAACGGGGTGACGGTGACCAGCGTCGACCGGCCCACCGACACGGCCGTCTCGGCGGCCACCTCGGACGACCCGAACCTGCCGGACGGCTTCTACCACCTCTTCTCGGGGCTGACCGGCGCCCACCCGTTCACCGCGTCCCGGCCGCCGTACACCCCGGTCACCCAGCAGGTGACGGTGGTGGCCGACAGCACCCGCCGGGCCGACCTGGCCCTGGCCGCGGGGCGGCTCACCGTCAGCACCACCACGATCGAGGCCCACCAGCCGTACGGCAGCACCCGCAACGCCAAGGTGACGGTCCGCAACACGGGCTCCGCCCCGGCGACCGTGGAGCTGCTGGAACGCGGTGGCGGGTTCGAGGTGCTGTCCACCGGCGGCGCACCGCTGCGGGAGCAGGTGGTCAAGGGGATCAGCACCGGCCGTACCGGTGCCCGGTACGGCGGCGGGAACGCCGACGCCGCGCCGCAGGCCGACGACGCCTGGACGCGGATCACCAACCTGCCCGCCGCGATCTACGACAACGCGGCGGCCAACCTGGACGGCAAGGTCTACTCGGTCGGCGGCGGTGGTGACACCGGCAACGAGCGCAAGGCCTGGGTGTTCGAGCCGGCCACCGGCGTCTGGACGGCGCTGCCCGACCTGCCGCACGCCCGTTCCAAGCCGTCCGCCGTGGGCATCAGCGGCAAGCTGTACGTGCTCGGCGGCTGGGGCGACGGCACCGGTGCCGAGCCGACGGTGGACGTCTTCGACCCGGCCAGCGGTTCGTGGAGCACCCTGGCCGGGGCGGTCAATCCGGCCCCTGCCGCCGCAGCCGGCACCGCCGTGGCGGGTGGCAAGGTGTACCTGGTCGGTGGCTGCGTCGACACCACCTGCACGGAGAGCAACAAGCTGGTGGTGTTCGATCCGCGTACCGGGACGTTCCGGGCCGGCGCGGCCTACCCGCACCCGGTCTCCTGGCTGTCCTGCGGCGGGATCGGCGCCCAGGTGTACTGCGCCGGTGGCGTCGCCGACGACGAGTACACCGACGCCTGGCGGTACGAGCCGGCGTCGGACACCTGGAGCCCGCTGCCGAACCTCCCGGTCGACCTGTGGGGCTCCCAGTACGCGTCGGCCGGCGGCATGCTGGTGCTGGCCGGCGGGGTGACGGGCGGCTCGACGTCGGTCACCAACCGGACGGTCGGCTTCGACCCGGTCGCCGGGGCGTGGCGGAACCTGCCGAACGCCCAGTTCAACAGGTACCGGGGCGCTGCCGCCTGCGGGGCGTACAAGATCGGTGGTTCGCCCAGCTCGTTCGTCGGCTCGGCGGACAGCGAGCGGCTCGGTGGGCTGGAAGGCTGCGCCGACGCCAGTGACCTGCCGTGGCTGTCCACCGCACCGACCAGCTTCACGCTGGCCCCGGGGGCGTCCCAGACGGTCACCGTCACGCTGACCGCCACGGCGGCGGCCGGGGTGCTCCAGCCCGGGGCATACTCGGGTGAGCTGGGGATCACCTCGGACACGCCGTACCCGGTGTCGTCGGTCGGGGTCGAGATGAACGTCTCGCCGCCGAACAACTGGGGCAAGATCCAGGGCACGGTGACCGGGGTGACCTGCGGCGGCCAGACCGTCGGCGTCCCGGCGACGATCCGGCTGAACCTGGTCGGCTCGACCACCGGCACCACGCTCACCGCCGACGCCCAGGGCCGCTACGCCTGGTGGCTGCCCAAGGGCAGGTACGAGGTGATCGTGGCAAAGGACAGCTGGGTGCCCCAGGTCCAGCGGGCCGTCGTGGAAGCAGGCATCGTCGGCACGCTCGACTTCCGCCTGGCTCCGATGTCGACCTGTGCGGGAGCACGGGCGTCCGGCCTCTGACCGGACAGCCGCACTGACGGTGGCCGTCGACCCCTCCCGGGTCGGCGGCCACCGCCACGTCCACCGGCGACCGGGGCGCGAGGGGGTCCAGCGACCGAGGCGCCACTACTTCATGGTTGTAGTGGCATCAGAGCGGGCGGATACCACTACAACCATGAAATTGAGTCGATCGTGGAGGGGGCATCCGGCCGCGAGGGGGCATCCCGCCGTGGAGGGGACATACCACGGCCCGAGGAAGCGTCAACCGCCGTCAGGGCTTACGCAGCCACGTCGCCGGGTCGGTGATGTAGATGCCCTTGCCCTGGTGCCGGCTGATCACCCCGAGCGCCTCCAGCCGCACGTTGACCAGGTTGATCGTCGACGGGCTGACGCTGAACCGGCTGCACTGCTCGCTGATCGAGGGCAGCTTGTCGCCCGGTTTGTACTTACCCGACCTGACGTCGGCGACGATCTCGTCGGAGATCCGGATGTAGTCCGGGGTCGCAGGCATGGCACTCCTCGCGTGGCACCCGCGATTCGATCACGCTCTCATCACGGCACGCAACTACGCACTGCAACCAGTCGTTGACTCTTTCAAGTTCCTCAAATAAGTTGGTCGGCGAGCACTCCTCGCGTGGCAACGAGCAGGGCTCTCCCCCGGTCGGGGCGGGTGACGACGCTGGAAGGGAACCCGCCCGCCCCGACCACCTTCCACGGCAGCGCCATCCCGCTGCCCCTGCGGGAAAGGTGGCCCATCATGTGCAGGTTCCTCCGACTCCTCCGCCGGCACCGGTCGACCGGTGCCGGCCGGCCCAGGAAGACCACAACCGACTGGTCGTGGTCGACCACGACCGACCAGCCCAGGGCAGTCACCGTTAACCGACCCAGCGAGACCACAACCGACCGGCCCCGGTCGACCACGACCGACCAGCCCAGGGCAGTCACCACCAACTGGCCCGGGGCGACGAGAACCAACCGGCGCAGGGCGTTCCATCGACCCCCGATGACCACCGCCGGGTGGGTCGGGGCAGCGGGGCGGCAGAACACCGGCCACCACCACGGGCCGGCGGCACACCACCACCAACCGGTGGCGGACCGGCCGCTCTGCACGAGCCAGGTGCGGCAGCAACGGTTCCGGCGGTCCCGGCACGGGCTGGACCCGGCCGAGGTGGACGGGTTCCTGCACCTGGTCGCCGACGAGCTGGCGGTGCTGCACGCCGAGCTGGCCCGTACCCGGGAGGAGAACGCGCGGATCAAGGGTGCGCTGCGCGACTGGCAGTCCCGGTTCGCACCCCGGGTGGTGCGGGCGTGACCACCGCGACCGAGCGCGAGCGGTACGTCGTACACCTGACTGTCGCCGCCGACGACCTGCCGGCGGCGCGGCTGCTGGCCCGTGCGATCGGCAGGTCGCTGGCGTTCCTGCCGGAGTTGGTGCTCGGTGAGACGACCGTCTCCGAGGAGGGCGGGTCGCAACCGCAGCATCAGGTCTTCTGCGACCGGCGGCTCGGTGGGCGTCGCCGCTGCGTCCGGCGGGTCGATCACCAGGGCGGCTGCACCTCGTGACACCACCGGCCGGGCGACGACGGCCCGGTGGGCTGCCGGGCGACAGGCACCTCGCGCCTGCCGGGCGGCGGGCACTCGCGCCTGCCGGGCGCGGACACCCGGGTGCCGGGCGGCGGGCACCCCGCGCCACCCGGGTGCCGGGCGGGCCGCCGGAGGGTGCGACGGCCCGGGGCCGGTCACCCCGGGTGGGGTGACCGGCCCCGGGCCGATCGATGCGTGGGTCAGGCCACCGTGACGGAGACCTCGTTGATGCCCCGGTTGGCGGTCACGGCGGTGTCGCCGTTGCCGTGCCGGGACAGCGCCCGCAGGGTCCAGCTGCCCGGCGCGGCGAAGAACCGGAACTGCCCGGTCGGCGAGGTGACGACCTCGGCGGTGAACTCACCTGTCGAGTCCAACAACCGGACGTACGCGCCGGGCACGACGTCGCCCGACTCGGCCAGCACCTGGCCGGTGATGACGGTTTCCTTCTCCAGGTCCAGGCTGGCCGGCAGGGGCGCGGACTGGTCCGGCGCGGCGCAACCGGCGGCGGTGGGAGCGGTCATGGCTCAGGCCTCCCCGGGCTCGTCGCCGAGCGCCACCGGCACACCGACCAGCGAGCCGTACTCGGTCCAGGAACCGTCGTAGTTCTTCACGTTGGGGTGGCCGAGCAGCTCCTGCAGGACGAACCAGCTGTGCGAGGAACGCTCGCCGATCCGGCAGTAGGCGATGGTCTCCTTGCCGTCGTCCAGCCCGGCGTCGGCGTAGATCTTGCGCAGCTCGTCGTCGGACTTGAAGGTGCCGTCCTCGTTGGCCGCCTTGGACCACGGCACGCTGATCGCGGTCGGGATGTGCCCGGCCCGCTGCGCCTGCTCCTGCGGCAGGTGCGCGGGGGCCAGCAGCCGGCCGGCGAACTCGTCGGGGCTGCGCACGTCGACCAGGTTCTTGGTGCCGATCGCGGCGACGACCTCGTCGCGGAACGCGCGGATCGAGGTGTCCGGCTCCTGCGCGACGTACTGGGTGGCCGGGCGGGTCACCGCGTCCTTGACCAGCGGACGGGCGTCCAGCTCCCACTTCTTGCGACCGCCGTCGAGCAGCTTGACGTCGCGGTGGCCGTAGAGCTTGAAGTACCAGTACGCGTACGCGGCGAACCAGTTGTTGTTGCCGCCGTAGAGGACCACGACGTCGTCGTTGCCGATGCCCCGCTCGGAGAGCAGCGCCTCGAACTGGGCCTTGTTGACGAAGTCCCGGCGGACCTGGTCCTGGAGGTCGGTCTTCCAGTCGAGCTTGATGGCACCGGCGATGTGGCCGGTGTCATAGGCGGAGGTGTCCTCGTCGACCTCGACGAAGACGACGCCCGGGGCGTCGAGGTTCTTCTCGGCCCATTCGGCCGAGACGAGTGCGGTGTCGCGACTCATCAGATCACTCCCTGGTGAGGATGGGTGGTGAGCCAGCGCGGGTGGTGGAGATCGGTGATGTCGCACCATGCGCGGGACCCATAGAGGAACGGATCACGGGTTCGTGCGACGGCGCCGCTGCCGGGCGTTTCGGAGGGTGGGCACCGCAGGGTCAGTGGGACCCCGGGTGCAGTGGCCGCTGGGCGGCCGGAGACAGCCCCGCCGTCAGATGACGGAGCGACACAGGCAGGTGGCCACGCGGCACAGGTCGACCGCGCGCCGTTTGGTGAGGTGCGTCCCCATGGTTTCGGAGCCTACCAGCCGTCCCGGAGAGTGCCAGGGGTCGACCACCATACGGGACGCGGCCCGGCCTGCCGGGGAACCCCGGGGCCGGGCCGCGTTCAGAACTGAGCGGTGGGTCAGCTTGCCGAGTTGATCGGGACGTCCTTCGCGTCGGCGGTCACCGTCAGCCCCTCCGGGCGCGGCTCGACCTTGCGGACGTTGAGCTGGAACGGCAACTCCGGCAGGGGCACGTCGACCGAGATGCCCCGGGCGTAGTTGTTCAGCAGGGTCCGGGCCAGCGGTACGTTCGGCAGCCCCTGGGCGTTCAGGTCGCTGAACTTCAACGCCACCTTGCCGCCGTCGGCCACGGCCACCTCGGCGGTGCCGGTGACGGTGAGCTTCTGGCCGAGGATGTCGACCGGCGCGGTGACGGCCAGCTTGCCGTTCTGCTCACCGAGCTTGAGCCCCGGCCGGTCCAGCAGCTTGGCCAGGCTGTCGTAGGTGACCGTGCCGGTGCCGGCCACCGTCTCGGCCACCACCTCACCCTGCCCCGAGCGGATGGTGTCCAGCGAGGCGCGCACGTTGCGGGCGTCCACGTCGAGCCGGGGCAGGCTGACCGCGTTGCCCTCCACGGAGCCCTTGACGTCGGTCAGCACGATCGAGATCCGCTCGTACCGGCCGTCGACGACCTGGGTGAGGAACGGGAACCCGCCCACGTCCACCTGGGGCGGCGCGGAGCTGGCGTTCTGCTTGGCGACCTCCTGGGTGACCTGGTCGGCGATGGCCCGTTCGGCCAGGCCGGCCGCCACCCGGTCGGCCACCACCAGCAGCCCACCCAGGATCAGGACCAGGACGACCAGTACGACGAGCCACCTGCGCCCGCGCCGCCGGGGCCGCTCCTCGTACGTCTGCGCCACGCCCGTCTCCGTCCGTCGTCGCCGTCGCCGTCCCGCGACGTGCCGTCGTGGCCGTCGCGGTCCCGCGACGTGCCGTCATCGATGCCGCCGCCCGCGGCGCACCGCTACTACCCGAGCGCCGTCGCGCCCAACCGCGCCGCGCGCCCGCCGCCGTCAACCGGCGTCAGAGAAAGAGCACACACATGGCGTACGCCGCAGGAGCGGCCAACGCGAAGCCACCCAGCGGGCCCTGCATGTGCCGGGCGATCCACATGGTGGGTGGTTCGCCCGCCATCAGCCGGCCCGCCTCGGCGTAGCCGACGGCGAGGTCGGCCAGCACGGCGGTGGCCGCGGTGACCAGCCCGATCAGCGCGGCGCTGGTCGGGGTGAAGCCCACCAGGTAGCTGCCGAGCAGGGCGCTGGTGAGGGTGCCGGCCATCGCGCCGACCACCACCCCGGCGGCACCCCGGGGCACCTGCGGCGCCAGCCGGGGCCAGGCCAGCACGGCGTCGGTGAGCCGGGCCACGGTGAGGGCGACGCCGGTGGCGACCAGGCAGACGGTGATCGCCTGGGTGCCGGCGGGAATCCGGCTGAGCGTGATCAGGGTGGCGAACGCCACCACGCCGACCACGATCAGCAGCGTGGTGCCGAGCGAGTCGGTCACCCGGACCCGGTCCACCCGGCGGACGAGTTGACCGAGCACGCCGAGCAGGAACCCGCCCAGCGCCACGAACCCGAGCGGGGCCAGCCCGGCGACGTCGGTCTGCACCGCGGCGACGTCGGCCGCCGCGGCGACCACGCCGCTGGTCAGCGCGACCAGCAGCAGCGCGGGTGGGCGCATGGCCATGGTCCAGGCCAGCACGAAGAGCAGTTGGACGCCGAACACGATGACCGCGAACGGCAGCCGGTGTCCGGGCCCGGCGGTCTGCGCACCGAGCACCAGGCCGACGCCGAGCAGCGCCGCGAAGCCGGCGACGGTCAGCGAGAGCGGCCGGTGCACCTCGACCGGCTCGATCGGCTCCTCGTCCGGCTCGACGTCGTCGTCCTCGCTCCGGCGCGGGGCACCGCCCTTACGGAACCGGCGCGGGCCACGCTCGCGGCGGCTCCCGGTGTCGTCGTCCGGGGCGGGGCGCGGCCCGGGTGCGGGTGCGGGTCCGCCGGCCGGGCCGACGGGCCCGTCGGGGGCGCCGTCGGCCCACGGGTCACGGCCGGTGTCGGGCGAGGTGGAGGGAAACACGCCCCGATCGTGCCAGACCGACGGGGTCCGGCGGGGATCACGGGGCGTCCGGCGGGGGATCACGGTTTCGGCGACGTTAAAACCTGGGCGGTGATCACGGGCAGATCCGACAAACAGGAAAGGACGCCGGGGTGACGACGGGGCGATCGGTTACGCTCAAGCCGTTACCCGCCCGTCAGCGACGCCGGGACCCACGCAAGTTCTCAGCGCCCCGCCCACCGGCGGGTCAGCTGGTCGCGTGCGGCCATTGAGCCGCCGGGACGGAGGTGATCGTGTGGAGCTCCTGCTGCTGGTGACCGCGCGTGCAGGTGAGCCCTCGGCGGTGCTGCCGGCACTCGACCTGTTGCCACATTCGGTGCGTACCGCGCCGCGCGACGTGCGCACCCTGGTTTCCGGGCCCAGCCCGGACGCGGTGCTGGTCGACGCCCGGTCGGAGTTGAGCGAGGCCCGTGCCACCTGTCGCATGTTGCACGCCACCGGCCTGGGTGTGCCGCTGGTCGCGGTGGTCACCGAGGCCGGCCTGATCGCCCTCAACGCCGACTGGGGCGTCGACGACGTGATCCTGGCCGGCGCGGGCCCGGCCGAGGTGGAGGCCCGGCTGCGGCTCGCGGTGGGCCGGCTGAGCAACGCCACCTCCGGGGCCGGCGGTTCGATCCGGGCCGGCGAGCTGAACATCGACCCGGACACCTACGCCGCCAAGCTCAAGGGCCGGCCGCTCGACCTCACCTACAAGGAGTTCGAGCTGCTGAAGTTCCTGGCGCAGCACCCGGGCCGGGTGTTCACCCGGGACCAGCTGCTCCGCGAGGTCTGGGGCTACGACTACTTCGGCGGCACCCGCACGGTGGACGTGCACGTCCGACGGCTGCGGGCCAAGCTCGGCTCGGAGTACGAGTCGATGATCGGCACCGTGCGCCAGGTGGGTTACAAGTTCGTCGTCCCGCCGTCGTCCCGGTCCCTGCCGGAGTCCGAGCCCGCGCCGCTGCCGGTCTGATCCCGGTCCACAGCACCCCCGGCCGGTAGCACTGTTTCCGATACGCCCCTTTTGCACCTGTTGTCGGCTCTATTCTTATTGCCGTAATCAGCGGGAGTGAAAGGGGCGACGGTGCGTGCACTGACCACGGGGGCGACGAGAGGGCCGTCCCGTCATCCTGACCGGTGGGGGCACTGATGCGCCCCCGGTCGACCGGTGGGACCGTCGGCGTCGTCACCCTGGTGCTGGCCGCCCTGCTCGGGTCCACCTACGCCCTCGGGCGCAGCATGACCCCGGCCCCACCCCGGCAGCCGATCGGCGCGTCGACGCAGATCGGCGGCGCCCAGTACGGCGAGCAACCCGCCGACCCGGACGCTGCACCGACCGGCCCGGACGGCACCGGCCCCACCGGCGCCCCCACCGCCGACGGGACCGACCCGGACTCGGCCCAGCCGGCCAGCGGCGGCGACGGCCCGTTCGGCAGCCACGCCAGCACCGGCACCGGCGAGGTCGCGCTGACCTTCGACGACGGGCCGGACCCGACGTACACGCCGCAGGTGTTGGACGTGCTCCGCGCGTACGGGGTCAAGGCGACGTTCTGCGTGGTCGGCGAGAACGCCCAGGACCATCCGGAGCTGCTCCAGGCGATCGTCGCCGACGGGCACACCCTGTGCAACCACTCGTGGCACCACGACGTGCTGCTCGGCAAGCGCTCCCCCGCCCTGATCCGGGCCGACCTGATCCGGACCAACGAGGCCATCCACGCCGCCGTGCCGGACGCCCGGATCAGCTACTTCCGGCAGCCCGGCGGGGCCTGGACGTACCCGGTGGTGTCGGTCGCCGAGGGGCTGGGGATGACCCCGCTGCACTGGACCGTCGACCCCAACGACTGGCAGGTCCCCGGTGCCGCGAAGATCACCACGGTGGTCACCCGGGACACCGGGCCGGGCGCGGTCGTGCTCATGCACGACGCCGGTGGCGACCGGCAGGGCACCGTGGACGCGCTGCGCCGGATCCTGCCCGACCTGCTCGCCCGGTTCCGCCTGGAGGCGCTGCCGCCCGGCGGGGCCAACTGAACCGATCGACGGGCGGGACGACCGGGCGGATCCCGCTACGGTGATCAGATGAGCAGCGGCGAGTCGACGACCGACCGGTTGACCCAGAGCGACCGGCTCACCCCGGCCGAGGTGACCGAGGTGCTGGCCCTGGCCCGCCTCGCGGGCGACACCGACGGAGCCGACCCCTTCGACGAGCACACCCTGCTGCGGCTGCGCGACCCGCAGGCGGCAGCCCGGCACCTGACCACCCACGCCCTCGACGGCACCCTGACCGGGTACGCCCACCTGGACACCACCGACCCGACGTCCGGTGTCGGGGTGGAGCTGGTGGTGCGCCCGGGTTTCCGGCGGCGGGGCACCGGACGGGCGCTGGCCCGGGGCGTACTCGCGGCGACTCCCGGACCGGTGCGGGCCTGGGCGCACGGCGACCACCCGTCCGCCGCGGCCCTCGCGGTCGACCTGGGCTTCGCGCGGGCCCGGGTCCTCTGGCAGTTGCGCCGCTCGTTGACCGACCCGGTGTCGGAACCCCACCTGCCCGCCGGGGCGACACTGCGGTCCTTCCGCCCCGGCGAGGACGACGACGCCTGGCTCGCGCTCAACGCCCGCGCCTTCGCCGGGCACCCGGAGCAGGGCCGGTGGACCACCGCCGACCTACGGGCCCGGCTGGCCGAGCCGTGGTTCGACCCGGCCGGTTTCCTGCTCGCCGTCGACGCTGCCGGGCGGCTGCTCGGCTTCCACTGGACCAAGGTGCACGAGCGGCCCGGCTCGGCCCGCATCGGCGAGGTCTACGTGGTGGGGGTGGACCCGGACGCGCACGGTGGCGGCCTGGGCCGGGCGCTCACCACCGCCGGGCTGGCCTACCTGCGGGACCGGCGCGGGCTGGACCGGGTGATGCTCTACGTCGACGAGTCGAACACGGCGGCCGTCTCGCTCTATGAGCGGCTCGGTTTCGCCCGCTGGTGCGGGCACGTGAACTACCACCTGGGCTGACGCTCTCCCGTCCACTCCACCCCGGCCGGTGACCGGCCGGGGCACGACCGGTGCGGTCTCCGTGCGGTAACGGCGGGGCCACGCCCGGATAACGGCTGCCCGGATATATCGCATCAATGCGGATACCGGGACGGCAGTTCACCTAACGGACAACCCTCCCTCAGGCAGCGGTCACCTTCCCGGCCGGGGCTGTTCATGCCCCGTTCACTTCCGACCGGCGAACCGTCTACCTGGCACTTCTAGCTTTCGTGTCAGCCGGTCAGCGCGCCGGCACTCGGGCCCCAATCCGGGCGACCTGACCAAAGACGTGAAGGGAAACCCCTCAGGTGAAGCTCCAGCGGCACGGCGCCATTGCCTGCCTCGCTCTTACCGCGGTCCTCGGCCTCAGCGCCTGCGGCTCGGACAACAACGAGCCGGCCAGCGCCTCCGCCTCCGGCTCGGCCAGCGCGGCCGACTGTGGCAAGGGCACCCTGAACGCGCAGGGCTCCTCCGCGCAGAAGAACGCCATGGCCGAGTGGATCAAGGCCTACCAGCAGAAGTGCGCCGGCACCACGATCAACTACGAGGCCAGCGGCTCCGGCGCGGGCATCCAGGCGTTCATCGCCGGCACCGCCGACTTCGCCGGCTCCGACTCCGCCCTCAAGCCGGAGGAGCAGCCGCAGGCCGACGCCAAGTGCACCGGCGGCGCGGCGCTCAACCTGCCGATGGTGATCGGCCCGGTCGCGGTCGTCTACAACGTCGGCGGCCTGGACAACCTCCAGCTCAAGCCGGCCACCCTGGCGCAGATCTTCGCCGGCAAGGTCACCAAGTGGGACGACCCGGCGATCAAGGCCGACAACCCGAACGCCACGCTCCCCTCCACCGCGATCCAGACGGTGCACCGCTCCGACGAGTCGGGCACCACCGACAACTTCACCAAGTTCCTGTCGAAGACCGCCGCGACGGACTGGACCTTCGGCAACAACAAGGCGTGGAAGGCCCCGGGCGGGCTCGGCGCCCCCAAGTCCGACGGTGTCGCCGCCAAGGTCAAGAGCACCGAGGGCACGATCAGCTACGTCGAGTGGTCGTACGCCGAGAACTCCGGCCTCAAGAAGGCCAAGGTGCAGAACGGTGCCGGCGAGTACGCCGAGCTGACCGCCGAGTCGGCCGGCAAGACCATCGCCGGGGCAAAGATCGAGGGCCAGGGCGACGACCTCAAGATGTCGATCGACTACGCCACCAAGGAGGCCGGGGCGTACCCGATCGTCCTGGTGACCTACGAGATCGTCTGCAGCAAGGGCATCGCCGCCGACAAGCTGCCACTGGTCAAGGGCCTGCTGGGCCACGCCGCCAGCACCGAGGGCCAGGCCGAGCTGGTGGAGCTGGGCTACGCCCCGCTGCCCGACTCGGTCCGCACCAAGGTCGAGACCGCAGTCAAGAACCTCGGCTGACCCTCCCGAGCGACAACACCTCCTCAAGTCGAAGCGAGCGAGCAGATGGGTGAAACCCCTCACCGCTCGGCACACGCCGGCACCGGCGGGCATGCCGTGACCCAGGGTCACGAGCGGTCCGCCGGTGCCTCGGCGCGTGTGGCCGAGGCACCAGTCAGCACCCGTACCCCCCACGACGACGACCACGGCCTGGGCGGGGGCGGCGGGCTGCCCCGGGCCCGCGCGTTCGGCGCGGAACGGGCGTTCCGTGGCGTGACCCTGGCCGCCGGTGTCACCGTGCTGGTCGTCATCGCGGCCATCGCGGTCTTCCTGGTCGCCAAGGCCGTGCCGGCGCTGCGGGCCAACAGTGCGAACTTCTGGACCTTCGAGGGCTGGTTCCCCAACGACGATCCACCCACGTTCGGCATCGGCGCGCTCGCCTTCGGCACCCTGCTCACCGCGCTGCTGGCCCTGCTGGTCGCGGTGCCGGTGGCGCTGGGCATCGCCCTCTACCTGTCGCACTACGCGCCACGGCGGCTCGGCACCGCCCTGGGCTTCGTGATCGACCTGCTGGCCGCCGTGCCGAGCGTGGTGTTCGGCCTGTGGGGGCGGGACTACCTCGTCGGGCCGGTCGCCGACCTGTCGGCCTGGCTGAACCGGTACTTCGGCTGGATCCCGATCTTCGGTGACGGCCCGTACGGCAACTCGATCCTGCTCGGGTCCCTCGTCCTGGCGATCATGGTGCTGCCGATCATCACCTCACTCTCCCGCGAGGTGTTCCTCCAGACCCCGACCGCCAACGAGGAGGCCGCCATCGCGCTGGGGGCCACCCGCTGGGAGATGCTGCGCACGGCGGTCCTGCCGTACGGCCGGCCCGGCATCATCGCCGCCGTCATGCTCGGCCTCGGCCGGGCGCTCGGCGAGACCATCGCGCTCGCGCTCACCCTCGGCTCGACGTACGCCATCTCGTTCAACATCCTCGCCAACGGCGGCAACAGCATCGCCGCGAACATCGCCAACCGGTTCGCGGAGGCCAACGAGACCGGCCGGGGTGCGCTCATCGCGTCCGGCCTGGTGCTCTTCGCCATCACGCTGGTCGTCAACATCACCGCGCGGGCGATCATCTACCGCCGCCGCGAGTTCACGGAGTCGGCCGCATGACCACCACCCTCACCCCCCGCCGTTCCCGCCCACCGGCCCAGCCGGACAGCCTGCGGGCGAAACGCCTGCCCGGGTACGCCGCCCCCGCCCTGGCGGTGCTGGCCCTGCTGGTCTCCGCCGGCCTCGTCTACGGCGTCGACCTCGGCGGCCCGGTCCTGGTCGTGGTGCTCGGCGCGCTGCTCTACCTGGCCGGCCTGTTCGCCGCCGCCAACGCGGTGGAGGGCCGCCGGTCGGCCCGCAACCGGTTCTGGAGCGCCCTGATCCACTCCGCCCTGGTGCTGGCCGTGCTGCCGCTGGCCTCGGTGGTGTGGACGCTGTTCAGCAAGGGCACCGCCCGGCTCGACGGCGACTTCTTCGGCAGCTCGATGAACAACATCGGGGCCCGCGACGCCAACGGCGGCGCGTACCACGCCATCGTCGGCACCCTGGAGCAGGTCGGCATCGCCACCGCGATCACCGTCCCGCTCGGCGTGCTCTGCGCAATCTACATCGTCGAGTACGGGCGGGGCCGGTTCGCCTTCACCATCCGGTTCTTCGTCGACGTGATGACCGGCATCCCGTCCATCGTCACCGGCCTGTTCGTGCTGGCCTTCTGGGTACTGATCGTGTCCCCGTGGTTCAACGACGGCCAGCCCGGTTTCTCCGGCTTCGCCGCCGCACTCGCGTTGAGCGTGCTGATGCTCCCGACGGTGGTCCGCTCCACCGAGGAGATGCTGCGGCTGGTCCCCGCGCCGCTGCGGGAGGGGGCGTACGCCCTCGGCGTGCCGAAGTGGAAGACCATCCTGCGGGTGGTGCTGCCCACCGCGCTGCCCGGCATCGTCACCGGCATCATGCTCTCCATCGCGCGGGCCGCCGGGGAGACCGCCCCGGTGCTGCTCGTCGCCGGTGGCGGTGCGGCGATCAACTTCAACCCGTTCGAGAACAACCAGTCGTCGCTGGCCCTGTTCGTCTACCAGCAGGCCGGCGAGGCGTCGAAGTATTCACCGGCACGGGCCTGGACGGCGGCGTTGACCCTGGTCGTCCTCGTGCTCGTGCTCACCGTCGCCGCGAAGCTGCTGGCCCGCCGCAACCGGCTCGGCCGATGAACCCCGGAGGTACCACCATGGCCAAGCGCATCGACGCCACCGACGTGACCGCCTACTACGGCGGTTTCAAGGCGATCGAGAACATCAACCTGACGGTCGAGCCGAAGACGGTCACCGCCCTGATCGGCCCGTCCGGCTGCGGCAAGTCGACCTTCCTGCGGTCGATCAACCGGATGCACGAGGTGCTGCCGGGCGCCCGGGTCGAGGGCAGCCTGACCATCGACGGTCAGGACGTCTACGACCGCGACGTCGACGTGACCGCCGTCCGCCGCATGATCGGCATGGTGTTCCAGCGCCCCAACCCGTTCCCCACCATGAGCATCTTCGAGAACGTGGTGGCCGGGCTGCGGCTCAACGGGGTGCGCAAGAAGTCCATCCTGGACGAGGCCGCCGAGAAGGCGCTGCGCGCGGCGAACCTGTGGGACGAGGTCAAGGACCGCCTCGGCAAGCCCGGCGCGGGCCTGTCCGGTGGTCAGCAGCAGCGGCTGTGCATCGCCCGGACCATCGCGGTCGAGCCGCAGGTGGTGCTGATGGACGAGCCCTGCTCGGCGCTGGACCCGATCTCGACGCTGGCCATCGAGGACCTGATGTTCCAGCTCAAGGACAAGTTCACCATCATCATCGTCACCCACAACATGCAGCAGGCGGCCCGGGTCTCCGACCGCACCGCCTTCTTCTCGATCGAGAAGACCGGCGACCCCGGCCGGCTCATCGAGTACGACAACACCCAGAAGATCTTCAGCAACCCCAGCCAGAAGAAGACCGAGGACTACATCACCGGCCGCTTCGGCTGACCCCGGCCGCTCCGCTGCGCCGGTGCGAGCGGGGGTGGGGGTGGGGCCTGCGGGGGTGAAGGCGTGCGGGGTGGGGCGTGCTGCGGGGGTGGGAGTCCCTGCGGGACGACCGCCGGAGCAGTGGGGGCGGGGTCTCGGAACACTCCTTCGGGCCCTGTCGAGCTGATGACGTCGACGATTCACCCGCCCGGCGACGTCACCGGTACCACCGCCCTGACGAGGGCCCGCCCCGGTGTCATGGCGAGCTGCCCGCACCGGCGGTGCTGGTGAGCCGCCAGCGTCATCAGCTCGACAGGGCCCGAGGTGGACCTACACGGGTGGAGGCGCAGCGGCACCAGCTACGGCGGGAACCGGCTGCGGCGGGGGCACAGCGGCACCGACCCGCACCGACCGGACCACGGCGACCCACACCGGCCGAAACAGGCTGGCCCACACCCGGCCGGACCACGGCGACCCACACCGACCGGGGCAGGCTTGCCCACACCGGCCAGCTGCGGGTGGAGGTCGGCAGCCGCTGGACCGCCCGCCCGACGCGGAACGTGGCCGGTCAGGCGAGGGTGAAGTACGGGGTACCGTCCTCGGGGACGTGGAGGCGGGGGGTCACCGGAGTGGCCGCGTCCCGGGCCGCCGAGGCACGCGCCACCGCAGCAATGCAACGGGCACCATCACCGGCGGCAACACCGGCGCCGGCACCGGCAGCGCCGTCGGCAGCAGCGGCGGCGACCTCGGCCAGGGTGACCAGGGTGGGCGGGAGCATGGTCAGCTCACCGGCCCGTGCGCGGGCCAGGGCATCCGCCGGGCGGACCCACATGGTGTGGTCGGCCTCGCCGGAGACGTCCCGGGTCCGCTGCCCCTCGGGCAGCAGAGCAACGAAGAAGTACGTGTCGAAGCGACGCGGCTCGAACTCCGGGGTGATCCACCGGCTCCAGGGCAGCAGCAGGTCGGACCGGAGGGTGAGCTGCCGCTCGGCGAGCAGCCCGGCGAAGCCCCGTCGACGTGCCTCCAGGTCCTGCCGCGCGGTCTCCCAGTCGTCCCCGCTGACGTCGCCCACCACCGAACCGCCGACGTCGCCGGTCACCGGGCCGCCGACACCACCGGCCCCACCACTCGCCCGCCCACCGGTCCCGCCGGTCACCGGGCCACCGACGCCGGCCCCACCCGCAGCACCGGCCCCACCCGCAGCACCGGCCCCACCCACAGCACCGCCCCCGCCGACACCAGCGACCGCCGGGCCGCCGCCGGGTCCGGCCAGCAGCACGCCGGCCTCCTCGAATACCTCCCGCGCGGCGGCGCACACCACCGCCTGCGCGGCGTCGGGAGTGACGCCCAGCCGTTCCGCCCAGGCCGCCGGACCGGGACCGGCCCAGTCCAGGTGCGCCTCGGAGTCCGACGGGTCCACGCCACCGCCGGGGAAGGCGTACACCCCGCCGAAGGCCATCGCGGCGACCCGGCGGATGACGTACACCTCGAAGTCGGTGCCGGCCGGGCGGAGCAGCAGCACGGTGGCCGCGACCCGGGGCGTCACCGGGGTGGCCCCCTCGGCGTGGAACCGACGGGCGTGCTCGACCAGGGCCGGCGGGGCGGGAAAACCGGGACTGTCGATCGTCATGGGCCGAGCCTAGCTCCGACACACCGACCACCCCGGGGCCGACGACCCCCGGTGGTACGCCGCCGCCGGGCGGACCAGCGACCGGGCCGCAGCCGGGGTGACGGTTGGGCGGACAGCGACCGGACCAACGGCGGCGAGCGGGCAGACGACAGCGGCGGGCAGGCCCGACAGCGGCGGTAGGCCGAGCCAAGCAGTGGCAGCGGCAGGGGCAGGGGCGGGCCCGGGCGACGGCGGCGGGCGGACCGGACAGTGGCGGCGGGCCGGCCTGGGCGGCGGGTTAGCGTGAACCCATGACACGTTGGGGGATTCTGTCCACCGGCCATATCGCCGGCCGGTTCGCCGAGGACCTACGGCTGGTGCCCGGGGCCGAGCTGGTCGCGGTCGGCTCACGGACGACGGAGAGCGCCGAGCGGTTCGCCACCCGGTACGGCGCCGGCCGGGCGTACGGCTCCTGGGCGGAGCTGGCCGCCGACGACGAGCTGGACGCGATCTACGTGGCCACCCCGCACGCCGCCCACCACGAGGCCGCCCGGGTCTGCCTGGAGGCCGGGCGGGCGGTGCTGCTGGAGAAGCCGTTCACCCTCGACCTGGCCACCAGCACCGAGCTGGTCGACCTGGCGCGGGCCCGGGGGGTCTTCCTGATGGAGGCCATGTGGATGCGGACCAACCCGCTGATCCTGCGCCTGGTCGAGCTGGTCCGGGCCGGGGCGATCGGCGAGGTGACCGGTGTACGGGCCGACTTCGGGGTGGCCGGGCCGTTCCCGCCGGAGCACCGGATGCGCAATCCGGCGCTGGGCGGCGGCGCACTGCTGGACCTGGGCGTCTATCCGGTGAGCCTGGCCCACCTGCTGCTCGGTGCGCCGCAGCACGTGCATGCCTGGGCGAAGCTCAGCCCGGAGGGGGTGGACGAGAACACCGGCATCGTCTTCGGGTACGACTCGGGTGCGGTCGCCACGCTCGGCTGCGGCATGGTGGGGGCGACCCCGTTGACCGCCGCGATCACCGGCACCACCGGCCGGATCGAACTGCCCGAGCCGTTCTTCCGCCCCGGGTCGGCGGTGCTGCACCGGGCCGGGGCCGAGCCGGAGACGCTCACCGACGACCCGGCCGGCGGCGGCTACCAGTACGAGGCCGCCGAGGTGCAGCGTTGCCTGGCCGCCGGGCTGACCGAGAGCCCGCTCGTGCCGCACGCCGTCACCCTGGAGGTGATGGCCCTGCTGGACGACATCCGGGCCCGGATCGGCGTCGAGTACGCCTGAGAACGACATCGGGAGGGGCACCCCGGTCCGGGGCGCCCCTCCCGACGGCGGTCAGAACAGCGGGCGGACCACCAGGTAGGTGAGGCAGGCGATCAGCGCGGCGGCCGGGAAGGTGATGATCCAGGCGAGCACGATGTTGCCGGCCACGTTCCAGCGCACGGCGGAGAGCCGCTTGGTGGCACCCACCCCCATGATCGCCGAGGTGATCGTGTGGGTGGTGGAGATCGGGGCCTTGAGCACCAGGGCGTTGAAGTAGAGCACCGCGCTGGCCACCGTCTCGGCGGCGAAGCCCTCCGGCGGGCCCAGGTCGATGATCTTGCGACCGAGGGTCCGGATGATCCGCCACCCACCGGCGTACGTGCCGAGCGCCAGCATGGTCGCCGAGGTCCAGAAGACCCAGCCCGGGATGTGCGTCTTGTCGTCCTGGAAACCGCCCGTGTAGAGGGCCAGCACCACGATGCCCATGGTCTTCGCGGCGTCCTGCATGCCGTGGCCGACCGACATGGCCGCCGCCGAGGCGGTCTGCGCCCAGCGGAAACCCCGGTTGAGCTTGCCCGGCTGCCCCTTGCGGAACGCCCACAGGATGGCCAGCATCAGCAGGTAACCGAGGGTGAGGCCGACGATCGGCGACAGGACCATCGGCAGGATGACCTTCTCGCCGATGGTGACCCACTGCACCACACCGCCGGTGGAGAGCAGGGTCGCCCCGACCAGCCCGCCGAACAGCGCGTGCGAGGACGACGAGGGCAGGCCGAAGTACCAGGTGATCAGGTTCCAGGCGATGGCACCGAGCACCCCGGCGAAGACCACTCCGAGGCTGCCCACCCCGGTGGGCAGGGTGACCAGGCCGTCGCCGACGGTCTTTGCCACGCCGGCACCGAAGTGCGCGCCGACGAAGTTGCCGACCGCGGCGAGGCCCAGGGCGAGCCGGGGGGTCAGCGCCCGGGTGGAGACGCTTGTCGCGATCGCGTTGGCGGCGTCGTGGAAGCCGTTGGTGTAGTCGAACGCCAGGGCCACCGCGATCACCGCCAGCACGGCGATGAGTTCGGGACTCACAGGATCAGGACTCCTTGACCGCGATGGTCTCGACTGTGTTCGCCACGTGCTCGAAGGCGTCGCAGGCGGCCTCCAGCTCGTCGGCGACCTCCTTCATCTTGAGCACGGTCAGCGCGTCGTACTCGCCGGAGAAGAGCCGGACCAGCAGCATCCGGTACGCCTGGTCGCCGTCGTTCTCCAGCCGGTTGCACTCGATCCAGTAGTCCTCGAGATCCTTCATCGACTTGAGCCGGGGCATCGCCTCGGCGGTCAGCTTCGCCTGGAGGTCGAGCACGTTGACCAGCTCGTGCAGCTCGCGCGGCAGCGACGGGAGCTTGGTGAGGCCGTAGAGGTAGAGCAGGTTGCCGACCGCCTCCAGGTGGTCCATCACGTCGTCGAGCAGCGAGCCCAGCCGGTAGATGTCCTCCCGGTCGAACGGGGTGATGAAGGTGGAGTTGATCTTCTTGTAGAGATCGTGGGTGATCTGGTCGCTGTCGTGCTCGACCTCGGTCAGCCGCTCGCTGACCGACTGCACGTCGACGCCGGGCAGGGCCAGCTCGTTGAGCAGCTCGGTGCCCTTCACCAGATTCTGCGCGGCCCTGGTGAAGAGCTCGTAGAAAGCGCCCTCGGTGGGACGGAAGGAAAACTTCACAGCACGGACCTCGTCGTGTCGGTGGAAGGGTGGCCGCCGCCCCAGGGGGCGCCCGCTGAAGCATGCTAGGTACCCCACCGGAGCGGGCCTCCGTCGGCCCACCCCTGGTCAGACCCGATTCACCGCTCGTTCACCTGCTGTTCACCTCGGCCGCCACCGCCGCCACTCGCCAACCGCTGGCGCTCCCGCTCCACGTCGAAAGCCGCAGCGGGATACCCCAGATCAAGACCCTCGAACGTCTCCCGCAGCAGATGCGCCACCGCCCAGTCCCGGTACCACTTACGGTCCGCCGGCACCAGGAACCACGGCGCGGCATCCGTGTCGCAGCGCCCCAGCGCCTCCGCGTACGCGGCCTGGTAGTCGCCCCAGCGGGCCCGGGAGTCGAGGTCGCTCGGCTGGTACTTCCAGAACTTCGTCGGGTCGGTCAACCGATCCGCCAACCGCCGCGCCTGCTCCTGCGGGGAGATGTGCAGCATCACCTTCACCAGGGTCACCCCGCCGTCGGTCAGCTCCCGCTCGAAGGCGTTGATCCGGTCGTACCGGGCCCGCCAGGTCTCCTCCGGCACCAGGGCGTCGACCCGGGCCACCAGCACGTCCTCGTAGTGCGACCGGTTGAAGACGCCGACGTACCCGGGTGGGGGCAGCGCCCGGCGGATCCGCCACAGGAAGTCGTGCCGCAGCTCCTGCCGGGTCGGCGGGCCGAAGGACCGGATGTGCAGGCCGAGCGGGTTCATCGCGCCGGCCACCCGCTTCACGGTGCCGTCCTTGCCCCCGCAGTCCATCGCCTGGAGCACCAGCAGCAGCCGCCCCGGCCGCCCCGGCCGCAACTTCGACCCGCCACCGCTCGGAGCCGAGGTGGGCGCATCCGGCTCACCGGCCGCCTTGGCGGTGGCGAAGAGCATCTCCTGCTGCCGGGCCAACCCGGCACCGATCAGCTCGACCTGCCGGCGGGCCCAGGGCTTACGGTCCTTCCCCCCGCCCGCCGCCGCCGGCAGACCCGGGGTGGACCGGGGGTCGACCGCCCCCAGGTCGACCGGCCCGTCGCCGGAGGGCACCCGCAACAACTCCCGCACCGTCCCACCCTCGGGTACGACGATCTCCGTCTGCTCGTCTGCGCGCATCCCCCGATCCTCGCCCACCACCGCACCCACCGCCTCCCGGGCGCGGCCGGGGGCGGTGTCACATCCGCCGGGGCCGGCCCGTCCGGTGGGTGGGGGAGAATCCGCTCGACCCCGGGGAGGTTGTGGTGACGGTGGACCTGGTGACGGAGTTCGAGGCCGAACGCGGGCGGCTCACCGCGGTGGCGTACCGGATGCTCGGCAGCCGCAGCGAGGCGGAGGACGCCGTCCAGGAAACCTGGCTGCGGTACTCCGGTGCGCTCGCCGACCCGGCCGACCGGGCCGAGATCAGGCACCTGGGCGGCTGGCTCACCACCACCTGCGCCCGGATCTGCCTCGACGTGCTCCGCTCGGCCCGGGTCCGCCGCGAGACGTACCCGGGGCAGTGGTTGCCGGAGCCGGTGGTCACCCCGCTGGGCGGTGGCGTGCCGGGGCCGGACGGTTTCGCCCCCGACCCGGCCGACCGGGCCGTCCGGCGCGACCAGGTCGGCACCGCCCTGCTGGTCGTCCTGGAACGGCTCAGCCCCGAACAGCGGGTCGCCTTCGTCCTGCACGACGTGTTCGCGGTGCCGTTCGCCCGGATCGCCGAGGTGCTGGCGAGCACCCCCGAGGCGGCCCGCCAGCACGCCTCCCGGGCCCGCCGGGCGGTCACCGCCGACGACGTGCCCCGGCACACCGCCGACCCCGCCGAGCAGCGCCGGGTGCTGGCCGCCTTCGCCGCCGCGACCGAATCCGGCGACCTCGACGCGCTCGTCCGGGTCCTCGCCCCGGACGTGGTGCTGATCGGCGACAGCGGCGGGCACTTCCCGACGGCCCGGCGACCGATCGTCGGCGTCGACCCGGTGGCCCGCTTCCTGCTCGGCCTCTTCGCCCGGGCCGGCCGGTACGGCCAACGCCTGCGGGCCGCGCCGGTGCTGGTCGACGGGGTGCTCGGCCTGCACCTGGAGACGGTCCAGCCCGACGGTCGGCTGCTGCGGATGGTCACCGGGTTCGCCGTGCACGACGGCCGGGTCACCGGCCTGTTCCACCAGCTCAACCCGGACAAGCTCCCCCGGCTGCCCGAGCTGGCCCCCGACGCCACCTGGCCACCGCGCTGGTGACCCGCCCCCGTCGACCGGCCGGCCCCGGGCGGACCCGCCGGCCCCGGATCAGACCACCAGGGCCAGCCACTTCCGGTACGCCGAGGCGAACGGCTCGGTGCCGTCACCGAGGGCGGTGAGCAGCCGGGCCGCCGCCGCCTGGGCCTGCACCACCACCTCGTCCGGATAGCCGAACCGGACCCGGTGCTCGGCGAACTCGTCCTCGTCGCGCAACTCCACCAGCCCGGTGCCCCGGCGGCGCACCACGTCCAGGTCGAGGTCGATCAGGTGCACGGTGTCGTCGCCCTCCCAGCGGGCCGGGGTGGCGATGTCGCAGTAGACCTCGCTGGTCCGTGGCGGCGGGTTGAACATCCCCGTCCACCAGGCCCGGTGCGGCACCAGCAGGACGAAGGGGATCCGCTCCACCGAGGGGCGGCCGTGGTAGACCGACTCGGTGCCCTCGGTCACCCCCAGCCACACCCCGAGGTCGTCCTCGGCCAGCCGGCGGGCCGGGTAGTCACGGTGGGCGCTGCCGTCGTACTTGCGGTAGATCACACGGACCACGTCGCTCGGCATGAATCGCACCCTAGCCGATTCCGACCCCTCCCCGCCGCAGCGAGTTGACCCGTCCGAGGTCACGACAATCCGGACAGTGACCGCGCCACGCGGGGGGCAGCGGCGCGTCCACTGTCGGCGGCGGCGGGTACCGTCGCACGGTGACTCCGCCCCGTACCGCCGCCGGCCCCAGCACCCCGTCGGCCCGCTCCGGCCGACGGCGCGGGGGCCGACCGAGCGGCACCGAACTGCTCGCGGCGGCGGTCGGCGCGGTCCCCGGCGGCGCGACCCGGCCGGGCCAGCAGCAGATGACCGAGGCGATCGAGCGCAGCGTCGCCGCCCGCGAGCACCTGCTGGTGCAGGCGGGCACCGGCACCGGCAAGTCGCTTGCCTACCTGGCCCCGGCGTTGACCGTGGACGGGCCGGTGGTGGTCTCCACCGCCACCCTGGCGTTGCAGTCCCAGCTGGTCGAGCACGACCTGCCCCGGCTCGCCGACGCGGTCGAGCCGCTGCTCGGTCGCCGTCCCACCTTCGCCGTGCTCAAGGGGCGGCACCACTACCTCTGCCTGGCCCGGCTGGACAACTCCACCGAGGACGAGCCGGAGGACACCCTCTTCGACGCCCCCGCCGAGCGGCCCGCCGGCGGGACGAAGTGGCTCGGCGAGGCCGGCCGGATGGGCAAGCAGATCCAACGGCTGCGCGACTGGGCCGAGAAGACCGACACCGGCGACCGGGACGAGCTGGACCCGGGCGTCGACGACCAGGCGTGGCGGCTGGTCTCGATGCCCGCCCGCGAGTGCGTGGGGGCGTCGCGCTGCCCGTTCGGCCAGGAGTGTTTCGCCGAGGCGTCCCGGGCCCGCGCCCGGGAGGCCGACGTGGTGGTCACCAACCACAGCCTGCTCGCGGTGGACATGCTGGCCGGCCGGCACATCGTCCCGCCGCACAAGCTGCTGATCGTCGACGAGGCGCACGAGCTGGCCGACCGGGTCTCCTCGGCCGCGCAGGCCGAGCTGGTGCCGGAGCTGATCGACCGGTCCGCCCGGCGGGCCCGCCCGCTGCTGCGACCGGACGTCGCCGACCGGCTCACCGAGGCCGGTGACGCGCTCGCCGTCGGGCTCGCCGAGGCCCCCGCCGGTCGGCTCACCGGCGGGCTGCCCGGCCCGTTACGGGAGGCGTGCACGTTGCTAGACGCGGCCACCCGGGCCGCGCTCGACGCGATCGGCGACGTCAAGGCCGACGACCCGGACCCGGTCCGTAAGCAGCAGGCCAAGGCGGTGCTCGACGAGCTGTCGACCACCGCGCAGCGGCTGCTGGAGGAGGGCGACCACGACGTGGCCTGGGTGGAGAAGCCGGACAACGGCAGCCGCCGGGCGCTGGTGGTCGCGCCGCTGTCGGTCGCCGGCACCCTCGCCACCCACCTGTACGACGAGCGCACCGTGGTCGCCACCTCGGCGACCCTGGCGCTGGGCGGCCGGTTCGACACGGTGGCCCGGGCGTTGGGCCTGGACGCGCCGCCGCCCGCCCCACCGTCCCCGGCCGCCGCCGCGTTGGCCACCGCCGCCGCCGGCCGGTCGACCGGCGTCGTCCCGGGGGGCACCGCGTCCGCCGCACCGCAGGCCGGTGGGGTCGCCACCACACCGGGCAGCCGGGCCGCCACCGGCGTCGTACCGGCCACGTCGGGGCCGGGCTGGTCGTCCCTCGACGTCGGCTCACCGTTCGACTACGCCCGGCAGGGCATCCTGTACGTCGCCGCGCACCTGCCCCGGCCCAGCGTCTCCGGGCTGCCCGAGGCGGCCGGCGAGGAGCTGCTGCGGCTGGTCGGCGCGCTCGGTGGTCGTACCCTCGGGTTGTTCTCCTCCCGGCGGGCCGCGCAGCAGGCCGCGGAGCTGGTCCGGGCGCGCACCGACCTGCCGGTGCTGCTCCAGGGCGAGGAGGCGTTGCCGCTGCTGGTGCGCCGGTTCCGCGAGGATCGGTCGAGCTGCCTGTTCGGGGTGATGTCGCTCTGGCAGGGGGTGGACGTGCCGGGCGACGCGTGCCAGCTCGTGGTGATCGACCGGCTGCCCTTCCCGCGCCCCGACGAGCCGCTGGCGGCGGCGCGGGCGGCGGCGGTGGACGCGGGCGGCGGTTCCGGCTTCTCGGCGGTCAGCGTGCCGATCGCCGCGGTCCGGTTGGCCCAGGGCGTGGGGCGGCTGATCCGGGCCACCGGCGACCGGGGGGTGGTGGCGGTGCTCGACTCGCGGCTGGAGACGGCGCGCGGCTACGGCCCGTTCCTGCGCCGCTCGCTGCCACCGTTCTGGTACACCACCCGGCCCGAGGTGGCCCAGGGCGCCCTGGAGCGTCTCGCCAAGCTCTGACCACGCGACAGCCGCCCGCCCCACAGGGGGACGGGCGGCTGTCGGGGTGTCGTCGGTCTGCGGTCAGGGGGCCTGGGCGGCGACCACCACGGCGTCGGGCGGGGTGTCCGGCACGCTGCGGGCGGCGAGCCGACGGACGGCGGTGTTGAGCACCGCGATCAGCGGCACCGCGACCAGCGCACCGGTGATGCCGGCGAGCACCACCCCGGCGGCGATCCCGATGATCACCGCGAGCGGGTGGATGGCCACCGCCCGCCCCATGATCAACGGCTGGAGCAGGTGCCCCTCGACCTGCTGCACACCGATCACCACGCCCAGGATGATCAGGGCGGTCACCGGGCCGCTGTCGACCAGCGCCACCAGCACCGCCACCACCCCGGAGAGGAACGCGCCGACGATCGGAATGAACGCCCCGAGGAACACCAGGGCGGCCAGCGGGAACGCGAACGGGACGTCGAAGACCACCAGGAAGATGCCGATGCCCACCGCGTCGATGAACGCCACCAGCACGGTGGCCCGCACGTACGCGCCGAGCGTCGCCCAGGACGCCCGACCGGCGTCGTCGACCTTCCACCGGGCGGCGACCGGCAGCAGGCGGACCAGGAACCGCCAGATCCGGTTGCCGTCACGCAGGAAGAAGAAGGTGGCGAAGAGCACCAGGACGGCACCGGTGAGCAGTTCGGCCAGGGTGGTGGCGGTGGCGAGCGCCCCGCTGGTGAACTTCTCGGTGTTGCCGTTGATCCAGCCCTGCGCCTCTTCGATGTAGCGGTTGAGCTGGCTGTCGGACAGGTGCAACGGGCCGGTCTTGAGCCAGTCCTGGATCTGCCGCACCCCCTGCGACGACTTCTCGCTCAGCTCCGGCACACCCTGGATGAACTCGTTGACCACCAGGGTCAGCGTGCCGAAGACCGCGACCAGGCCGCCGACCATCACCACCGCGGTGGCCAGCGAGCGGGGGAACCGGGCCCGCAGCAGCCAGCCCACCGCCGGGGCGAGCAGCGCGGAGAGCAGCAGCGCCACCGCCAGCGGGATGATCACGATGCTGATCGTCCCGACGATCCTCAGCAGCGCCCAGGTGACCACGCCGATCACGATCAACCGCCACGACCAGGCGGCGGCGATCCGCAGCGCGTGCGGCACGTCCGCGTCGTCGCGGCTGGAGGTGGAGTTGTGCATGGCCGCCGGAGGCTCGACCCCGACCACCGTCGCCGACGGGGCGGCCGGCGGGCCGGGCGACGCGGGGGTGGCCACTGCGGCGCCCTCGGGTACGTCGACCGGATCGGCACGCCCCGCGCGGACCGACTCCCGTCCGGACTCGTACGCGCGGCGGAGCCGGCCGCGTACCCGCTCGAAGCGGCTCAAGCGCACCTCCTGAAGAACGACGCCGGATCACCGACGGCGACGGCCCGGACAGGGTACGCCCGGATGCCCGCCACCGTAGGGCAGTTCCGCCACCCAATGCCCCGCGCGGCACCGGCTCAACCTGCCCGAACCGCACCATCTCCAGCCACCCGCGCCCGCCTCGGCCCCACCGCCCGCACCCCGTCGGCTCCACCACCAGGTGAACGCCGCCGCAGCACACGGTAGCGTCTTGGCGTGACCGTCGACCCGAACCTCGACACCGGCCTGCCGATCCGCCTGCTGCACGACCGGGTGCTGGTGAAGGTGGACGGCAGCGAGGGCGAACGCCGTTCCACCGCAGGCATCGTCATCCCGGCCACCGCCGCCGTCGGAAAGAGACTGTCCTGGGCCACCGCCGTGGGGGTCGGCCCGCACGTGCGGGCCGTGGTGGCCGGCGACCGGGTGCTCTTCGACCCTGACGACCGCTCCGAGGTCGAACTGCACGGCCGGGGGTACGTCCTGCTGCGCGAGCGGGACGTGCACGCGGTCGCCGCCGAGCGGGTGGAGAGCGAGTCCACCGGCAGCACCGGCCTCTACCTGTAGAACGGCCTCCCCGGCTCGACCGGCCTCCCGGTTCATCGCGGCCCCACCGGCCCGGCCGGCCTCCCGGTTCGTCGCGGTCTCCCCGACCCGGTCTGCTTCCCGGTTTGTCCGGCTTCCTGGCGGGAAGCCAGGCACGTCCAGGTGCCCTGGGGAGGGACGATGCCGGTTCTCGTGAAGAAGGTGCTGCTCTGGGGCAGCGTCGCCTTCCTGATCTACTTCATGGCGTTCCGCCCGGACGGGGCGGCACAGTTGTTCAAGGGGATCGGGGCGGCCCTGATGGCGATGGCCCAGGGCCTCGGCGACTTCCTCACCACCCTGATGACCTGACCGGTCCCGGCCGGGCACGACCCGATCGCCGGCGCGGGACGCGGGGTCAGATGTTCAGCAGGCCGCCGTTGCGCAGGGCGTCGTCCTTGATCGCGATGAGGTTCGCCGAGACGTACGGGATGTTGTGCGCCTGGTGCCATTCGCTGGGGAAGTACGTGACCAACCGCGACGCCTGGAATCGGCACCGGATCTCCGGCACGAAACGGGAGTAGTTGGCGTCCGTGAAATACCAGAACGAGTTCTCGTTGTAGAACGCCACGTGTGTCGGGTCCTGGTAGGCACCCCGGCCGTCGGTGCTGGGGGTCAGCGACAACAGCATCCCGTTCGGGGCGAGCAGCCGGTACAGCTCGTTGAAGAGCGCGATCTTGTCCGGGATGTGCTCCAGGAAGTCCACGGCCCGAATGACCCCGACGCTCCCGTCCGGCAGGTCGACCCCCTTCGTCACGTCGCCGACCAGGTCGACGCCCGGCCCGTCGCGACAGTCCAGGCCGAGATAACCCTCCGGCTTGTTGTGGGCCGCACCCAGGTCGAGTGCCAGAAGTCCTTGTCGCCGCGACCAGGCCAACGCGTTGTGTTGGACGTTCCGGTCGTAGATCTCGACCGTGCGCTGCTGGATGCGGGCATTGAACTCCGGCATGCGCTGCGTGTTCTTGGCGTGCATGCGCTGCAGGTAGAGACACTTCTGGATGTGGTGGAACTCGCTGACCTGGTAGATCCGAGCCATCAGGTCGGCGTCGTCCGCGACGTCGAGCGACTCGTCGTATCCGCCGACCTTCTCGTAGATGTCCCGACGGAAGGCCCGCACGTGGTTCGGCGCGTACCAGATGTAGCTCACGTTGTGCGGCGTCGGCGGCAACGCCCGGCAGACCAGCACCTCGCGGCCGTCCACCTTCTCGTCGTAGTGCCGCCAGCCGAACGAACTCGCGAAGCGGTCCTCACAGCGACCACCGTCCTCCTGGATCTGGGCGGTGTCGCTGTAGACGAACCCCACCTCCGGGTGGGAATCGAAGGCATCGACGATCTCCTGCAGGCAGTCGCTGCTGAGCAGATCGTCGTCGTCGAGTTCGACCAGGATGTCCCCGACGGCCTCGGCGCAGGCGAACCCCTTCACGGCACCCACACCGTTGAGGTCGTCCTGGACGATGAGCCGGATGCGATCGTCGTGAGTCTCGGGCCGCCACCGGGACCCCTGGTTGAGAACGACGACCCACTCCCAGTCGGTGAAGGTCTGCGCCACCAGCGAACGGAAGCACTCGTCGATGAACCGGGTACGGTTGCTCCCGGTGAAGACCGTGACGCGCGGTGTGTGCATCGGGCCGGTCACCTGCCCGCCGGGGCGGAGGACCGGGCGGTCGAAGTCGGGCGGTACTTCGCCGGCACCGCAGAGGTGAGCTCCTTGTCCAACCGGATGGCCGCCTTGAAGGCGTCCCGCGCCGCTGCCTCGTCACCGGACTTGGACAGCAGCATGCCCAGGCGGAGATAGGCGGTCGACGACGTCGTGTCGATCGACACGACCTTGCGGTAGATCTCCATCGACGTCGCCGGCTCCTTGCCCTCCAGGGCGATAGCCTTGTTGTAGAGGGCCGGCTTGTAGTCCGCGTCAGCCGCCAACGCCTTGTCGTAGTTGCTGATCGCCTCGTCCGCCTGGTTGCGCGACTGGGCGATGAAGCCCAGGTTGAACCAGGCGAACTTGTTGTCGGCCTCGGCGGCCACCACCTTCTCGAAGCTGGCCTTCGCCGCGTCGTAGTCTCCGGCCTGGCCCTGCTCGACACCGAGCTTCAGCAGGTCCGCCGGGGTGGTGCCGGCACGGGAACCATCCTTCGCACTGTCACTGCCACCGGAGCTGCTGGGCTGCGGCTTGTCGGCCGGTTTGGCACTACATGCCGGTACGCCGGCAAGCAGGACCGCACCACAGGCGAGTGAACCCAGAATCTGACGCGTGCTCATTTTTCCTCCTTGACGGTTCCGGGGCGGTCCGACGTACGGTTCGGTCGGCTGGTACGGCTACCTTTGGCCGTCGCCCGATCCGACTTGCCGACCGCAGGGGCGGCCAACGCCACCGGTGTGCTGGGCGAGATGCAGGACACCCAGATGTCGGCACCCCCGCCGGTGAAGGTGAACTGGTAGCCACTGATCGACAGCGGCTGGATCAGCACCGGATTCACGCCCGCGCCCGAGAGCTGGTAACCGGTGCCGACAGCGATGTCTCCGGGTACGCACCCGAAGTCGACCGGGGTGTCCGCGATCACGGTCAACGGGCCCTGGACGTAGGCCGCCTGGATCCCGTTGCCCGCTACGCCCTGGGCACCCTGCGCCCCCGCGTCGCCCTGCGGCCCTTGTACGCCCTGCAGGCCCGCCGCACCCTGGGGTCCCTGGGCACCCGTGTCACCCTGAGGCCCCTGAGCGCCTTGGGCACCCTGGAGGCCCTGCGGGCCGATGTCGCCCTGCGCACCCTGGAAACCCTGCACACCCTGGGCACCCGTCTCACCGGCGACGCCCTGGGCTCCCTGCGCGCCGGCCGCACCGGTCGCACCCTGCGTGCCCTGAGGTCCCTGGGCGCCCGTGTCACCCTGAGGCCCCTGCACACCCTGGGCACCCGTCTCGCCGGGTTGACCCTGCGCGCCCTGAGGACCTGTGTCACCCTGCGCGCCCTGAGGACCGGCAGCACCGGCATCACCCTGCGCGCCCTGGAAACCCTGCGCACCCTGAGCGCCCACCGCCCCCGGCGCACCCTGCGCACCCTGCGCGCCGGTCTCGCCCGGAGACCCCTGAGCGCCCGTCACACCCTGCGGCCCTTGAGCACCCTGCGCGCCCTGAGCACCGGTCTCACCGGAAGAGCCCTGAGCGCCCTGGAAACCCTGCGCGCCCGTCTCACCTTGCACGCCCTGAGCACCGGCATCACCCTGCGCGCCCTGGAAACCCTGCGCGCCCTGAGCGCCCACCGCCCCCTGCGCACCCTGGGTACCGGTCTCACCCTGAGGCCCCTGCGCACCCTGCGCGCCGGTCTCACCGGGAGACCCCTGAGCACCCTGAGCACCGGTCTGACCGGTAGCGCCCTGAGCACCTTGGAAGCCCTGCGTACCTTGAGGCCCCTGCGCACCGGTATCACCCTGAACGCCTTGCGCCCCCTGCACACCGGTATCACCCTGAGGCCCCTGAGCACCGGTTTCGCCCTGCGCGCCCGGAGACCCCTGCGCGCCCTGGAACCCCTGAGCACCCGCGACACCCTGCGGCCCTTGAGTACCTTGAGTACCTTGCGGGCCCTGACTCCCCGGGGCACCGCTCTCGCCCTGGGCCCCTTGCGGGCCGCGAGCACCGCTCTCACCCTGGGCCCCTTGAGCACCTTGCGGGCCCTGGGGACCCTTGATGCCATGCGGGTATCCCTTGTCCCCGTCGTGCCCACCCCACGGACCCTGCCAGCCCTGCGGACCGCAGTCCGGTGTCTCGTCGGGGTAGCTTTCCCACGAGTCGTCGGGTCCGCCAACGTCCAGGCGGACAGCCGACCACGACGACGGCCACCCGCCGTGCTGGCCCAGCGGCCCGGGGGTGCCGGTGCGCACGCCCTGGGTGGAGGAGGCGGTTTCCATCGGTTGCGCTGCGGCGGCGGGTCCCCCCGTCATCCCGACCACCATCAGGGCAGAACTCAGCCCTGAAGCGGCGCGAGCACCCTTCAGTCCTCGCCGCAGCCGTCGGCTGTTACCCATGAACCCCTCCAGAGAGCCGCCCGAATACCTAAAATCACCTTTCGGTGACCTAAAGTCACCTATGGGCGATTCGTAGCGTATTCGACTGGTTCACCCGTGAGGTGGGTTTCAGCCACAATCGGAGGACATCCACGCAGCCGGCCCTCGCGCCCAGACCCGCCTCCGGGCCTCAACGCCGACGGGCGCCAGCTGCCGGTCGCGGGCGGCGTTCGGCGGTCAGTACCGGCCGGGCGGCCACGGGGCGGCCGGACGGGGGCCGTACCAGCCGGGCGGGCCGTAGCCCGCCGGGTAGGCCGGGGGCGGCGGTGGGGTCAGCACCACCGGAATCGGCACCACCGGCGAGTCCGGGGCGTCGACCGTCCGCTGGCTGCCGTCCGGGAACCGCAGGTGGTAACGCTGACCGTCCCAGACCCCCACCGGCGTCTGCGGGTCCCGGCCGACGAAAAACGACCGGTACGCAGCGATCGTCTCCAGCAACTGCCGTTCCTCCCGCAGGGTGCGCTCCCGCTCCGCCGGCTTACGGTCCAGCCCGCGCCGCATCCCGTCGCGCAACAACGCCAACCGGGTCGCGGCGAACTGGTAACCGCGCATCGCCCGCAACCCGGCGTCCCCACCCACCCGCCGGGCCCAGGTCCGGGCGGCGTGCCGGCGGGCCAGGCTGCCCAGGGCGGCCACCTCGGGCGGGCTCAACCAACCGGCCCGCACGTAGTCCGGCAGGGTCCGCTCGGTGAGCCGCCCCTCCCAGGCCCGCAACCAGACCGCGAAACCGACCATGCCGAAGAAGATCGGCACCATCACCGCGACCATGCCGTAGAAGAAGATCACCGCCTGGCCGGTGGCCTGCACGAGCGTCGGGATGAGGTTCCAGGTGCCGTGCAGCATCATCGCCAGCAGCAGGCCGGCGATCGGGGCGAGCACCCGGATCCGCCGGTCGGCGGTACGGGCGGCGATGCCCAGCCCCACCCCGGTCATCGAGGTGAACAGCGGGTGGGCGAAGCCGAAGAAGAGGATCCGGGAGATGAAGATGACGATGACGTTGCGGACGCCGGTGGCCGGCCCCCACTGGTCGACGCCCGAGGCGTAGCCGAGGCCGCCCAGGTAGAGGATGTTCTCCACCATGGCGAACCCGACGGCGGAGAGCCCGCAGTAGACCAGACCGTCGGTGATCCCGGACCACTCCCGGCGACGGAAGATCAACAGCAGGATCGGGCCGAGCGCCTTGGTCAGCTCCTCGATGAACGGGGCCACCAGCACCCCGGTCAGCGACGACGACACCCCCCACTCCTTGAACAGGGCGGCGAAGCTGTTGTTGACGGTCAGCGAGGCGGCGGTGGAGACGAACGCGCCCCAGGCGAAGCAGAAGATCAGGTACTTCAGCGGCTCGGGTTCGTACCGGTCGAGCCAGAGGAAGCAGGCCACCAGGACCGGCACCGGCAGGATCGCCGCCGTCACCCCGACCAGCAGCGCGTCCAGGCCCAGGTTGGAGCCGAGCGTGTAGAGCATGTAGACCGCGCAGGCCGCGATCAACAGCACCACCCCGGCCAGCGCCAGGACCCGCCGCCAGCCGAGGCGGCGCAGCGGCATCCGGGGCGCGGCGGCGTCCGGCGACGGTACGGCGGGCGCGGGCAGCGGGGGCCCGCCGGGCGGGGTGTCGGCCATGCGGATCAGCGTAGTCATCCCCGGCCCGTTCGGCCGGGCTCTCCCGGTGCGCGGTGGGCCGGCCCGGCCGGCGGGTCGGCCCGGTCCGGGGCCGGGTCAGCCCAGCGGCGGCGCGGCCGGGGGTTTCGGCGCGGCGTGCTGTTCGGCCGGGCTACCGCCCGGTTTCTCCTTGTCGCCGAACGCCTGCCGGATCAGCCGGTTGGCGTCCTCCTGCTCGATCCCCGAGGCGACCAGCAGGTCACTGGCGGTGGTCCGCACCTGGGCGATCACCACGCTGCCGGAGAACCCGACCCCCTGGTCGTACGCCCGGCCGGCCTCGCTGACCGCGCGCAGCGACCGCTCCCGGGCCCGCTCCGGCTCGTCTCCGACGGCGAACTCGTGCCGCAGCAGGCGGACCGCCTCGGCCAGGTGGGCGACCGCGTCCGGCATCGGCTCCGGCACCGGCTCGTCGTCCTCGATCATGGTGACCGACCGGCGGATCAGGGTGCCGCTGTTGCGCATCGCCCGGTCGATCGGGTCGGCCGCCTCGGCGTAGTGGGTCAGTTCGCTGCGCCGGTGCCAGCGGGCCGGGGAGAGCGTGCTGGTCTCCTTGGCTCCTTCGATCGCTTCGGTGAAGGTGGCCAGTTCCTCCTTGTTCTCCCGGAGCCGGTCCAGCGCCCGCTGGGCGGCGCCCCGGTCCCGGTCGCGGAGCGCCTGGGCGCAGGCGTCGAGCTGGCCGGCGAGCAGGTCCAGCGCCGGCCGGGCCGCCCGGTTGATCACCCGGAGCGGGTTGAGCGGCAGCAGGATCGCGGTGACCAGCAGGGCGATGCCGCCGCCGACGAACGCGTCGACGAACCGGGGCAGTTCCAGATCCTCGGTGGACGGGCTCAGCGTGACGATCAGCACGGCCGTCGCGGCGGCCTGGATCACCACCGCGACACTGGCCCCGAAGAAGGTGGTGAGCACGATGGCCGCGGTCACCACCAACCCGAGCTGCCAGCCCCCGGTGCCGAGGAAATAGATCAGCACGTCGCCGAGGAACACCCCGACCGCCACCCCGACGATCAGCTCCACGGTCCGGCGCAGCCGCTGGCCCACCGAGGCGGCCAGGGTGCCGACCGCCGAGATCGGCGCGAACACCGGTTGCGGGTTGCCCAGCAGGTGGTGCGACACGATCCAGGCCAGCGCGGCGGCCAGGCCCGCCTGCACGGCCAGGCCCAGGGCCAGGTGCACCTGGTGCAGCCGGTCGTGCAGGGTGGCCCGGCCCCGGGTGCGCAGGTAGGCCATGGCACCGGCGATCCGCGCGGTGTCGACGTCGTTCCCGGCGTCACGCAGCCCGGCCCGACGCAGCAGCGACGGTTGTCGGTCCCGGGCCAGCGCCATGGCGGGGACTACCCACGTCACACCGGTTCATCCCTGCGGCACAATCGTCCGGGTGACCGGACTGATCGACAGGTGGGTGGCGGCGGCGCTCGCCTGCGGGGCCGCCGACGGGCCGGCGCTGACCGCCGCCGGGGTCGACCTGCTGGCCCGCTGGCGGGAACCGCACCGGCGCTACCACACGGAGCGCCACCTGCGGGCGGTGCTGGACGTGGTCGACCGGCACGCCGACCTCGCCGCCCGGCCGGAGCGGGTCGCGCTCGCCGCCTGGACGCACGACGCCGTCTACGACCCACGCGCCGCCGGGGACACCAACGAGCAGGCCAGTGCCGCGCTGGCCGGCACCCTGCTCACCGGGCTGGGGGTGCCGGCCGGCACGGTGGCCGAGGTCCGCCGGCTGGTGCTGCTCACCGCCGGGCACCGGGTCACCCCGGGCGACCGCGACGGCGCGCTGCTCTGCGACGCCGACCTGGCGATCCTGGCCACACCCCCCGAGGTGTACGACGGGTACGCCGCCGCGATCCGCGCCGAGTACGCGCATGTGCCCGAGGCGGACTTCCGTACCGGCCGGGCGCGGGTCCTCGACGGGTTGCTCGCCCTGCCCGCCCTGTTCCGGCTGCCCCCGCTGGCCGCCCGGTGGGAGGAACCGGCCCGTGCCAACCTCCACCGCGAGCTGGCGTCCCTGCGCTGACTAACCGTCCGGCGTCACCGGCACCCCAGGTGCGGGCCGGCCGGCGTCAGCGGGCGAGGTCCCCGGGCAGGCCGGGGCGGTTGAGGTGTTTGGGGCGGCGCAGGCCGGCGGCGTACAGCAGGCGGACGATCTCCCGGCTGGGCACCACCCGGGCGCCGAGCCACACCGCCACGGCGAACCGGTCGGCGGGGATGTCGTAGTGGTCCCGGTCGAACCCGCGCCGGGGCACCCCCAGCGTCTCGGCGAACACGTGCAGCTCGGCCGGGGAGACGTCGCTGATCAGGTGCGACCAGAGCCGACCGCGCCACGGCCAGGCGGGCCGGTCCAGGTAGAGCATGGCGGCCAATCTAGCCGCCGGTTAGCCTCGGCCGCATGGCTGGCTCCCCCCTCCTCGACGACCTGCGGGCGGCCCTCGGCGACGAGGCCGTCCTCACCGACCCGGACCTGCTGCGGCTGCACCGGCGCGACGAGGCGGACCTCTGCGCCGCCGGCACGCCGCTGGTGGTCGTCCGCCCCCGGGACACCGCACAGGTGGTGGCGGTGGTCCGGGCGGCGGCCCGGCACGGCGTACCCGTGGTGCCGCAGGGGGCGCGGACCGGGCTGGCCGGCGCGGCGAACGCGGTGGACGGCGCGGTGGTGGTGAGCACCGTCGCGATGACCGCGATCCGGGAGATCGACCCGGTGGCCCGCATCGCCGTGGTGCAGCCGGGCGTGGTGAACGCCACACTGGCCCGCGCCGTCCGGGAACAGGGCCTGTACTACCCGCCCGACCCGGGTTCCTGGGAGTCCTCCACGATCGGCGGCAACGTCTCCACCAACGCCGGCGGGATGTGCTGCGTCAAGTACGGGGTGACCACCGAGTACGTCCTCGGCCTGGAGGTGGTGCTCGCCTCCGGTGAGGTGCTGCGCACCGGCCGGCGTACCGCCAAGGGGGTTGCCGGGTACGACCTGACCCGGCTCTTCGTCGGCGCGGAGGGCACCCTCGGGGTGATCACCGAGGTCACCGTGTCGCTGCGGCCGGTGCCCGAGGAGTCACTGACCATGGTGGCGGTCTTCGGCTCGACCGCCGGGGCGGGTACGGCGGTGGCCGGGATCGCCGCGCGGGGGCTCACCCCGAGCCTGCTGGAGCTGCTCGACCGGACGCACCTGCGGGCGATCGAGGCGTACCGGCCGATGGGGTTGCGGACCGACGCCGAGGCGCTGCTGCTCGCGGCCGCCGACACCGGCCCCCGGGCGGCGGACGACCTGGCCCGGATCGCCGAGGTCTGCACGGCGGCCGGCGCCGCGGAGGTGTATGCGGCCACCGACGCGGTGGAGGCGGCGGCGCTGCTGCAGGCCCGGCGGCTGGCCCACCCGGCGATGGAGAAGTTCGCCGCCGACACCTACCCGGACGGCAACGGCGGCCTGATCATCGACGACGTGGCGGTGCCCCGGGGGGCGCTCGCCACCCTGCTGGACGGGGTGGCCCGGATCGCCGCCGAGTGCGGGGTGCCGATCGGGGTGGTCGGCCACGCCGGGGACGGCAACCTGCACCCGAACATCGTGGTGGACCGGGCCGACCCGGCGAGCCTGGAACGGGGCCGGCGGGCCTTCGACGAGATCATCCGGCTCGGCCTGGAGTTGGGCGGCACCTGCACCGGTGAGCACGGCGTCGGGCTGCTCAAGCGGGACTGGCTGGCCCGGGAGATCGGCCCGGTCGGCGTCCGGGTGCACCAGGCGATCAAGGCGGCGCTCGACCCGGCCGGGCTGTTCAACCCGGGCAAGGTGCTCTGAGCCGACCCGCCGGACCGGGCGCGGCGGGCCCGGATCGTTCAGCGGGTGGGTTCGGCGGGGGTGGCCTGGGTGAGTAGGAGCAGGATCTCCCCGGCCACCGCCGGTCGTTCCTCGCCCGGGCAGTCCTGCGAGGTGACCAGGCCGGTCGTGGTGAGCAGGCTGGAGGTCAGCGCGTCGATGCAACTCGCCCGGTATCTGCGCGCCTGGTCGGTCTCCTGGGCCAGCCGCGGGTCGGCGAGCAGCTTGTGCAACCGCTGCACCTGCTCGGCGTCGAGGGAGCCGGTCGAGGTGACCCCGTCGCCCGCACAGTCGTCACATTCCCACCGGCCGTCCGGCTCGACGGTCAAGGACCGCAGTGGACCGTCGTCGCCGAGTTTCTGCACCAGGCTGACCCGGTTGGCGGTCACCCCCGGGGATGTCGTCCCGCCCCGGCCCTCCGCTGTGGAACCGCCGTCCCGGTCGACCATCGTGCAGCCGGCCAGGGTGACCGTCAGGGCGGCGGGGACGAGGAACGCACGTGACCACTGAGGGGGAACCACGCGCCGGAACCTATCCCACCCGGGTGCCGTCCGGAACCGGCCGACCGGCCCGCCGCCAGCCGGTGGGACCACCCACCGCCGTCCCGGCATCGACGGGTGCCGCCGCCCGGGACCGGTCAGCGGGTGGACGTCGGGAGTCCGACGTGGCCGTCCTCGACGCCGTCGACGCCCCGGTCGGCGGCGAAACCCCGGACGTCGGGCGCACCCAACCGGGCCGCGTCGGCGGTCGCGTCGTCCGGCATGAGCTGGGACTCCCGCTCCGCCTCGACCCGGGCCCGGTAGTGCGCGATCTCCCGGTCCCGGGTGGCCGCGTCCCAGCCGAGCACCGCCCCCATCAACTCCGCCGTGTGCCCGGCCGAGTCGAGCCCGCGGTGGGTCGTCTCGAAGGAGATCCGGGTACGCCGGGTCAGCACGTCCTCCAGGTGCAACGCCCCCTCGGAGCGGGTGGCGTAGGTCACCTCGGCGGCCAGGTACTCGGGGGCACCGGCCAGTGGTGAGGCGAGCAGCGGGTCGGCGGCGATCAGCGCCAGCAGTTCCAGGGTGAGCGTGCCGTACCGCTCCAGCAGGTGCTCGACCACACCGACGGGGACCCCGTGCCGGCGGGCCAGGTCGGCCCGGTCCCGCCACATCGAGGCGTACCCGTCGGCGCCGAGCAGTGGCAGGTCGGCGGTGCGCGAGGGTCGTACGCCGCCGAGCCGGTGGGCGGCCCGGTCGACCACGTCGGTGGCCATCACCCGGTACGTCGTGTACTTGCCGCCGGCGACCAGCAGCAGCCCGAGCATCGGCTCGAAGACCGCGTGTTCCCGGGAGAGCTTGGAGGTGGAGTCGGCCTCGCCGGCCAGCAGTGGGCGCAGCCCGGCGTAGACGCCCTCGATGTCCGCACTCGACAGCGGCCGGTCCAGCACCAGGTTGACCTGGTCGAGCAGGTACTGGATGTCGCGGGCGGAGGCGGCCGGGTGGGAGCGGTCCAGCCGCCAGTCGGTGTCGGTGGTGCCGATGATCCAGTGCCCGCCCCAGGGGATGACGAAGAGCACACTGGTCGCGGTCCGCACGATCAGCCCGGTCTCGCCGGTGATCGCCGAGCGGGGCACCACCAGGTGTACCCCCTTGGACGCCCGGACCCGGATGCCGGGGCGCAGCCCGACGTCGTTGAGCATCCGGGACATGTCGTCGCTCCACACGCCGGTGGCGGCGATGACGGTGCGGGCGCGTACCTCGAACTCGGCGTCGGGGGAGCCGGGGGGTGCCTCCAGGTCGCGGACCCGGACCCCGGTGACCTCCCGGGCCTGCCGCACCAGCCCGACGGCGCGGGCGCTGGTCACCACGGTCGCGCCGAGGCTGGCGGCGGTGCGGGCCAGGGTCACCACCAGCCGGGCGTCGTCGACCTGGCCGTCGTAGTAGCGGATGGCCCCGGCCAGCGCGTCGGCCCGCAGGCTGGGGAAGACCCGGCGGGCACCCTCCCGGGTCAGGTGCCGGTGCAGCGGCATCCCCCGGCCGGTGCCGAAGAGGCCGGCGAAGGCGTCGTAGGCGGCCACCCCGGCCCCGTAGTAGGAGCGGCGGAACAGCCGGGCCGGCAGGTCGCGCAGCCCCCGGCCGGCGGGGAGCGGGATGAGGAACGGGACCGGTCGGACCAGGTGCGGGGCGAGTCGGGTGGCGAGCAGCCCCCGCTCGGTCAGCGCCTCGTGGACCAGGTGGAACTCCAACTGTTCCAGGTAGCGCAGGCCGCCGTGGATCAGCTTGCTGGACCGGCTGGAGGTGCCGGCGGCGAAGTCGCGGGCCTCGACCAGGGCGACCTTGAGCCCCCGGGAGGCGGCGTCCAACGCGGCACCGGCACCGGTCGCCCCGCCGCCGATGACCAGCACGTCGAACCGCTCGGACCGCAGCCGGCGCAGGTCGGCGGCACGGCGCTCGGGCGAGAGTTGACCAGCGGCGGATCGGGTCACATTGGGGTCACGCACCCGTCCACCGTAACCCGCCGGGTCCCACCCGCAGCAGGCCTGGAGCCCGCCGAGATCCGCACCGCCGATCCGGTAACGCTGAGCAAGCCTCCTCCGGATCGGCTCGATGACTCTCCGTCACCAGCTTCTCGCCGACCCCTCCGCCCCTCACACCGCCTCCACATCGCCGTGACCAGCCCGATCGCCGCATCCCCCGCCCACCCCCGCATCCCTCCCTCCGATCCTTTGCTCTGCTGCTCTCCACGCGACGCGCACGTTCCGTGACCGGTGCGTCCAGGGCAGCAGAGCAAAGGATCCGAAGGTGGTGGTCCACACCCCCCGCCTTCCGTCACTTTCCGTGACCACGGGACGGTACCGGCGACCGGGGAGCAGCGACGGAACGCGGGGGGGTGGACGCAGCGGCGGACAGCGCGGAGCCGAGCCCATGCGAGGCGGGGACCGCGCAGGTCCGCGTTTCCCCGGGGCCACCAGTGACGGGCGGGGACCGCCGTCGGACCGGCAGAGCCGTCGGACGGCGACGTGCGTCGTACTGTTTCCGGATGTTGGCCGACACACCACCTCCGCTGGGCTACGGCCCACCATCGGCCGCCGGCCGTCCGTCGAGCCCGTGGCCGGTGGTGGCGGCCGCACTGGCCGGCGGCTGGACGGTCGTGCTCGCCGTCCTGCTCCAGGCGGTCGGCTGGTCGGTCGAGCAGTTGCAGGTGGCCGCGGGATGGGACCGGCAGGCGTGGCTCTGGCCGGCCCTCAGCCTGGCCACCGCCCTGCTGGTCGGCCTACCCGCCCTGCTGTTGGCCCTGCTCCCCCGTTCACCCCGGGTACGGGCCACCGGGTGGGGTTGGCTCGGCGCGGCGCTCGCCCTGCTCGCCCTCGGCTCCCTGCGGGCGCTGCCCCAGGTACACCACGAGCTGTACCTGGCCGCGCTGGCCGCCACCGCGACCCTGCTCGCACTGCTGACCACCCGACTGCCCGGCTCGGCCGCCACCACCCCACCCCAGCCCACGGGCACCCCCACAGCCACGGCCACCCCCACGGCCACGGCCAGTGCCGGCCGACCCAGGGCGGTCACCCTGTTGGCCATCGCGGCCGGACTGGCCCTGCTGCTGCCGTGGGTGCGGTTCGGCGCGCTGGGCGGTCTGCTGGAGACCGCGCTCGCCGCGCTCGCCGCGACGGCGGTCGGCCTGCTGGCCGCAGCGCTGCTGGGCGACCGGTTCTGGTCCCCCTTCACCGGCGACGGGCCACCCCGGGCCGCCCGGACCGTGCTGGTCGGCGGCCTGGTCGCCGGGGTGGTCCTGCTGCTGGTCGTCGCGGGCACCGGCCACTCCGGCGCCCAGCTGCCCGGGTTGCTGTTCGTCCCGCCGCTCGGTTTCGTGCTGGGCGCGTGCCAGGTGGCGGCCCGCCGGGCCGGCGCACCGGCCGGTGCCGCGCCGGTCCGGTGGCTGGTCGGTCTGGCGGCGTTCGGCCCGTTGGCGCTCGCCGACCCGGAGGAGATCTCGGTCCTGCTGGCCACCACCCGCGACGTCCCCTACTGGGTCGCGGTCGCATCCGGCGTCGGGTTCGCCGTCGCGGTCGTGCTGGCCATCGGGTACGGGGTGCTGCTCGCCCGGCCACGCGGGCGCGCACCGCGCCGGCTGGTCGCCGCGTCGAGCGCAGCCGTCCTGCTGCTCACCGTCGGTGTGGTCGACGTGGTCGCCGGCCAGCCCGGCCTGCACGGCGAACGGCTGCTGGTGGTGCTCCGCGAGCCGGCCGACCTCACCGGCATCCCCGCCGGTACGCCAGGTCGCGCCGGCCGGGAGGCGCGGACCGCCGAGGTCTACCGCCGACTGGTGTCCACCGCCGAACGCACCCAGGGCGCGTTGCGCCGGGACCTGACCCGGCTACACCTCGACCCGACGCCGTACTACCTGGTCAACGCGATCGAGACCGACGGCGGGCCGGCGGTGCGGGCCTGGCTGTCCGGGCGGCCGGAGGTGGCCCGGGTGCTGGTCAGCCAGCGGCTCCGACCATTGCCCGCGCCGGCACCGGCCAGCCGGGGTGACCGGGCCGGACCGACGGGGCCGGAGTGGAACATCCGGATGCTGGGCGCCGACCGGGTCTGGTCGGAGTTGGACGTCACCGGGGCCGGGGTGGTGGTCGGCAGTTCGGACTCCGGGGTCGACGGCACCCATCCGACGCTGGCCGCCAACTTCCGGGGCGGCGACGACTCCTGGTACGACCCGTGGGACCACACCCGCGCCCCCACCGACTCCGGCGGTCACGGCACCCACACCACGGCCAGCGCGGTGGGACGCGACGGCATCGGGGTCGCCCCCGGCGCGCAGTGGGTGGGCTGCGTCAACCTCGACCGCAACCTGGGCAGCCCGGCGCACTACCTGGACTGCCTCCAGTTCATGTTGGCCCCGTTCCCGGCTGGCGGTGACCCGTTCACCGACGGTCGGCCGGAGCGGGCCCCGGACGTGCTCACCAACTCGTGGGGGTGCCCACCGGTCGAGGGCTGTGACGCGCGTGCGCTGCGCCCGGCGACCGCCGCGTTGACGGCCGCGGGCATTCTGGTGGTGGCCGCCGCCGGGAACACCGGACCGGACTGCGGGTCGATCGTCGACCCGCCGGCGCCGTACCCCGATGTGCTGACGGTGGGTGCCGTGGGCCGCGACCGGCGCGTCACCGAGTTTTCCAGCCGGGGGCCCGCCGCCGGTGGGGCGGCCAAGCCGGACCTGGTCGCCCCCGGCGCGGAGGTCCTCTCCGCGATGCCCGGCGGCGGTTACGCCGCCCTGGACGGCACTTCGATGGCCACCCCGCAGGTGGCGGGAGTGGTGGCACTGATGTGGTCGGCGAACCCGGCGCTGGTGGGTGACCTGGACCGGACCCGGAACATCCTGCGGGACACCGCGCAACCCGCCGGGCCCGCCGACCTCAGCTGCGGCCCGGTGGCGGCGTCGACCGGGGCCGGTCTGGTCGACGCGTACGCGGCGGTGCGGGCGGCCCGCCGCTGACCGGCCCCCGGTCGCCGGGGTGAGCCGGCCCGGCTGGGTACGGTCCCCGGACACGGAACGGGGCGGACCGCTCGCGCGGCCCGCCCCGTTCGGCGTTGGAGCTGTACTCAGAAGTCCATGTCCCCGCCACCCGGGCCAGCCGGGGCGGCCGGGGTCTTCTCCGGCTTGTCCGCCACGACGGCTTCGGTGGTGAGGAAGAGCGCCGCGATCGACGCGGCGTTCTGCAGCGCCGACCGGGTCACCTTGGCCGGGTCGATGATGCCCGCGGCCAGCAGGTCGACGTACTCACCGCTGGCGGCGTTGAGGCCGTGACCGGCGTCCAGGTTGCGGACGCGCTCGACGACCACGCCACCCTCCAGGCCGGCGTTGACGGCGATCTGCCGCAGCGGGGCGTCCAGCGCGATCTTGACGATCTGCGCACCGGTCGCCTCGTCGCCGGCCAGGTCCAGCTTGTCGAAGGCGGTCTTGCCGGCCTGCACCAGCGCGACGCCACCACCCGGGACGATGCCCTCCTCGACGGCGGCCTTCGCGTTGCGGACGGCGTCCTCGATGCGGTGCTTGCGCTCCTTCAGCTCGACCTCGGTGGCCGCGCCGACCTTGATCACCGCAACGCCGCCGGCCAGCTTGGCCAGCCGCTCCTGCAGCTTCTCGCGGTCGTAGTCGGAGTCGCTCTTGTCGATCTCGGCCCGGATCTGGTTGACCCGCCCCTGGATCTGGTCGGCGTCGCCGGCACCGTCGACGATGGTGGTCTCGTCCTTGGTCACCACGACCTTGCGGGCGCGGCCCAGCATGTCGAGGCCGACGGCGTCCAGCTTGAGGCCGACCTCCTCGCTGATGACCTGGCCACCGGTGAGGATGGCGATGTCGGCGAGCATGGCCTTGCGGCGGTCACCGAAGCCCGGCGCCTTGACGGCGACCGACTTGAAGGTGCCCCGGACCTTGTTGACGACCAGGGTCGCCAGGGCCTCGCCCTCGATGTCCTCGGAGATGATCAGCAGCGGCTTGCCCGACTGCATGACCTTCTCCAGGATCGGGAGCAGGTCCTTCACCGAGGAGATCTTGCTGTTGACGATGAGCAGGTAGGGGTCGTCGAAGACGGCCTCCATACGCTCCGGGTCGGTCATGAAGTACGCGGAGATGTAGCCCTTGTCGAAGCGCATGCCCTCGGTGAGCTCCAGCTCCAGCCCGAAGGTGTTGCTCTCCTCGACGGTGATGACGCCTTCCTTGCCGACCTTGTCCATCGCCTCGGCGATGATCTCCCCGACGGTGCTGTCACCGGCGGAGATGGAGGCGGTGGAGGCGATCTGCTCCTTGGTCTCGACGTCCTTGGCGAGCTTGGACAGCTCCTCCGAGACGCTGGCCACGGCAGCCTCGATGCCCCGCTTCAGGGCCATCGGGTTGGCACCGGCGGCCACGTTGCGCAGACCCTCGCGCACCAGGGCCTGGGCCAGGACGGTCGCCGTCGTCGTGCCGTCACCGGCGACGTCGTCGGTCTTCTTGGCGACCTCCTTGACCAGCTCGGCGCCGATCTTCTCGTACGGGTCCTCGAGCTCGATCTCCTTGGCGATGCTCACACCATCGTTGGTGATGGTGGGGGCACCCCACTTCTTCTCGAGCACCACGTTGCGGCCCTTGGGGCCGAGGGTCACCTTTACGGCGTCGGCGAGCTGGTTCATGCCCCGCTCGAGGCCGCGGCGAGCCTCTTCGTCGAACGCGATCATCTTGGCCATACGGCGTTGTCCTCCTGGACACTCACGGGCCACCCGGGGGTTGTGTCCCCGGACGGGCCGCCTGGTGTACGCACCTTGGGGACGTCGCCACCTGGCGACGACGACGTCCTCCTCGGTCGGGCCGGACAGCCCGCGACGACCGGCCATGTGCCACCCGACGCCATCGAGACGCCGATGTGACCGTGGCCCTACCGCCCCGACCATTGGCACTCACCGTATGCGAGTGCCAATGACCTGTTTAGCACTCTCCCCTGCCGAGTGCAAGCACGATGGGGCCGGTCAGCCGAGTTCCGCCACCAGTCGCACGACGTTCACCGGCCCCTCCTGCGCGCGCTGCTCGGCGTACGTCACGACCAGGCCGACCAGCTGCACCAGGTAGACCGGCACGACCAGCACCGCGCTCACCAGGATCACCGCCACCGCACCCACGGCGGTGCCGGGCGCGGTGAACGGGTCGGTGCCGAACGGCACGGTGCCGACCGACTCCACCACCCCGCCGAGCACGCTGCCGAGCAGCACCGCCAGTGCGACCAGCGCCACCCGGCCGAGCACCATGCCCAACCGGTCGTGGAACATGCGGAACGAGCGCCCGATCGGGTTCTGCCCCTCGAACAGGTAGACCGGGCCGGCGAGGGCGAGGGCGAACGCCAGGTAGATGCCCGGCAGCAGGCACAGGCAGAAACCGACGCCGATGAGCAGGCCCAGCACCAGCATCCAGCCCCACAGGCCGAGGCAGCGGCGCGCGCCGTAGCGCAGCGCGCCGGGCAGGTCGGCCGGCTGGCCGGCGGCCTGCCGGGCCACCACCCAGGTGCCACCCGCCCAGCCGATGCCCTGCACCACCCCGAAGGCCAGCGCGACCAGGAGCACCGAGACCCCGTAGATCACCAGGTCACTGAGGTAGCCGTCGGGAATCGAGCCGTCGGCGGGCAGCGGGGCGGCGTCGGGCCCCGTGCCGAGGGAGAGCAGGGACACCGCCACCGCCGGCACGACCTGGGTGAGCAGCATCAACGGCAGCAGGGTCCGCCAACTTCGACGCAACGCGCCGGTGCACCGGGCGAACCAGCCTTCCAGCCCGGCGTACGGCGGATTGACCAGCGGGTCCGCCGGCCCCCAGGAGCCGCCCCCGGCGACCGGCGGATGGCCCCCGAGCGGCGGATAGCTCCCGAGCGGCGGGAAACCGCCGTCGGCACCCGGGGGATAGCCCGGGTACGGGCCACCGGGAGCCGGATAGCTCCAGCCCGGCGGCCCCGCTGCGGACGGATCCCACGACGGCGGCCCCCACGAGGGTTGGCCCGACGGCGGCCCCCCGGGCGGCGGCCCCCACGAGGGTTGGCCCGACGGCGGCCCTCCGGGCGGCGGCCCCCATGGTCCGCCCGGCGACCCGGCAGCGGGGCCGGGTGGACCCGGAGGTGACTGGTCGGACATGAACCCTCCTCAGCGAGGACGCCTGGACGGTTCACGATCTTTCCCCGCACCGACCCCCGCCGCCAACCGTCCCACGGGCGGCCCGGCGGGTGGGGCCCGCAGGACAGGTCAGGCGATGACGCGGACCCGTTCGGCCTGCGGCCCCTTCTGACCCTGGGCGATCTCGAACTCCACCCGCTGACCGTCGTCGAGCGCCTTGTAGCCGTCCATCTCGATGGCGGAGAAGTGGACGAAGACGTCCTGCCCGCCGTCGACGGCGATAAAGCCGTAGCCTTTTTCGGAGTTGAACCACTTGACGGTGCCCTGTGCCACGGTGCACTTCCTCACTCTGCGCGGCGTTCCACAACCCCGGGATGCCGGCGGGCCGACAGCGGAGAACCACCGTTTCGGCGGTCGGTGAAGGCCGCTGAATCGGTGACCGAAATCGCACGCTACACGAGGAGTGACGACCGCGCACGACCTCAAATCGGTCTAAATCGGACGGGTATCGACCCGGTTACCCATCGGCGTTCATCGCTGCGGTATGCATGCGCACATGACATCTGCCCCGGCCCCACCGGTGACCCGGACGGCACCCGTGCACCGGGTGCGCCCGCAGGACGCCGCCCGGATGCGGGCGCTGCGGTTGGAGATGCTCGCGGATGCGCCGCTGGCCTTCCTGGAGACCGTCGCCGAGGCCGCCGCCCGCCCGCACGCCGACTACGCGGCCCGGATCGCGTACGTGTCCCAGGGGTGCCACACCGCCCAGTTCGTGGCCGATCCCGGCGGCCGGCTGGTCGGCCACGCGGGCGGCACCGTCTCCCCCGACGAGCCGGACCTGACGGTCGTCTACGCGGTCTACGTGAACCCCTCGTGGCGGGGCACCGGCCTACTCGGCGCGCTGATCGACGAGGTCGCCGCCTGGTCGCGCGCCTGCGGCCGACCACAGCTCATGCTCGAGGTGGTGGTCGGCAACGACCGCGCCTACCGGGCCTACCACCGTCTGGGCTTCACCGACACCGGCGTCCGCGTCCCGCACCCCAAGATCCCCGCCCTCAACGAACTCCAGATGCGCCGCCCCGCCTGACCCCCACCCCCAAAACCCCGGGCCGGACCGCGCCGGACCGGACCGCGCCAGGCCGGACCGCGCCGCGCCAGGCCAGGCCAGGCCGCGCCGGACCGGGCCGGACCGGGCCAGGCCGCGCCGGGCCGCGCCGGGCCGCGCCGGTGATCAAGAGGTTTACGTCAAATCAGCCACTCAGGATGACGTAAACCTCTTGATCACCGACCACGGACCACGGAACACGGAACACGGAACACCGACCACCGAACACCGAACACCCCCGCCCGCAGCCGGAGCGCGGACGGGGGTGGGGGTGGTCGGGAAGGCAGGGGCGTGGGACGGGGACGGTGGGGTCAGGCGGGGCGGCGGGACTGGACGATGCGGAAGCGGTTGGCGACGTAGGCGCCGTCGGTGAGGGCGGCGTTGGCGGCCGGGTTCGCGCCGCTGCCGTGGAAGTCCGAGAAAGCGGCGGACTGGTTCACGAAGACCCCACCGGTGAGGTTGGCCGACAGGTGCACCCCGACGTCGATCGCGGCGGCCTCGACGGCGTCCAGCACCGCCTCGTCGGTGGAGTAGACGGCGGCGGTCAGCGCGCCGGACTCTCCGACGGTGGACCGCAGGATCTCGATGCTGTGCGCGGTCGAGTCGGTGGCGATGACGAAGGAGATCGGCCCGAACCATTCCCGGCCGTAGACCTCGGTGTCGGTGGCGGCGAGCTTGACGATGGTCGGCGTCCGGACCACCGCGTCGGGCAGCGCGGGGTGGGTGACGGTACGCGACTCCAGCACCGCCTCGCCGACCTTGGTGACCTCGTCGAGGCGTTCCAGCACTCCGTCGTTGACGATCGCCCCGGTCAGCTCGACGCCCCGGGCCGGGTCGGCGGTGAGCTTGCCGACGGTGGCGGCGATGCCGGCGGCCACCTCGTCGAAGCTCTTGTGCCCCTGGTCGGTGGTGATGCCGGCGGCGGGGATGAGGATGTTCTGCGAGGTGGTGCACATCTGCCCGCTGTAGAGGGTCAGCGTGAAACCGAGGTTGCGGCACATGCCGGCGAAGTCGTCGGTGGAGTCGATGACGACGGTGTTCAGGCCGGCCTTCTCGGTGTAGACGGTCGCCTGCCGGGCGTTGGCCTCCAGCCAGTCGCCGTACCCGGTGGAGCCGGTGAAGTCGACGATCTTCACTGCCGGGTGCAGGGCGAGGATCGAGGCGAGCTTCTCGCCGGGGGCCTCGGGGGCGAGCAGCACCAGGTCGGGGTCGAAGCCGGCCTCGGCGAGCACCTCCCGGGCGTACTTCACGGTGATCGCCAGGGGCAGCACCGCGCGGGGGTGCGGCTTGACCACGACCGGGTTGCCGGTGACCAGTGAGGCGAACAGCCCGGGGTACGAGTTCCAGGTCGGGAAGGTGTTGCAGCCGATCACCAGGGCCACCCCGCGCGGCACCACGTGGAACGTCTTGGTCATCCGCAGCGGGTCGCCCTTGCCGGCGGCCTTCTCCCAGCTGGCCGTCCCGGGGTGCCGGGTCATCTCGGCGTACGCGTAGGCGATCGCTTCCAGGGCCCGGTCCAGCGCGTGTGCGCCGCCGGCCTGGAAGGCCATCACGAACGCCTGGCCGCTGGTGAACTGCACCGCGTTGGCCAGTTCGAAGACGTGCTTGTGCAACCGGTCGAGGATCTCCAGGCACACCCCCGCCCGGGTCTGCGGGCCGGCGTCGCGCCAGGCCGGCAGGGCGGCGGAGGCGGCGGCGACCACCTCGTCGGCGCCCGGGTGCGGGTAGCGCACGTCCAGGGCCACCCCGAACGGGCTCGTCTCGGTGGCGACCCGGTCGGCCGTGCCGGGCTGGTCGAGCGGAAAGTCGCCACCGAGGTACGCCTCGAAGGCGGCCTTCCCGTCGGCGGCGGCGGTCTCGCCGTACACCCGGGGGCTGGGCGATTCGGGGTAGGCGGACCAGTACCCGCGTTCGGTGATCGCGGTCAGCGCGCGGTGCAGGGTGTCGGCGTGCCTGTCGTACAGCGGGTGCGGGGTCTCCGTCATGCCCGCCATCATGCAACAGATGATGACCAGATCAGTAGGGGCGTGTCACAGATCAGATGGTCGACTGCCACTCCGTGGACCCGGCAACCGGCCGGAACCCGAGCAGCTCGTTGATCGCGATCATGTGGGTGTTCGCCGCCGCGTTGTAGGTGTCGACCACGCTCAGCTCCGGCTCGTACGCCAGGGTGTGTTCGAGGTTCTCGGCCTTGCAGAGCAGCCCGAGCCGGCGCCCCCGGTGGGCCGGGTCGACGATGGTGATCTGCTGCCAGGCGTGCCGGGTGGTGTTCGCGGCCAGGCTGAGCACGGTCCACGCGACCAACCGGCCGGACGACTCGTGCACGGCGGCGACGCTGTAGCGGCGGACGCCCCGCGCGTCCAGCGCCCGCTCCATGCCCTGGATGCGCTCGGCGTCCATCCGCTCGGGTTCCCACTCCAGGTCACCCAGGGGTGCGTCGGTCATCATCCGGCCCTCCAGGTAGGCGAGGTCGGCGAGGTGCTCCGACGGCGGGTGCCCGTGCCAGCGGACCGTGCGGTAGCCGGCGACGGCCGAGCGCGCCCCGGCCCGCAGCGTCGCCAGCCGGTCCCGGTCGAGCGCGGTGACGTCGAGTCGACGACGGACGTCGACCAGCGCCGCCTTCGCGCCGAGCGCCGCCGCGAAGGCCGCCCCGGGCAGTTGTCCACCCGGCTCGCCGGGCAGCGCGGCCACGGCGGAGCCGACCATCCGCTTGCCGCCGGCCTCCCGCAGCTGCTCGCGGGCGTGCGTGAACAACGCCCGCCCCACTCCCGCCCGCCGGTGCGCCGGGTCCACCACCAGCTCGACGCTGGCGTTGTCGGTGTTGTCCAGCAGGTGGAGGTTGAGCCGGACCCAGCCGGCGACCACGCCGTCCAGTCGCGCCACCGACCAGCGGGTGTCGATGCCGGGCATCGGGTGCCGCAGCGGCGCCTCGAACCGGCGACGGCACAGCGGCGGCAGGTCGGGCGACTCCGTCGCTTCGACCGTGGCCGCGATCCGGTAGACCGCGTCGAGGGCCGGCTGGTCGGTCGGATCGATTGCTGCGATGTCCACGGTCACGCCGGGAGTCTGCCTGTCGACGACGAAGGGGGCCAGCGGATTTCCGCTGGCCCCCTTGCACGTTGGTCGGGAGGGACGTTCGCACAACGCCTCCGGCGTTGGGTCGCAAGAACTTGAAAAGTCTCCGGCGAAAGCCCTCCCGCACGGAGCATCTTGCGCCGCCCGGTTCCTGCCGTCAAGTCCTTCCCGGCGGGTTTTCGCCACTCACCGCGAAATTCCGGTCACCCGGAGATCAACTCGCCCGGGGATCAGGAGAGGAGGCCGGCGTCGCGGGCGGCCCGCAGGGACGGCTTGATCCGGTGGGTGGGGCCGACCTGGCCGGCGACCGCGTCGATGGTCTTCAGGCCCTCGCCGGTGTTGAACACGACCGTCTCGGCGGTCGGGTCGAGCCGGCCGGACTCGACGAGCTTGCGCAGCACCGCAACGGTCACCCCGCCGGCCGTCTCGGCGAAGACCCCGGTGGTGCGGGCCAGCAACCGGATGCCGGCGCGGATCTCCTCGTCGTCGACGTACTCCATCCAGCCGCCGGTCCGCCGCACCGCCTCCAGGGCGTACAGGCCGGCGGCCGGGTCGCCGATGTTGAGCGACTTGGCGATGCCGGTCGGCCGGACCGGGGTGATGGTGTCGGTGTCGGCGTGCAGGGCGGCGGCGATCGGGTTGCAGCCGGCCGACTGGGCGCCGAACACCTTCCAACCCCCGGCGGGCGCCTCGACCAGCCCGATCTCGACCAGCTCGGAGAACGCCTTGTCGATCTTGGTGAGCAGCTCGCCCGAGGCCATCGGGACGACCACCTGGGCCGGGATACGCCAGCCGAGCTGCTCGGCCACCTCGTACCCGAGGGTCTTGGAGCCCTCGGCGTAATAGGGCCGGACGTTGACGTTGACGAACGCGGTGTCCTCGAACTCGTCGGTCTCCACCAGCTCCCCGCAGAGCCGGTTCACGTCGTCGTACGAGCCGTCGATGGCGACCAGGTCGCCGCCGTAGACGGCGGTGGTGATCACCTTGCCCTGCTCCAGGTCACCCGGGATGAAGACCACCGAGGGCGCTCCGGCGCGGGCCGCGTGGGCGGCCACCGAGTTGGCCAGGTTGCCGGTCGAGGCGCAGGCGAACCGGGTGAAGCCGAGCGCCTTCGCGGCGGTCAGCGCCACCGAGACGACCCGGTCCTTGAACGAGTGGGTCGGGTTGGCGCTGTCGTCCTTGACCCACAGCGGCGCGCTGATGCCGAGTTCGGCGGCGAGGTTCGGGGCCGCCACCAGCGGGGTGAGCCCCGGGTCGAGGGTGACCCGGGTGGCCGGGTCCTGGCCGGCGGGCAGGAGGGCGGCGTACCGCCAGATGTTCTGCGGGCCGGCCTCGATCTGCTCCCGGGTGACGGCGGCCAGTGCGGCGGTGTCGTAGTCGACCTCCAGCGGGCCGAAACACTCGTAACAGGCGTGCTGCGCGGCGAGCGGGTAGCGGGCGGAGCAGGCGCGGCAGACCAGGGCGCGGGCCGGGCTGGCGGTGGTGTCGATACCGGGGGCGGCGAGCGTCGACGTCATGGCGGATTCCTCTCATCTTTCCCCGCATCGCACCCTGCGGCGGGGACGGAATTGGCACCTGCCCCGCGGGACGCTCAGCGATGAGCGCGCGGGGTGGTTGCCGGGGCGTCGTCGGGCCGTATCCCTCAGCCCCTCTGGATGAGGTATGCAGTTGTGCCGTCGAGTCTAGGCAGCTTCGCCGCCATCGCCCAGTCTGCTTCCCACGGTGTGAACCACCTGCCGGCGGGGCGTGCGCCGGCCGCACCGGAAGCCATTGATGTTTCGGGCAAGTTTCCAGCTCAGTACGCCCTTGTGCGGATCCGCGCACCGGCCCTCCGGTCGGCCCCTGACGGCGCTCCGACAGGCCGGTAGGGGGCCGGCCGACGAGCCGATGACCGACATTGCCATCGATCAGTACGGTGCGGGAGACCTGACGTCGAGAGAGGACCCCCCGCCCATGCGACGGATCCCGTCGAGCCTTGCGACCCTCACCATGGTCTGCCTACTGACCGCCGCCTGCGGGGGTGAGCAGGGCGGGACGGACGAGGCCGCGTCCACCGTCGGCCCGTCCACCGGGCCCTCCACCGCCTCGGTGCTGAGTCAGGTCTCGCCCGAGGCGACTCCCACCAGCGGGGCTCCCTCGCCGGAGGTGAAGAAGGCCACCCCCACCACCCCGCCGGCCGCCGCCCCGACCACCACCGCCGCCGCGCCGGTCAAGGCACCGTTGACCTGCGCCCATCTGGCGGAGGCCCGGCTCGGCAGCAGCAAGACGCCCTACAACGGCTACCCGGACTACCTGCCGCTGGCCGGGGGGCAGTGGTCGGGCGAGGACGGGGCCACCGTGACGCTCCAGAAGCCCTGCGGCATCGGTGACCTCGACGGCGACGGCGCGGAGGACGCGGTGGGCGCGGTGGCGATCAAGACCGGGGGCAGCGGCACCTTCTACACGCTCGCGGCGTGGCGCAACAGCGGTGGCCTGCCGGTGTTCCGCGCGCTGACCGACCTCGGCGACCGGACCCCGGTCGTCTCGATCAGCGTGGCCGGGCGCAAGGCCACCGTGGTCTGGCTGACCCGCAGCCCCAGCCGGGGCATGGCCGAGCTGGACATCAAGCGGACGTCGGTCTACAAGCTCTCCGGCAGCACCCTCGCCGAGGTGAGTCACACCGACGCGCCGTACAACCCCTGACCGCACGCGTCGCCGGAGCCGCCTCGTTGCGGCTCCGGCGACGCCGGTCAGTACGTCAGGCCGGCACCGAGCTTCGCTCCGTTACCGGTGCCGACGGGGCGTCGGCGCTGCGGCGGGCGAGCAGCGTGTCCAGCGCCCAGGAGCCCGGGCCGAGCACCGCGATCAGCAGGAACGACCAGCAGAAGAGCGCCGACAGCTCGCCTCCGTTGCGCAGCGGCAGCAGCCCTTCCGGCTGGTGCACCACGAAGTAGGCGTACGCCATCGAGCCGGACGCGAGGAGCGCGGCGGGCCGGGTGAAGAGCCCGGCCAGCACCAGCGCGCCGCAGACGAGCTGGATCAGTGCGGCCCACCAGCCGGGCCAGGCACCGACCGGGACAGCCTTGCCGGTCACGGGGTTGCCGCCGAACAACCCGAAGACCGAGGACAGGCCGTGCAGCATGAACAGCAGGCCGATGACGATGCGGTACAGCGAGAGGGTCGGCCCGCCGAGCCGAGACACGTTCATGGGAACCTCCATGGAAGGGATTACGTCCCCTCATGATGAGGCATCGAAGCAGTTAAATCGATAAATTCTTTGTTACTGGGAAGGTCTCGGCGCGAGACATTACCCCACCCCGACGTCCCGGCGTCACCCCTACGTCTCGTCGGGAGTGACGCCGGGCCCACGCGCCCGCGACCACCACCACCGGTCGACCCCGACCACCTCCCCGCCGCGAGCCGGAGCGGCCAGAATGTAATGATTGTTAACTATGAATTAACTGTCACGAATTTCATACGCCGCGTTTATGGAAAATGAATATGCACGCAATTCGCGCGGGAAGCCACCGGGAGGTCACCGGGGAACCCCGACCGGGCCCGGCCCACCCGACCAGCGGCGAGGGGACCGGCCCCGACACCGCCGCCAGCGCGAGGTGCCCGCACTGCGCGCCAACTTCAGACGACAGCAGGCGGTTGGCGCGGTTTACCCGCGACACCCGGAACGCCCCACCCGTCAGCAATTTTCACGAGGCCCGGTCCCGACACCCCGCGCCGCGCTTCGACATCGACTCACGGCAGTAGCCGGCACGGCCGCCAGTTCAAAAATCCTTAACAATTTTTCCGGTGATAACGGGCTGCGTAATACGTTAGCCTCGGCACCACGTTGCCCCCGGAACTGCGACAACCACCCTCGGAATCACCCGCCAAAACCACCCCACCGAGCCGGCCCGTAACCTCGCGCCGGCAATTTGCCATTCCCGTCGACCGACGCGATGCGGCAACCTGCACCACCCCTCCGGGTGCACCGCCGATTACCCATATCCCCTGGTCGAGAGCGATCCAGCCCACCCGTCCCGGCTATCGCCAGCCCGACCGGTCGTTTACGGAAAGGACCACCGTGCGACGTCGACCACCCCTACCGGGACGACTGCTGCCCGCATTTGCCACCCTGATCCTGCTGCCCCTGCTCGCCACTCCGGCCCACGCCGACATTCGCCCCGAAACGGTACGACTGCTCGCCAAGGCAGCCGCTGACGAGTGTTTTGCCGGCGTCGGCGTCGACTATCCACCCGGGCCGCCCTGCACCGTGGGACAGCCCAAGGTCAACCAGTCGTACGTCTGGGGGCTCGCCCAGGCCGGCCGCCGACTCTGGTTCGGCACCGGGGCGAACGTGCTCTGCCTGAAGCCCGAGGGCTACCAGGTCCGCGAACCGATCCTCAACGAGGACTACGTCTGCGAGTTCGGTCAGAGCCAACCGGCCCGGGGCAACCCCGCCCTGCCCGCCACCCTCGGCGACCACCGCACCCCCGAGGTCTACACCTACGACCTCGCCACCGAACGGCTCACCGAACGCACCGCCGACATCACGTCCGCCTCCCCGGCGGACGCGAACCTGCTGAACACCACCGCCGGCCTGCGTAGCGCCGCCGCCCACCAGGGCGTCGTACTGCTCGGTGGCCCCAGCGTGGTCGGCGGGGTGAACGTGTTCGCCTTCGACACCGTCACCGGCCGTTACCTCGGCTCGACCAACCTCACCGCGTACGAGAACATCCGGCACTGGGTGGTGGCCGGCGGCGTGCTCTACGCCGGGGTCGGGCTGGGCGCCAACGGCGGCGAGGCCGGCCGGGTGCTGCGCTGGACCGGCGACCGCACCGACCCGTTCGCCTTCACCGAGGTCGCCGACCTGCCCACCCAGGTCGCCGACCTCACCGAGCACCAGGGGCGGCTCTACGTCTCGACCTGGCCCAAGGCGATCGTCGACGGCTCGGCGGCCGAACGCGCCGCAGCCGGCATCCTCCCGACGCCGCCCCCGGTCGGCCCGTCGTACTCCGACGTGGGCGAGCAGGCACCGCGCGCCGTCGGCACCACCCCGGCGGCGGGCACCGGTGCCGTTGACGACACCGACCCGGCCGACCTGGCCGGCATCTGGATGAGCCCGCCGCTGGCGGCCGGCGCACCCGGACTCAACCCGGAGGACGCCGGCAACTGGGCGCAGGTCTGGTCCGCCGCCGACTACGAGCCCGACCCGGTGGTCCGCCGGGCGTACGCCCTCGGTGGTCTCGCCTCCTACGGCGGCCGGCTGCACTGGGGGACCATGCACGTGCCGTTGCAGGCGACCGCCCTGCACCTGTCGGTGTACCCGCCGCGCAGTCAGGCGCAGCTCCAGGCCACCGTGCAGAACACCCAGCGGGCGTTCGCCGTCTTCCGCGGCCAGGACCTCGGTGGCGCACACGAACGGATCGAGACGCTCTACGGCGAGTCGACGCTGCCGGCGTACGACCCGACCGCGAACAACGGCGTCGGCGCGTGGGCCCCGGCCCCGACCGGGGCGACCCCGGTCTACGGCGGCTCCGGCTTCGGCGACCCGTTCAACCTGTACGCCTGGAAGATGGCGGTGGCCGGCGGCCGGCTCTACGTCGGCACCATGGACTTCGCCTACATCTCGCTGGAAGGTGAGATGCCGACGCCCCCGGCCGGCACGGCGCCCAGCCCGCCGACCTTCGGGGCGGACCTCTGGTCGTTCGACGCGCCCGGCCGGCCGGCCCGCGCCGTCGACACCGGCGGCTTCGGCAACCCGCTCAACCAGGGTGTCCGCACCATGGTGGTGGACGGCTCCACGCTCTACCTCGGGATGGCGAACCCGATGAACCTGCGCACCGACCCGACGCCCGGCGTCCCGAAGGGCGGCTGGGAACTGATCCGGGTGAGCCGGCGTTGAGCCGGCCCGGCTGATCGTGGTCCGGCGGCCGGTGAGGTCCCCCACCGGCCGCCGGGCCACCCGTCGGGCGGGGCGGTCAGGGGGTGGCGAGAGCCTCGGTGGGGGCCAGCCGGCTGGCCCGGATCGCCGGGTAGAGCCCCGCCAACGCACCGATGCCGATCGTCGCCCCGATGCCGCCGGCCACCACCCACAGCGGCACCACCGTCGGCCACCCCTGTGAACCGGCGTAACCGGTGGTGACCAGGCCACCGAGCAGCACCCCGCCCAGCCCACCCAGGGCGGACAACAGCAGCGACTCGGCGAGGAACTGGGTGCGGATCTGCCCCCGGGTGGCACCCAGCGACCGCCGCAACCCGATCTCGGCCCGCCGTTCGATCACCGAGATGACCATGGTGTTGGCCACCCCCACCCCGCCGACCAGCAACGCCACCGCACCCAGCCCGAGCAGCAGACCGGTGAACGCCTCGTCGGTGGCCTGCTGGGCGGCGAGCGCATCGGACGGCCGGGAAACCTGGATCTCGTTGGACTGCTCCGGGTTGGCCGTCGCCGCCAGCACCGCCCGGACCGCCTCGACGTGCTGCTCGGCCGAGCGGGTGTAGATCCGGGTCGGGTGCCCGTCCAGGCCCAGGTAGGTGGTCGCGGCCGACCAACCGACCAGGGCCGACGAGTCGAGTTCCGGGGCGAGCGGGACCGGTCGCAGGATGCCGATCACGGTGAACCAGCGCCCGTCGAGGTAGACCCGGATGTCCGGCCCGGCCGCGCCGAGGCCGAGCCGCTCCGCGGCCACCGACCCGAGCACCGTGGCCGGATACCTCCCGGTGGCCTCGTTGAGCCAGGTCCCGCTGGCCAGTGAAGCGCCGACGGTGTCGAGCAGGTCCAGCTCCACCGCCTGGGTGCCGAGGCCACCGGTCTGCGCCGCCGGGATCCGGTCCGACCGGTAGACCGGCATGTCGGCCAGTTGGGCGGTCGCCGACACCTGGCGTACCGGGCCGATCCGGCTGATCATGCCGACCGCCTCGACCGGCAACTGGGCGTCCGCACCGAAGAGGGTGCTCCCCGGCGCGACGGTGAGCAGGTTGGTGCCCAGGGCGGCCAGCGTCCGGTCCAGGTCGGCCCGGGACGACGAGGAGATGCCGACCACGCTGATCATCGCGGCGATGCCGATGGCGATGCCCAGGGCGGACAGGAACGCCCGCAGCGGCCGGGTCCGCAGCCCCACGCCACCGACCCGCAGCACGTCCTGCGGGCTCATCCGGGCCGGTCGCAGCCGCTCCGGTCGCCCCGCACCGCTTCGCCGGGCCGCGCCCGTCGACCGCAGCGGCGTGGTGGTCATCGCAGCACCCCCTCGGTCAGGGCGGCGGAGTCCGCCACGATCAGCCCGTCGCGCATCTGCACCTGCCGGGGCAGGCTCGCCGCGATCTCCCGGTCATGGGTGATCACCACGATGGTGGTACCGGCCGCGTGCAGCTCGTGCAGCAGCTCCATCACCCCCGCGCCGGAGCTGGAGTCGAGGTTGCCCGTCGGCTCGTCGGCCAGCAGCAGCGGCGGTTCACCGACCACCGCACGGGCGATCGCCGCCCGCTGCCGCTCCCCGCCGGAGAGCTGGTGCGGCCGGTGGTCCAGCCGGTGTCCCAGGCCGACCCGTCGCAGCGCCGCCTCCGCCCGCCGCCGCCGCTCCCGCCGGGGCACCCCGGCATAGAGCAGGCCGTCCGCCACGTTCTCCACCAGGGGTACGCCGGCAGCCAGGTGGAACTGCTGGAACACGAAGCCGATCCGGCTGGCCCGCAGCGCGGACAACTCCCGGTCGGACAACCGGGCGGCGTCGTACCCGTCGATGTGGACCGCGCCCGAGGTGGGCCGGTCCAGGGTGCCGATCACGTTGAGCATGGTGGACTTCCCCGAGCCGGACGGGCCGACGATGGCCACCAGGGCCCCCCGGTCGACGCTCATCGACACCCCACCGAGGGCGGCGACCGTGTCGCCGTAGCGTTTCGTCACGTCACGCAGCTCGACCACGTGGTCGGGGTGGTCGGCCCGGGGCGGCTCAGTCACCGGGCATCCCCACGGTCAGCCCCTCGGTGACCGCGTCGCCGGAGACCTCCACCCGGCCGTCGGCGAACAGGCCCGTACGCACCGCGACGATCCGGGTACCACCCTCCTCGACCACCTCCAGCCCGTAGCCGCCCTCGGCCAGGGTGAGCAGTGCCGCGACCGGCACGGTGAGCACGTCGGCGCGTTCCGAGGCGACGAGGCCGACGTCCACCGCCGCCTTGTCGTAGCCGGCCAACGCCTTGGCGTCGTCCCCGGTGACGGTCACCTCGATCTTGGTGTCGGTCTCCGCGTCCTTGCCCGTCGTGGCCGCCGAGGTCTGCACCACCGTCTCGACCGTGTCGACCTTGCCGGTGCTGCGGGTGCCGTCGGGCAGCGTGATGGTCACCTCCGCGCCCTTGCGGGCCAACCGCTGGTCCTCCACGTCGAGGGTGCAGGTGACCAGGCGGGTGGTACCGGTGGTCGAGAGGACCACCTTGCCCGCACCGACGGTGTCGCCCACCTCCACGCCGTGGCTGTCCACCCGGACCTCGCCGGGGGCGTAGACGATCCGGCCCGGCTCGACCTGCCCGGTCTCCGGCAGGCCCAGGTCCTCCTGCCAGTCCCGGACCGCGTCGGCGGTCGCCGAGGTGAAGTCCTCGTCGACGGTGAAACCGTCGTGCCCGAGCGCGGCGAGGTTCTGCTCGAACTGTTTGACGTCGGTGCCGCTGACCCCGGAACGCAGCACCCGGTACGCGGGCAGGCCACCGTAGAGCAGCACCACCGGTTCGTCGTCGATCCGGTAGAGCGTCTTACCCCGCTTGACCGTCGCACCGCCCTCGGCGAGCCAGGTGACCGTCCCGCTCAGCCGGCTGTCCCGGGCGCGCGGGGTGCCGTACCCCAGCTCGCCGTTCTTGGTCTCCCGGTCGACCAGGGTCTGCCGGGTGACCTTGGCGGACGACGGCGGCCTGCGGTCGGACGACGTCGCACGGTCGGCGTGGCCGTCACTGGCGAAGGTGACCGCCGTTGCCGCCACCGCCACCACGAGCAGCCCCGCCGCCCCGAGCAGGAACACCGGTCGCGGGCGTCGCCGCCGGACCGGAGACGCAGCCGGCCCTCCGGGCGGCCCGGAGGGCGGGTCGGAGGGCGGGTCGGAGGGCGGGTCGGAGGGCGGGTCGGAGGGCGGGTCGGAGGGCGGGTCGGAGGCGGGGGACGGTCCGCCCGGAGACCCGGCGGACGGCCCGCTGGGCTGGCCGGAGAGCGGGCCGCCGGGCAGTTCGGTGCGGGACGGACCTGCCGCGGACGGGCCGGCGAGGGACGGGTCAGCGGCAGCCGGGCCGACGGCAGCCGGGCCGGTGACGGACGGGTCAGCCGATCGGGATGCGCCGGTCATGACGTCCCCCGACGTTCACCGAGGTTGGGCACGGTCTCCCGGCACTTGTCGAACGCGGTCCGCACCGCCGGGTCCTTCAGGTCGATGTCGGCCCGACCGGGCTGGATGCGCCCGTCGGCGGCCGGGTCCGGGAAGTTCGGCACACCGTTCTCCCGCATGCACCGGGCCAGCTTGCGGACCTGCTCGACCTGGCCCGCGTCGAGCTGCCGGGGCTGCCCGCCGTTGGGGGCGAACTCGCGGCACTGCTGCAGCGCCGACTGCACCTTGGCCGGGTCCACGTCCGACCCGCCGTTGAACCGGGGCCCCTTCTGCCCCGGCTGCGGGTCCGGCACGTCGAGCCCCTGTTCCCGCAGACACGTGGTGAACTTGAGCTGGCGTTCCTCGTCGCTCATCGCCGCGGCGGCGGAGAGCGAGGGCTCCGCGCCCCCACCACCGGCGCTGGCCACCCCGGAGTCGTCGGCGGCATCGGACTGACAGCCGCTCAGGGCGAGGACCGCCACCACGGGCAGGGCCAGGAGCAGGCTCAGCTGATTTCGTCGCATCGTTGGTCTCCCTTCCGACCGGCAGACAGCCGGCATTAGGGATAACTCAACTCCTGAGGCGGTATCCAGGGCGTAAACGGCAACGTTAACGCGGTGGTTATCCCGGCATAGGCGAGGATGGAACGGTGCGCGTACTGGTGTGCGAGGACGAGAAACTGCTCGCGGACGCGATCGCCGAATGGCTCCGCCGGGAGTCGTTCGCGGTCGACGTCGCCTACGACGGCGACGCCGCCCTGGAACGCATCGGCGTCAACGGGTACGACGTGGTCGTGCTCGACCGGGACCTGCCGGTCGTGCACGGCGACGACGTCTGCCGCGCCCTGGTCAGTGCCGAACGGGACACCCGGATCCTGATGCTGACCGCCGCCGCCGCCGTCCGGGAACGGGTCGCCGGCCTGGCCATCGGCGCCGACGACTACCTCACCAAACCGTTCGCGTTCGTCGAGCTGAGCGCCCGGGTGCACGCGTTGACCCGACGCACCCGCCCCGCCGCCCCACCGCAGCTGACCCGGGCCGGGATCGTCCTCGACCCGTCCCGGTTGCAGGTCACCCGGGACGGGAACTTCGTGCCGCTGTCCCGCAAGGAGTTCGGCGTGCTGGCCGAGCTGCTACGCGCCGACGGCGCGGTGGTCTCCGCCGAGGACCTCCTCGAACGGGCCTGGGACGAGCACATCGACCCGATGACCAACGTGCTGCGGGTCACCGTGATGAAGCTGCGGCGCAAGCTCGGCGACCCGCCCGTCATCGAGACGGTGCCCGGGGTGGGATACCAGATCCGATGAGGAAACCGACCATCCGGGCCAGGCTGACCCTCATCTACGGCGGCCTGTTCCTGCTCGCCGGCACGGTACTGCTCGCCGTGACGTACGTGCTGGTGGACCAGCGGCTCGCCCACGGTCTCGGGTTCAACCTGCGCGGGACCGGTGGCAAGGAGTCGATCTCGCTGCCCCAGGGCACCCAGATCAACGCCAACCAGGCCGAACACCTGCGCGCCATCGTCCGCCAGGTGCAGGACGACGCCCGCCGGGACGCCCTCGACTCGCTGCTCACCCAGGGCGGAGTGGCCCTGGCCGTGGTGACCATCGCCGCGGTCGCGTTCGGTTGGCTGGTCGCCGGCCGGGCGTTGCAGCCGTTGCAGCAGATCACCGGCACCGCCCGCCGCATCGCCGGAGCCGACGGGGCCGGCCGGGGACTACACGAACGGATCGCCCTGGCCGGGCCGACCGACGAGGTGAAGGAGCTGGCCGACACCTTCGACCTGATGCTCGAACGCCTCGACCGGTCCTTCGACGGGCAGCGGCGCTTCGTCGCCAACGCCTCCCACGAGCTGCGTACCCCGTTGGCGATCAACCGGTCCCTGGTCGAGTTGGCGATCACCCGCCCGGACGCCCCGCCCGAGCTACGACAGCTCGGCGAGACCCTGCTGGCCGTCAACGAACGCCACGAACGACTGATCGACGGGCTGCTCACCCTCGCCGACTCGGAGAACGCGCTGGCCGAACACACCGAGGTGGACCTCGCCGAGGTCGCCGGTCACGTCGCGGAACAGACCGGCCGGTCCACCACGCTCGCCGTCACCCGCGAACTGGCCCCGGCGCGGACGGCCGGCGACCCGGTCCTGCTGGAACGGCTCACCCAGAACCTGGTGGAGAACGCCGTCAGGCACAACGTCGACACCGACGGCTGGCTCTCGGTCGCCACGGCCATGGTCGACGGTCGGGCCACCCTGACCGTCAGCAACAGCGGGCCGGTGGTGCCCGGGTACGAGATCGAGACGATGTTCCTGCCGTTCCGCCGGCTCAACCGGGAACGGGTCGCCGGTCAGCGGGGCTTCGGCCTGGGGCTGTCCATCGTCCGGGCGGTGGCGCGGGCGCACGGCGGAACGGTGCGGGCCGTCCCCCGCCCCGACGGCGGCCTGGTGGTCACCGTCTCCCTCCCCACCGCCGACTGACCCCCTGAACGCGCCACCCCCGCCAAATACCGCCGCCGTTGCCGTTGCCAAGGAGACGGGGTAGGCGCAAGATCGCGCTCGCGATGCACTGCTCAAGATCGTGCTCGATCCACGATGTAGTGGCATCGCATCGCCGGGAGACCACTACATCCTGGATCGAGCACGATCGTGCGGCGTGCGGCGTGCGTGCGTGCGGGCGGGCGGGCGGGCGTGCGGGCGGGCGGGTGTGCGGGTGTGCGGGTGTGCGCGGAGACGTGCTGGTGGTGCAGGGCGGGTCCGGCCGGCAGCGACCACGCAACATCGGGCCCGTTCGCCAGCCGATCGGGCGGCTGCCGGGTCAACTCGTGACGTCCTTGCGGGTGAAGCGCCAGAAGGCCAGCCCCCAGAACAGGGTGGCGTAGCTGATCGCCGAGATCGCACCCCGGACCACGTCGTCGGTCTGCATCGGGGTGGACAGCAGGCCCAGCCAGGCGCTGCTGTAGTGGGTCGGCAGGAAGTCCCGCAGCGCCCCCAGCGCGGTGATCTGATCCAGGATGCTGGACAGGATCCACAGCAGTACCGCGCCGCCGACCGCGCCCAGCGCGGCGTCGGTGACCACCGACAGCAGAAACGCCAGCCCGGCCACCACCAGCAGGACCACCGCCAGGTAGCCGAGCACCGCCAGCAGCCGTACCAGCCCCTCGGTCGGGGTCAGCTCGGCGGCGACCTGGCTGGTCAGCGGCGACCAGCCGTAGCGCAGGGTGCCGGCGAGCAGGGCCGTGCCGGCCAACAACAGCAGGGCCAGCCCGGAGTACGCCAGCGCCACCAGCAGCTTCACCGTCAACAGTCGGGCCCGGGGCACCGGCACCGCCAGCAGGTAGCGCAGGCTGCCCCAGCTCGCCTCGCTGGCCACCGTGTCACCGCAGAACAGCGCCACCACCACGACCAGCAGGAACGACGCCGACACCAGGATCGAGAAGAGGGTGAAGTTGAGCCCGCCCGAGGTGGCCAGGTCGGCGAGGCTGGAGAACTCGCCGCGCCCGCTGCCGTCGTCGTCCCCGGACTCGAACTGGAACGCCACCAGAATGATCAACGGCAGCAGCACCATGAACCCGAGCGCCAACTGGGTACGCCGCCGCGACGCCTGCCGGCGGAACTCCGCCCCGAACGGCAGGGTCGCCCCCGGCCGGTACCCGACCGCCGCCCCACCCGGCCCGAACGATCCCCGCCCGGCCCCGCCCGACGCCCCGCCGACGGCGACCCCGCCGCCTGCCGTCCCGCCGCCCGACGCCCCGCCGACAGAGGCGCTGCCGCCGTCCGGGCCCCGGCCCGACGCCGAACCCGCCGCAGAACCTGCCATCACCGGTCACCGCTTCCCCGAGAGTTCTCGCCCACCAGGGCGAGGAACGCGTCCTCCAGGCGACGCCGTGGCACCACCCGGTCCACCCCGATCCCGGCCCGGACCAGCTCGGCCACCACCTCGCTGCGCGCGGTCCCGTTGGTGTCCACCACCAGCCCACCACCCGCACCGCCACCAGCGGCACCAGCACCCGCCGCAGCGCCGTCACCAGCGCCGGACGCCGCACCGGCAGCGCCGTCACCTGGCCCCGTGCCGACACCGGCCACCGCACCCGCACCCGCACCCGCACCCGCACCCGCACCCGGCGGAACATCCCCGCCGTCATCGGCGCCGAGCACCCGGACCCCGTCGAGGCGGCTCAGCACCGCCCGCGCGGCGGCCTGGTCGGTCACCTCGAACAGGGTGCTCGGCGACTCGCCGACGATCTCCTCCACCGGGCCCGAGGCGACGATCCGGCCCTTGTTGACCACCACCGCGTGCGTGCAGGTCTGCTCCACCTCGGCCAGCAGGTGACTGGAGACCAGCACCGCCCGGCCGTCGGTGGCGTACCGCTGGAGGACCCGGCGCATCTCGGCGATCTGCGGCGGGTCCAGCCCGTCGGTCGGCTCGTCGAGCACCAGCAGCTCCGGCAGGCCCAGCATGGCCTGCGCGATGGCCAACCGCTGCCGCATCCCGTGGCTGTAGTTCTTGGTCCGCCGGTGCACCGAGTCACCCAGGCCGGCGATCTCCAACGCCTCGTCGAAGTGCGCGTCGGCCCACGGCCGGCCGGTGGCCCGCCAGTACGCCTTCAGGTTGTCCAGGCCGGACAGGTGCGGCAGGAAGCCGGGCCCCTCCACCAGCGCGCCGATCCGCGACAGCACCGGCGAGCCGGGCACCAGCCGGTGTCCGAAGACGTAGATCTCCCCGGCGGTCGGCTGGGTCAACCCCATCAGCACCCGCAGGGTGGTGGTCTTGCCGGCGCCGTTCGGGCCGAGCAGCCCCATCACCTGGCCGGGGTGCACCTCGAAGTCCACCCGGGACACCGCGACGAACCCGTCCGCGTACTCCTTGCGCAGGTCACGGACGGCGAGCGGGATGCCCGCGTACTCGGGATGGACGGAGTCGTCCTGGCGGCGGTGCCGACGGCGGACCACGGCGACGACCACGACGAGCCCGATCAGGATCGCGGCCAGCAGGCCGACCAGCACCCAGCGCCACACCGTGGCGGTGGTCGGGATCGGGGTGGCGGTGACCGTCGGCAGGCTCACCGCCCCGTCGACCGCCACCGTGTAGACGGCCGGCTCGGCAGGTGTGGTGTACGCCTGGTCGGCGGTGGCGAGCACCACCCGCAGCCGGTGCCCGGCCTCGACCCGGCGGACGATCGCCGGCAGGGTCACCTGGACCGGCTGCGCGGCGTCGATGGTGGCCGGCAGGCCGGTCAACCGGATCGGGGCGACCAGCCCGTCGGGCAGCGTCGCCGCGCCGGCCGGGTCGACGTCGTAGAGCTTGGCGAACAGGACCGCCTCGCCGGTCGCCGACGCGGCCCGGACGGTGACGGTGGGTGCACCCACCACGTCCACCGCCTCGGTCAGCGGTGTCGACTCGAACCGGGCGTGCTGGCCGGGTACGTCGCCGGCGACCCCGTCGAGCAGGGAGCCGAGCGACCCGGCGAACGGGATCGCCGAGATCGCCGCCGGGTTGCCGTTGGGCGGGTTGGCGACCGGTTGGGCCGGCCCGGTGACCGGCACCTCGCGTCGGGCGTCCCCGGTCACCCCGGGATAGTCGGCGGTGCGGTAGCCGGTGGCGACGAGGCCCCGGTCGAGGGCGTCGAAACCGGCGATCCGGGAGAACGTGAAGTCGTCGCCGGGGGCCGCGCCGGTGCCCTTGACGTAGTGGTCCAGCCACTGCACGGTCAGGTACTTCACCCGGTCGGAGTCGCTGGTCGGGCCGGTGCCGCCGTCGTGGCCGCCGGTGAACCAGGCCACCCGCACGGGGGTGCCGGCGGCGGCGATGCCGCGCGCGTTGGCGTCCGCCTCGGTGAGCGGGAAGAGGGTGTCCGCCTCGCCCTGCACCAGCAGGGCGGGGGCCTTGATCCGGCCCAGCACGTCGGCCGGGGAGGAACGCCGGAGCAGGTCCACCGCCGCCTGGTCGGCCCGCCCGGTGGTGGCGATCCGCAGGTACGCGGCGCAGACGTCGGCGGCGAACCGGCCACAGGACGGGTCGGCGGCGGCCCCCGGGGCGCGCGACGATCCGCTGCCCGGTCCGCCACCGGGCCGGGGACTGGGCGCACCGGCCGACGCGGGTGCCCCTTCCGGCTGGGCGGCGGCGGTGTTGCCGGACAGGCCGGCCGGCCCGGAACCGGCGCTGCCGCCACCGCCGAAGAAGATGCCGGCCCAGCCCTTCTTGAACACGCCCTCGGTGGCCGGCTTGCCGGTGTTCTCCGGCAGGAAGGCGCGGGACAGGTCGTTCCAGGTGATCATGGGGACGATCGCGTCGACCCGGTGGTCCTGCGCGGCCAGCAGCAGGGCCAGTCCGCCGCCGTACGAGCCGCCGACCACCCCGACCCGGGGGTCACCGGCGGCGTCGGTACGCACCTCGGGGCGGGCGGCCAGCCAGTCCAGCAGCCGCTGGGCGTCGCGCACCTCGTAGTCGGGGCTGTCCAGGTGGATCTGCCCGCCGCTGCGGCCGAAGCCCCGCGCCGTCCAGGTCAGCACCGCGTAGCCCTGCCCCACCAGGTCCTCGGCGTCGGCGCGGACGGAGTCCTTCGTACCGCCGAAGCCGTGCGCCAGCAGCACGGCCGGGACCTTCCGGTCAGCCGACGCGCCGCTCGGCAGGTAGAACGTGGTGTCCAGGTCGACGGGCTCGTCGCCGCCGGGCCCGGAGCGCACGGTGAGCGCGGTCGACTCGGTGCGGAAATCCGGCCGGTCCGGCCAGACCGCCCAGCCGACGACCCCCGCCAGCAGGACGACGCCCACCGACGCGGCGACCGCGCAGCGGCCGGTGGGCAGGGCACGGCGGAGCCGGGCAGCCGACAGCGGCGATTTCATTCGGCTCACGGTACGGCCCGGAACCTGAGCGTTGGCTGAGATCCGCCGTACGTCCGTCCTGGTCGGCCAATCGTCGGCCGGACAGGTCAAACGCACAAGGTCACCCGGCGTTCACCCAGAACGAGTTCGGACTCCGTGAATTCACGCTTAATGCGCTATATCACAATGGAAACGAGCATGTCACTCCGACAACAGTACGGAGCGTGTCGGGAAGGTTGATGTCGCGTCACATCACTCGAAGTGACGCAAAACTGACCGGTGCAGACCTCCGGCCAGGGATCGCCCTTCGATTAGGTTCCGGTCCGACGCACGGGACCGAAGTTCCACGCCATCCCCGACCCCCTGCGCCGCCGCCGGAGGAGACCACCATGACCGTTCCCGCCTCGCGGGTCCGTCGACGGCCCAGGACACCGGGCCGCCTGTTGCCGTTGCTACTCGCCACCGCGCTGCTGCTGCCGGTGGCGTTCCTCGTCGTACGGGGCCACCAGTTGGTGGACGCCGACCGGGAGCTGGCCGAACGGGAGCGCCTCGGCGTCGAGTACCTGCGCGTCCTCGGCCCGGTCACCGAGGCGCTGGTCAACGCGCAGACCGCCGCCGTCGCCGGCCGGTCGGTGCCCCGCGACGCCCTGGACCGGGCGGTGGAGGCAGCCGCGGCGGTCGACACCCGCATCGGCGGCGAGCTGCGCAGCACCGAGCGGTGGGCCGGGCTGCGGGCCAAACTGGAGGGACTGCCGAGCCGGTCACTCACCGACCCGGAGGTCGCCTTCACCGCGTACGGCGAGGTCACCGATCTGCTGTTGGCCCTGCACGGCAAGATCCGGGAGACCTCCGGCCTGATCCGGGACCCCGGCTCCGACTCGTACTTCCTCCAGGACGGCGTCGGCGAGGAGATGCCGGAAGCAGTGGTCGCCGCCGGCCGGCTCGTCGACCTGGCCGTGCTGATGCCGCAACGACCCGCCGCCGAACAGGCCCGTTCCCTGGGCCAACTGGCGACCCTCCGGTTCGCCGCCCTGCAACCGGCGGGCGACCTGGTCGACGACCTCCAGACGGTGGTGGAGACCTCGGAGAGCGCCGGCATCGGCGCGGACGTGCTCACCCCGTTCGACAACTACCAGCGGGCGGTCGAGGCGTTGGCGGCGCTGTCCCAGCCCGACAGCCGTACGCAAGCGGTCGACCTGACGAAACTCACCGCTGCCCGGAGCCAGGCGCAGACCGCTGCCCGGGAACTCCAGCCGGTCATCCTCGACGAACTGGACCGGCTCCTCCGCCAGCGCATCGACCAACTCGACCGCGACGACCTGCTGATCCTCGCCGCCGGCGGGGTGGCCGTGCTGCTCCTGGCGGCGCTCGGCGCGAGCGGTTGGCTGCCGCGCCGCACCGGCACCCCGCCCGGCCGGGACACCGCACCCGGCGACCCGGCCGAAACCACCGCCGCCACCCGGTGGGAGCCGCCGACGCGGTCCGGTCGGCCACCGGCCGGACCGGTGCCGGTGCTCCAGCCGGTGGGCCAGAGCTCCGAACCCGACCGGTGGAGGCCCTTCGATGCTGCTCGGTAGGCTCCGGATCCGGGGCAAGCTGGCCCTGCTGCTGATCGTCCCCCTGCTCTGCATGGTCGGGCTCACGGTGCCGGTGGTCTGGGACCGGGCCACCGTGGCGCAGCGGGCCGGCGACCTCGCCGACCGGGTCCGGATCGCCAGCCGGGTCGGCACGATCCTCCAACACCTCCAGCAGGAACGCCTGCTCGCCATCGGCCTGCTGCTCAAGCAGGTCGAGCGCACCGACCTGGTGCAGAAGGTCGCCGAGGTGGACGACCGGATCGCCGACCTGCGCGCCGAGTTCGGCGACGCCCTGCCGGCAGAGGTCGACACCGCCCTGGACGGGGTACGCCAACTGGCCGCCCTGCGGACGGCGGCGGTGGCCGGGCAGACCGGCCCGGACCAGCTCATGGCCGGGTACGGGCCGGTGAACACCGCCCTGATCAACTCGCTTCAGCTCCGCCTCAACGCGGACACCCGCACCCCGACCGGGCGGCAGGTGCTGGCCCTGGACGGCCTGCTGCGCACCGGTGAGAGCCTCAGCGCCGGCGCCACCCTGATCGTGCTGGTCGCCGCCCGGCCCAGCGCCCAGACCGTCACCGCCTACGTGGCGAACTTCGCCGTCCTCTCCGACGAGAGCGCCCGGCTCCAGGCCCTGGTCACCCCCGAGCAGCTCGACCTGCTCACCCTGGAGGAAGTGGCGGTCGCCAACCGCACCGGCCCGAACTTCATCAACCAGAGCGCGCTGGACCCGGCCACGGCGATCGGCGCGCTGGACGTGGCGACCCTCTTCCCCACCGTCTCCTCGATGATCACCCTGGGCCAGTTCGTGGAGAAGAAACTCGCCGCCGACGTCACCGCCGAGGTGCGCGCCGACCGGCAGGTCGCGCTCGCCGGGGCGTACTGGGTGACCCTGCTGATCGTGACCATCCTGATCGCGGTCATCCTGCTCACCATCGCGGTCGGCCGGGCGGTGGCCCGGCCGCTCACCCGGCTCACCCGCTCCGCCGACCGGGTCGCCCGGGTCGCCGAGTCCGAGCTGGTCCGGGTCGCCGACGACGAGTCGGAGACCGTCCCACCGGTCCGCCTCGACCCGGTCGACGTGGGTGCCCGCGACGAGATCGGTGACCTGGCCCGCGCCTTCGAACGGGTGCAGAACACCGCCGCCCGGCTGGTGGAACGGCAGGTGGCGAGCCGACGCAACGTGGCCCAGATGTTCGGTCACGTCGGCCGACGTACCCAGAACCTGGTCGGCCGGCAGATCGCCCTGATCGACCGGCTGGAGCAGCAGGAGACCGAGCCGGGCCGGCTGGAGCACCTGTACCGGCTCGACCACATCTCCAGCCGGCTGCGCCGTAACGCGGGCAGCCTGGTGGTGCTCTCCGGTGCGGCGGGCGACGACGCACACGTCGCACCGGTCCCGGTGGCCGACGTGGTCCGGTTGGCGCTCGGTGAGATCGAGGACTACACCCGGGTGGACGTGCGGGTCCCCCCGGAGGTGGTCGCCGTACCGGCGATCATCGGTGACCTGGTGCTGGCCCTGGCCGAGCTGATGGAGAACGCCACCGTGTTCTCCCCGCCGCACACCCGGGTCGTGGTCGCCGCCGAACCGACCGACGACGGTACCCGGTTGGCCGTGATCGACCAGGGCATCGGCATGAGCGAGCAGCGGATGGCCGAGGAGAACGCCAGGTTCACCCGCCGGGAACGGCTGGACCTGGCCCCGTCCGAGGTGCTCGGGCTCTTCGTGGTGGGTCGGCTGGCCCGCCGGCACGGCTGGACGGTGGAACTCACCCCGACCGCCGGTGGTGGGGTGACCGCCAGCCTGGTGCTCCCCGGTTCCGCCCTGGTGCGCGCCACCAACGGGCGTCACGGGGAACCCGTCGCCCGCGCCGCCCTGTCCTCCCGGGACCGGCCCACCACGGCCGGCCCCGCCGTACTCCCGTCGCGGGACCGGGCCGGGACCACCGCCGCGCGCGGTGTCGACGGACCGGCCCGGACCGGCCGGACACCGGCCGTGCTCGACGCGGAGCCGACCCGGCCACCGGTCGACACGACGCCGACCCGGCCGCTGGTGGCGGCGGGGCCGACCCCACCCCCCGCCTGGCCCGTGATCGACGCGGAGCCGACCCGGCCACCCGTCGACGCGGAGCCGACCCGGCCGCTGGTGGCGGCGGGGCCGACCTGGCCACTGGTCGACCCCACGGCATTGCCCGGATTCGATCCGACGCTGCTCAGCAAGGCGACCCGCAGCATGGAATCCGCCGGCCCCTGGGACGCGTTCGGCACCGTGCCGGCCGACCCGCAACCGGCCGCGCCCGCCGACACCGACCCGGTCGTCGCCGGGGCGACCCTGCCGGTCCGGGGCACCGCCACGGTGACCCCGGCAGACGCCGACCAGACCCGTACGACGGTCCCGCAGGCCACCCTGCTCCCCACGGTCACGCAGGCCACCCCGCTCCCCACGGACCGCCCCGCCCCGCCGCCCGGGATCCGGCAGCGGGTTCCCGGGGCCAGCCTGCCGCACACCGCCCCCGTCGTCGGCCCGGTGGACGGCACCCGGGCCGACCCGGCCGCCGCCCGCGCCCTGGTCGAGCAGTTCCAGTCCGGGGTGCAGCGGGCCGAACAGGCAAGGCCCGCCGCCGCACCCCCAGCCGAGCCGGCGACACCCCGCCTGACCCGACGGGTACCGGGCGCCAACCTGGCCATCTCACCCCCTCGGCAACCGCCCAGCCAGCATCCGGGAGATCCCGGCGAGGTCCGCGATCTCATCAACGCGTTCGAGACGGGCGTCGCCCGGGCTCTACGCGAAGTCCGTCCCGACCACCGCACTGAAGAAGGAACGACACGGTGACCAGCCCGCACGTACATGAGAACGTCGACTACCAGAACCACCCGGCCGGGGATCTCAGCGCGGAGGCGCGCACCTTCAACTGGCTGTTGGACTCGTTCACCTCCAGCACCGCCGGTGTCCTGGAGGCCATCGCGGTCTCCTCCGACGGGCTGCTGATGGCCATGTCGTCGATCAAGGACCGGTCCAACGCGGAACGCCTCGCGGCCGTCGTCTCCGGCATGACCAGCCTGGCCGGCGGTGCCGCCAGCTGGTACGCCCTCGGCGGGCTCAACCGGGTGATCGTGGACATGGCCGACGGTTACCTGCTGATCACCGCGATCAGCAGCGGCTCGGTACTCGGCGTGATCGCCGACCGGTCGGCCAACCTGGGCACCGTCGCGTACGAGATGACGCTCTTCGCCGGCCGGGCCGGCGGGGCGCTGACACCGAGACTCATCGCCGAGCTGAAGAACGCCGTTCAGCAATGACCCGGGACGCCGCCGGTGCGGAACCGGAACCCGAACCGTCGGTCCGGGTCCGCCCCTACCTGCGCGCCCCGACGGGGGACGGGACAGCGACACCGGTCCCCGCCCCCGAACCGCAGACCGACCGACCGGCCAGCCCCCGCCCGTTCGTACTGACCGCTGGACGGGTGGCCGGCGCGGACCCGGCCATCGGCCTGGAAACCCAGGTCACCGCCCGGTCCGAGCCGGCCCGGGCGGCGCTGCTGTCGGCCCTGCTCGCCCCCGAGCTACAGGCGATCGTCGCCCTGTGCGCTGAACCGATCTCGGTGGCCGAGATCTCCGCCCGGATGCGGCTACAGCTCGGCGTGACCCGGGTGCTGGTCGGTGACCTGCGGGCCGCCGGCCACCTCGACGTGCACGTCGGCGCCGTCGACGACGCATTTGACCCCGACCTCATCCTGCGAGTGATTGATGGACTCCGTGCGATCTCCTGAATGGCCGGTCGCCCCGCTCGGCGGGCTCGCCGCGAACAGCGCCTCCGCCCGCTACGGGCAGCCGGTGGGTGGCCCCCCGACGGCACCGCCGCACCCGTCGCCGCCACCGGCGTACCGACCGGCGGCGGCGACGGCCGTGCCCGCCCCGGACACCCGTACCGGGCCGGCCGCCGCCCCACCGATCCCGGTCAAGCTCCTGATCGCCGGCGGGTTCGGGGTGGGCAAGACGACCACGGTCGGCGCGATCTCCGAGATCGCCCCGCTCACCACCGAGGCCGAGATGACCAGCGCCGGCATCGGCGTGGACGATCCGGGGACCCGCAGCACGAAGACCACCACCACGGTGGCGATGGACTTCGGCTGCGTGACCATCGACCGGAGCCTGAAGCTCTACCTGTTCGGCACACCGGGCCAGGACCGGTTCGGCTTTATGTGGGACGACCTGGCCCGGGGGGCGCTCGGCGCGCTGGTGGTGGTGGACAGCTCCCGGCTGGACGACTGCTACCCGGCGATCGACTTCTTCGAGCGGGCCGGCCTGCCCTTCGTGGTCGGGGTGAACACCTTCGACGGCAGGCTGACGCACGAGCTGGGCGCGATCCGGTGGGCGCTGGCGATCGGTGACCACGTACCGCTGGTGCAGTTCGACGCCCGGGACCGGCTCTCGGTGCGGGACGCCCTGCTGGTCGTCCTGGACCGGGCACTGGACCGGGCGGTGCGGGAGAAGGGCGTCTGAACGAATCGGCGCTCGGGGCCGTTTCCACGGGAGAGGGGGACGTCATGAGGGGTGGTCTGGACGAGACACTGGCCCGGCTGGCACGCCGTGAGGAGGCCCGCCGTCGCCGGTCGACCGACCAGGGCGCGGAGGCCGACGACGGCGTGTCGACCCTGGCCTTCACGACCACCGGCCGGGCCACGACGGAACCGGTGCACCCGGCGACGGCACCGACCGGACCAGCGCACCCGGTGCCACCTGCCGGTCCGGGGCGTCCCGGTGCCGCGCCGGCGGAACTGGTCCGGGCCGGGCCCGGGTGGACCGGGTCGGGGGAGCCCGCCGCCGGCGGGTCCGACCCGGTCGAGGAGGTGGCCGAGGCGGTACGTCGGGTGGTCGCCGCCCACCCCGGGCTGACCGTGGCGCTGCGGGTCGAGTACGCCGGGCGGACGTACCCGCTGCGGATCGAACGGACCGAGCCCGGTGCCCGCAACGAGCGGACCGAGCCCGGTGCCCGCAACGAGCGGGCGGAGCCCGGGGTACGGGGCGGCAGCGACCCCCGGAACACCGCACCGCCGGCCTGGCCGCTGGCGGAGCGGACCCCAACGGCCTGGACGCCGGCCCGGGAGATGCCCGGTGTCGACCCGGCGGCCCGGCTGGCCGAGCTGATCCGTCGCGACCCGACGTTGCTCGACCACGACGGCTGACCAGCGGACCGTCCGCGGCGGCGGGCGGCTACTGTCGGGCGATGCCCGAACCGGACCTGACCCTGACCGCCAGTCTGCGCCCGGCCGCGCTGGACGCCCGACGCGGCATCGTCCGGCTGCACCCGGAGGTGCTGACCGCTCTGGCGCTGCGCCCGGGTGACCCGGTACGGCTGGCCGGCAGGCGGGTGACCGCCGGGATCGTCGCGCCCGCCGAACCGACCGCGAGCGCCGCCCTGCTCTATGCCGACGATCTCACCCTGGGCAACCTGGGGCTGCGCGACGGCGGCCAGGTGACGGTCGCGCCCGCCCCGGTCACCACGGCCCGGCGGGTGACCCTGGCCGGCCCGGTGGCGGTGGTCGCCGCGGTGTCCCCGGAGATGCTGCGACTCGCCCTGCTCGGCAAGGTCGTCACCGAAGGTGACAACGTCTCCCTGCTGCCCCAGGACGTCCTTCCCGACGCCTCGGTGCGCGGCCTGGTCGAGGCCGCCCGGCGCAGCCTCGCCAACACCGTCGGGTACGCCTGGACGAGCACCCTGCTGACCGTGGTGGCCGCCGAACCGGAGACCGGCGCCCTGGTGACCATGGACACCGTGGTCGGCTGGGAACACGGCCACGTCACGCACGGCTCCTCCGGCCCGGCCCGACCACACCGGGATGCCACCGCAGGTGCCGACCGTCCCCGGCCCGGCGGCCGGACCACCGACACTTCGGCGGCGGGGACCTCCGTTTCGGCGGCGGGGACCCCGACCGGCCCGACGGCCGGTGGGCCACCGGTCGGCACCGTCACCGAGGCGGCGGACGACGACGTGCCACACGTGGACGAGCTGCCCGGGTTACGCGCCCAGGCCGAGGAACTGACCGAACTGCTGGACCTGGGTTTCCACCACGGTGAGGTGCTGGGCCGGCTGGGCACCACGGTCTCGCTCGGCGTGCTGCTCAGCGGGCCGGCCGGATCGGGCAAGTCGGCGCTGGTCCGGGCGGTGGCCAAGACGGTCGGGGCCCGGGTCCGCCCGCTGTGGGCCCCGGAACTCGCCGCGCTGACCAACGACGCGGCGGCCCGCCGGTTGCGCGAGACCGTCGCCGACCTGGCCGCCGGCGGCCCGGCCGTGTTGCTGGTCACCGACGTCGAGGCGCTGGCCCCGGCGGAGGACGCCGGCCCGTTGGCCACCGTGTTCCGGCAGGTGCTCGCCGGGGCCGTCCGGTCCGGTACGGCGGTGGTGTGCACCACGTCCCGCCCGGAGACGGTCGACCCGGGGTTACGCGCGCCCGACCTGCTGTCGCTGCGGATCACGGTGCCGTTGCCCGACCCGGCGTTGCGCCGGGAGCAGTTGACCGTACTGACCCGGCAGGTGCCGCTGGCCGAGGACGTCCGGCTCGACGAGGTGGCCGGGCGTACCCCCGGGTTCGTCGCCGCCGACCTGGCCGCGCTGGTCCGTGAGGCCGGGGTGCGGGCGGCGCTGCGGCAGAAGACCGCCGAGACACCGACGGTGGCGATGGCCGACTTCTCGGCGGCGCTGGAGGTGGTCCGGCCGACCACCATGGCGGCGTCCACGCTGGAACTGGCCTCGGTCACCCTCGACGACGTCGGCGGCCTCGGTGAGGTGAAGCAGACCCTCACCGAGTCGGTGCTCTGGCCGTTGACCTACCCGGACACCTTCGCCCGGTTGGGGGTGCAACCACCCCGGGGGGTGCTGCTCTACGGGCCGCCCGGGTGCGGCAAGACCTACCTGGTGACCGCCCTGGCCGGGACCGGCCGGGCGAACGTGTTGTCGGTGAAGGGTGCCGAGTTGCTCTCCAAGTGGGTCGGGGAGAGCGAGCGGGCGGTCCGGGAGCTGTTCCGCCGGGCCCGCGAGGCCGCCCCGACGCTGGTGTTCCTCGACGAGATGGACGCGCTGGCCCCGGTGCGCGGCCAGGCCACCGACGGCGGTACGACCGACCGGGTGGTCGCCGCCTTGCTGACCGAACTGGACGGGGTGGAGGCGCTACGCAACGTGGTGGTGATCGGGGCGACCAACCGGCCGGACCTGGTCGACCCGGCCCTGCTGCGCCCCGGCCGGCTGGAGCGGCTGGTGTACGTGCCGCCGCCGGACGGACCGGCCCGCGCGGAGATCCTCCGGGCCGCGTCCCGCGCCGTGCCACTCGCCGAGGACGTGGACCTGGCGGCGCTCGGCGAGGAGCTGACCGGATTCTCGGCGGCGGACTGTGCGGCGCTGGTGCGGGAGGCGGCGCTGGCCGCGATGCGGGAGTCGCTGTCCGCCGCCACGGTCACCGCCGCGCACGTGGCCACCGCCCGCGACCGGGTCCGCCCCTCCCTGGACCCGGCGCAGGTCGCCTGGCTCGCCGCCTACGCCGACAAGCACGCGGGCTGAACAGGGCCTGCTCCGGGCCGGCGGGTTTGGCGTGGTGGGCCGGGCCGGCGGGCTTCGCACGGTGAACCGGGCCGGGGGCCTGTGGGCGGTGGGCCGGGCCGGCGGGCTTCGCACGGGTGAACCGCGCCGGGGCCTGCGGGCGGGAAGGTGCGGACCTCGGGGCCGGACAACCGGCCGCCAGCCTGGCCGGCCGGGTGATGCCTGGCGGCTTGGGTGTCTGGTCCACCCGTTCGGGCGTGTCGCCGCGGACAAGTAGATCCTGCAATGAGCGGTATGCCTGAGCGGCATAAATATGACAGCCTGGCATATCACTGATCGTGGGAAGCATGGGTGTCGCGCGGGCCGCACCGCCGCGTCACCGCACCGCCGCGTCACCGCACCGACGCTTCACCGCACCGCCGCACCGCCGCACCGCCGCACCGCCGCACCGCCGCACCGACGCTTCGCCGCACCGCACCTCCGGCGCTTCGGCGCTTCGGCTGACGCATTCCGTATGCCACAAAGACCATGGGCCGCAATCGAAACGCTCCGTCGTCGCCCGGTGTGGCACACCGGCCGCGTCGCGTTCGCCCGCGACCAGCGCTCCGCTGCCCGCGCCGACGGTACTCCCGATGGAAGCGGGTCAGCCGGCGGCGGGCGGGGTCGCGTCGAGCGAGATCTCCGCGTACACCTTGCCACCGCTTTCGCGCAGCTGCGCGCCGCAGTTGCGCAGCACCGCGATGGCTCCCCCGTTGTCCGGGGTGGTGTCCGCGACGACCGAGTGCATACCAGCGGCCGCCGCGACGTTGAGCAATTCCCGCAGGGCCGCCGCGCCGAGGCCCTGGCCCCGGGCCGACCGGCCGAGCCACATCCCGGTCTCCGCCACCCCGGGGGTGTCGCAGCGGGCCATCCGCACCATGCCCACCACCTCGCCGCCGACGCACACGGCGAACATCAGGGTGCGGGTCGGCCCGTCCAGGCCACCGAAGCTGGCCCGGTGGAACTCCCGGAACGCCTCCCGACGAGCGTGCGACCAGCCGGCAGGGGCGTCCACCGGGGGCATGACATCACTCGGCTCGGCCTCGGCCGCCGCTACGGATAGCAACGACTCCAGGTTCGTCTCGTCGACCGGTTCCAGTCGTACCGCGCCTACCACGTGCCGCAGTCTGCCGCCCCTGCCGGCTGTCGTCCACCCCTTTGGGAGGTGACTGTCGGTCTGGTCGGAGGTCTCGGCCGGTCGTCCCATCAGCGCAGCTCACCTCACGCTCCGCTGTCAAAGGCGTCCGCCACACCCCTTCCACGCACCGGTCGACGAAGCGGCGTCACACCGCCGCGCGGCCCGGCAGGCGCGACCCCGACCACCGTGCGGCCCAGGAGCGGCCCGGGAGCGGGGACCCACCGCCGCGCGACCCGGCAGGCGCGACCCCGACCACCGTGCGGCCCAGGAGCGGGGACCGACCGCCGGCCGGTAGGGCATTACGCCGTCTCGATGGGCTATCGGTGTCCCGGGAGGTTCAGCGGCGTCGGTTGCGGGCCCGGGAGGCGCGCAGTCGACGCAGGCGGCCGATCAGCAGCGGCTCGGCGACCAGTGCGGCAGGGCGGTCCAGCAGCCCGTTGAGCAACTGGTAGTAGCGGGTGGCGGAGAGCCCGAACGTGTCCCGGATGGCCTGCTCCTTCGCTCCAGCGTGCCGCCACCACTGCAGTTCGAAGGCGAGGATGCGCAGCTCCCGCTCGGACAGCTCGTCGACATCGACCGACGGTCGCGCACCGGCCCGCACGGCACCGGTCTGCTCGTCGCCGTCAACCGACGCTTGCCCACCGGTCAGCTCGGCGGCCGGGGCCGACGCCCGTTCGGCCGTCTGGGTCGACGCCCGCTCGGCGGCCGGGGCCGACCGTGGCGAGGGCACCTGCGGCGGCGTGTCGACCGGCTCCGGTGACGGGTCGGACCGGGGAACGGCGTCGGCGGGCGGCATGGCGCTCCTCGGCAGGGTGGGCGGCTGGGCGGGGTAAACCCAGCTTAACCAGGGTGGGTGACGCTCCACCCGCAACGGGCGAGGGCACCGCGGACGACGGGCGGGCCCGTGTCGACCGTCGGTCGACACGGGCCCGCCGCGTCGGGATACCGCCCGAACCGGGCGGCATCCGGCTCAGGTGATGTCGCGCCGACGCATCATCCAGAACGCGGCCACCATCACCACGGCGGTGCCGATGCCGAACACCAGGGCCGAGTCCTGCCAGGTCACCAGCATTTCCTTCGGCGTGCACTCACCCTGGACGAGCTCGCAGGAGCGGTAGTCGACCAGCGTCCACTTCTTTTCGAACCAGGCGAGCGCATAGGTGGACAGCACCCAGCGGTCCCCGAACCGGACCCCGGCGATCGTCATGGCGATCCGGATGCCGATCTCGCTGACCACTCCCACGCCGACGGCCACGCCGAGCGCCATCGCGGTGTGCCGGCCCAGCGAGGCCAGCGCGAAGGCCACCGCGCCGACGGCGAGGATCAGCCCCCATGCCCGCAGACCGCTGATCCCGGCGGACTGCCACACCCCGGAGGTGACCTTCTCGGTGGTCCCCCGGTTGGAGGCGATCAGCCAGAAGGCCAGGGTCCACAGCGCGCCGAGCACCACGGTCACCCCGGTCAGGGTGGTGAGCACGGCGGCCAGTTTGGTGCCGAGCACGGTGAGCCGTTTCGGCCGCCACAGCAGCAGGTTCATCATCCCGCCGGTGCTCCACTCGGCTCCCACGAAGGAGGCACCGATCAGGAAGGCGAACAGCGCCACCGCCCCGGCGAAGACGGCGATGAAGACCCCGAACTCGGCCCGGAAGTCGAACTGGTAGGGCAGGTTCCACTTCGGGTCGAACATCTCCGGGGTGGGCTTCCAGTCCCGGCCGCAGTTCGGGCCGTACCGGTCCTCGGTCTGCTCGCCACGGGCCTTGGCCGCGTCGCAGTCGGCGATCGAGCGTTCCCAGTCCTTGACGGCGTCGCGGAAGTTCGCGTCCGACTCGGCCTGCGCCTGGGCGATGACCGCGGGCGAGAGCTTGTGGCTGGAGAAGGTGAAGGCGGTGACGATGCCGGTCAGGCCGAGTACGAGCAGGACCAGCATGACCCGGGTGAGCCGGCGCTTGGCCAGCCGACGCAGTTCGGTGACGTACAGGCTCATGCGCCCCACCCTCCCGTGGTGCCGCCGGCGTGGCCGGGCTCGCCGATCTTGGCGGACTGGTCGACCTGCCGGTGCTGACCGGGGACCGGCGCGGTGGCGGTGATCTCCAGGAAGACGCTCTCCAGGTCCACCGCGACCGGGGCCAGTTCGCTGACGTACAGGTGTTGTTCGGCGAGCAGCCGGCTGACCGTGGCCGGCTTGTCCACGCCGGCCAGCATCAGGTGGTCGGGGTGACGGGTGACCGCGACACCGGCCCGGCCGAGCAGTTCGGCGGCGGCGGCGAGGTCCTCCGCGGCGTCCAGGCGTACCCGTACGCCACCGTGCGAGTGCTGGGCCAGCACCTGCTCCACCGGACCGGCGGCGACCCGACGGCCCAGCGAGATGATGGTGACCTCGTCGCAGATGAGTTGGATCTCGCCGAGGATGTGGCTGGACAGCACCACGGTCATCCCGGATTCGGCGAGGGTGCGCATCAGGGTGCGCATCTCCCGGATGCCGCCCGGGTCGAGGCCGTTGGCCGGCTCGTCGAGGATCAGCAGTTTGGGGTTCTTGAGCAGGGCGGACGCGACGGCGAGCCGCTGCTTCATGCCGAGCGAGTACGTCTTGACCCGCTCACCGGCCCGGTCCCGCAGCCCGACCAGTTCGAGCACCTCGTCGACCCGTACGGCGGGGACGTCGCCGGCCCCGGCCAGCAGGGACAGGGTGTCCCGGGCGGAGAAGTGCGGGAAGAACTGCGGGCTCTCCACGATCGCGCCGACCTGGCCGGCGACGGTGGGCAGTGCTCCGGGCACCTCGTGGCCGAGGATGGCCATCCGCCCGCCGTCGGGCTGGATCAGCCCGAGCAGGGTGCGCAGGGTGGTGGTCTTGCCCGACCCGTTGGGCCCGAGGAAGCCGTGTACCTGACCGGCCTCCACCCGCATGTCGAAACCGTCCAGCGCGTTGCGGACACCGCGCCGACGGCTCTTGTACGTCTTACGTAGACCTTCGATCTCCAGGACAGCCGACAAGCTGCGCCTCCCCCGATGGTGGCTGATGACAGCGGTCACCATACTCGGTATACCCGCCAGGGCAATACCCGGTATGCATCGGCGCTCAATTACTACCGACGGTGTATCAACGGGTCACTCAGGCGCAGATGACGGCCACTCCGGCGGCGCGGAACGCATCGACCAGCTCGGGGGCCGCCCCGGAGTCGGTCACCAGGGTCTCCACCCGTTCCACGGGGCAGATCCGGGCGAACGCGTGACCGCCCAGCTTGGACGAGTCCGCGATGATCACGACCCGCTTGGCCCGGGCCACCATCAGGTTGTTCATCGCCGCCTCCCCCTCGTGGTGGGCGGCGGCACCCAGCTGCGGATCGAGCGCGTCCACGCCCAACAGGGCGACGTCGAGGGTGACCTCGCGCAGCAGCGCCCCACCCAGCGGCCCGACCAGCTCGAACGACTTCGGCCGCACCACACCCCCGGCGACCACCACCTTCATCCGGGAGCGGACCAGCAGCTCGTTGGCGATGTTCAGCGCGTTGGTGACCACGGTGAGCTGGGCGCCCTCGGCGCTGGTGTTCAGGTCGGGGCGGACGGCCAGGGCGCGCGCCACCTCGGTGCTGGTGGTGCCGCCGTTGAGGCCGACCACGGTGCCCGGGGAGACGAGTGCGGCGGCGGCGGCCCCGATCCGTTGCTTCTCGGCGGAGTGCTTGGCCGTCTTGTAGCGCAGCGGCAGGTCGTAGGAGACGCCGTTGGCGACCGCGCCACCCCGGGTCCGGGTGATCATCTGCTGCTGGGCGAGCTGGTCGAAGTCGCGTCGGATGGTGGCCTGCGAGACGTCGAGCCGCTCGGCGGCCTCCTCGACGCTGACCCGCCCGCTGCCGGTGAGCATTTCGAGCAGAGCGTTCCACCTGGCGTACCGGTCCACGGGGGGCCTCCGACTCTGCACGAAGGGTGATCGATGGCGTGCACAGTAGTGCGCGAAACTCCCGGTGCGCAAAACCCGCCTCTGCGCGGTCCCGGGGCAGGTTGCCACGCGCACCCCGTTTCGCGCAGAATAACGCGCGAAAGACGGTGGTAATGAGCCGTATTGCGCACCTCCCTCCCCTGTGCGAGGAGTTCCCCATGGCGTACGTCGACGCGGAGATCGCCAGCCAGCCCGACTGCTGGCGGGAGGCCGCCCGGCTGGCCGGCACCGTCGCCACCAGCCTCCCCCGCCCCGGCGAGCGGGTCGCCGTCGTCGGTTGCGGCACGTCGTGGTTCATGGCCATGGCGTACGCCGGGCTACGCGAGCGCGCCGGCCACGGCGAGACCGACGCCTTCCAGGCCAGCGAGTTCCCCGCCGACCGCCACTACGACCGGCTGATCGCGGTCACCCGCTCCGGCACCACCACCGAGGTCCTCGACCTGCTCGCCGCGCTGCGCGACCGGACCCCCACCACCGTCCTGGTCGGTGACCCCGCCTCACCCGCCGCCACGCTGGCCGACACGGCCGTGCCGATGCCCTTCGCCGACGAACGTTCGGTGGTGCAGACCCGGTTCGCCACCAGCGCCCTGGCGCTGCTGCGCGCCCACCTCGGCGACAACGTCGAGGCGCTGGCCGCCGACGCCGAGGTCGCCGTCCGGGCCCCGCTGCCGCTCGACCCGGCCCGCATCGACCAGGCCACCTTCCTCGGTCGCGGCTGGACGGTCGGGCTGGCCCAGGAGGCCGCGCTGAAGTGCCGCGAGGCGGCCACCTTCTGGGCCGAGGCGTACCCGGCGATGGACTACCGGCACGGCCCCATCTCGATCGCCGGCCCCGGCCGGCTGGTCTGGGCCTTCGGTGAGCTGCCCGACGGGCTGCCCGAGGACGTGGCGGCCACCGGGGCGGCGTTCGTGCACAGCCGGCACCACGGGTGCCACACCGTGCTGGGCAGTTGGGCGGCCGGCCGGACCCCGGTCGACCCGATGGCCGACCTGATCCTCGCCCAACGCTTCGCGGTGGCCCTGGCGACCAGCCGGGGACTGGACCCGGACGCGCCCCGGCACCTGACCCGCTCAGTGGTGCTGGCATGACCGACGGGTCGACGGGCGACGACCGGGTCGTCGTCGCGTTGGACGTCGGCGGCACCGGCATGAAGTGCGCCCTGGTCCGCCCGGACGGCAGCGTGGCGCACGCCGAACGGCACCCGACCGACGCCGGGCGCGGCCCGGACGCCGTGGTGCGGACCGTCCTGGCCGTCGCCGAAGGGCTGGCCGACCGGGCCCGCGCCGCCGGGTCGACCCCGGTGGCCTGCGGCGTCGCCGTGCCCGGGGTGGTCGACGAGGCCGCCGGGGTGGCGGTCTGGTCGGCCAACGTCGGCTTCCGGGACGTACCGCTGCGCAAGCTGGTGGGTGCACGGCTCGGGCTGCCGGCGGCGCTCGGCCACGACGTGCGGGTGGGCGGGATCGCCGAGGCCCGGCTCGGTGCCGGCCGGGACGCCCGGCACGTGCTCTTCGTCGCGATCGGCACCGGCATCGCCGCCGCGCACGTGGTCGCCGGGTCGGCCGCCGTCGGCGCACACGGTGCGGCCGGCGAGATCGGCCACATCCTGGTACGCCCCGACGGCCCGCGCTGCGGTTGCGGCCGGCCCGGCTGCCTGGAGGCCGTCTCGTCCGCCTCGGCCATCGCCCGCCGCTACGCCGAACTGGCCGCCGGTACACCCCCCGACCCGCCCGCGACCGACCCCGTGGCAGTCCCGACCGGCACCATGCCGGCCCGGGGCGCGGCGAGTGCGGCCGACGTGGCCGGGCGCGCGGCGGCCGGTGAGGCACTGGCCGGGCGGGTGTGGCGGGAGGCCGTCGAGGCGCTCGCCGACGGGCTCGCCACCGGGCAGGCCCTCTACGACGTGGACACCATGGTCATCGGTGGCGGCCTGGCCCGGGCCGGCGAGCAACTGCTCGACCCGCTCCGCGCCGCCCTGCACGACCGGATGACCTTCCATCGGGAGCCGCGCCTGGTCGCGGCGGCCCTCGGCGACGAGGCCGGCTGCCTCGGTGCCGCCCTGCTCGCCCTCGACACTCTGGAGAGACGATGACCCAGCGGGTGACCGGCAAGGTGGTGACCCCGACCGGCGTGGTCCGACAGGGGTGCGTGGAGCTGGACGGCGAGCGGATCACCGCGGTCGCCGAGTACCCGGCCAAACGCGACGGGCACTGGATCGTGCCGGGTTTCGTGGACATGCACACCCATGGCGGGGGTGGGCACACCTTCACCACCGGTGACGCCGCCGCCGCCCGGGAGGCCGCCGCGTTCCACAGGCGACACGGCACCACCACCCTGCTGGCCAGCCTGGTCAGCTCCCCCTTCGACCTGATGCGCACGGCGACCGCCGCCTTCGCGCCGCTGGTCGGCGAGGGCGTGCTGGCGGGCGTCCACTTCGAGGGCCCGTACCTGTCGGCGGCCCGGTGCGGCGCGCAGAACCCGGAGTTCCTCCGCGACCCGTCCACCGAGGAGCTGGAGCAGCTCATCGCCGAGGGGGCGGGGACGGTCCGCATGGTCACCCTGGCCCCGGAGCGCCCCGGCGCGCTGGACGCCATCAAGCTGCTCACCTCGCACGGGGTGGTCGCCGCCGTCGGCCACACCGACGCCACCTGGGAGCAGACCCGGGCCGCCGTCTCGGCCGGGGCGAGTGTCGGCACCCACCTGTTCAACGGGATGCGCCCGCTGCACCACCGCGAACCGGGCCCGGTGGTGGCCCTGCTGGAGGCCCCGAACGTGGTCTGTGAGCTGGTCGCCGACGGGGTGCACCTGCACGACGGGATGCTCACCTTCGCCACCGCCGTGGCCGGCCCGGAACGGGTCGCGCTGATCACCGACGCGATGGCCGCCGCCGGCATGCCCGACGGCGACTACGAGCTGGGCGGCCAGGCCGTCGCCGTGGCCGACGGGGTGGCCCGGCTGGCCCGCGACGGGGCGATCGCCGGCAGCACCCTCACCATGGACGCGGCGCTGCGGCACGCCGTCACCGCCGGCATCCCGATCACCGACGCGGTACGCATGGTCGCCACCACCCCGGCCCGCGCCATCGGCCTGGGCGACCGGGTCGGTGCCCTCCAGGCGGGTCTGCGCGCCGACCTGGTGGTGCTCGACGACGAGCTGAACGTCGTCCGGGTGATGCGCGCCGGCACCTGGCTCGACTGACCGGCCGGGCGTCGACAATCGTCGGGATCCTCGCTCCGCCGCGCCCGCCCAGCTGGTGCTACGCGGCGACGCGACGCGTCGGGCCTGGGCGGGGACCCCGGTCATCCGCCACTTTGTGACGCGGCCCGCTGGCTTCCCGGCGACCTACTCACAGGTGCGGACCGGCGACCACCGGGGGTGCGGTGCACGTCCTTTCAAGCTGATGACGTCAACGGTTCACGGGGCACCCGAAGGCGCCGGTGCCCAAAGGTGCTGGTGCCCAAAGGTGCTGGTGCCCAAAGGTGCTGGTGCCCAAAGGTGCTGGTGCCCGAAGGTGCTGGTGCCCAAAGGTGCCGGTGCCCGAAGGCGCCGGTGCCCGAAGGCCGACGACAGCGGACCGACGCATCGAACCCGGTGCGGCGAACGCGCCGCACCGGGTACCCGAGTCGTCTACGTCATCAGGTCCAAAGGACGCGCAACACACATCCTGACCGGCGGCGGTGTTGACGGCGGAGGTGTGACGGGCGGAGGTGTTGACGGAGCCGGTGTTGCGGTGCCAGCCGGCCGGTCATCCGGTCGACGCAGTACCGTCCCCCGGCCCGAACGCGGGGCGGTCAGGCGGTGGGGACCTCGACGCCCAGGACGGCCTGCTCGTCGGGGCGGTGCACCAGCACGTCGGCCAGGTACGACTGCACCGCCGGGCCCATCCCCACGTCCCGGCGGGCCCGCTCGGACAGCAGCCACTTGTGTTCGATGATCTGCGCGAAGATCTCCTGCGGCTCCAGCTTGTGCCGCAGGTGCGCGGGGACGGCCCGGACGACCGGCTCGAAGACCTCGGTGAGCCAGCGGTGGGCCGCCTGCTGCTCGTCGGTAAGGTCGCTCTCCACCCGGTAGGCGTCCAGGTCGTTGAGGAGCCGACGGGCCTGGTTCTCCTCGGCGTCGAGGCCGGTGAGCCGGATCAGCCGCCGGGTGTGGTAGCCGGCGTCGACGACCTTCGGGCGGACCAGGTAACGCCCGTCGTCGACCGTCGACAGGGCCACCTCGGCCACGTCGAAGCCCAGGTCGTTGAGGCGGCGGATCCGGCCCTCGATGTCGTGCCGGGCCTCCCGCTCGACCTGCTGCTCGTAGGTGATCTCGTGCCAGAGCCGCTCGTAGCGCTGCACGACCTCCTCGCACACCACCTCCGGGTCGATCGACTCGTGCAGCAGCCCGGCGGCCTGGAGGTCCAGCGCCTCACCGAAGATGTTGACCCGGGCGATCTCCAGGTCCTCACCGCGCTGCCCGTTGGACAGCGCGCGGTGCAGCGCGCCGGTCTCCGCGTCGACCAGGTAGGCGGCGAACGCCCCGGCGTCCCGCCGGAACAGGGTGTTGGACAGTGAGCAGTCGCCCCAGAAGAAGCCCGTCAGGTGCATCCGGACCAGCAGCACGGCGAGAGCGTCGAGCAGCCGGCCCATCGTCTCCGGGCGCAGCGTGCGGGAGAACAGCGCCCGGTAGGGCAACGAGAACTGGAGGTGCCTGGTGATCAGCACCGGGTCCAGCGGGGTGCCGTCGTCGGCCTGCCGGTCGGCCACGATCGCGATCGCCTCCACCGACGGGAAGTCGATCCGTTCCAGCGCCCGCAGCAGGTCGTACTCGCGTTCGGCGACCCGCTCCCCGGTCTCCTTGACGGCGTACACGTAGTCGCCGAGGCGGACGAACCGGACGATGTGCCGGGAGATGCCCTGCGGCAGCGCCACCAGGTGCCGGGCAGGCCACTGCTCCAGCGGGGTCGACCAGGGGAGGTCGAGCAGCGCCGGGTCGACGAGGGCCGAGGTGATCCGCACGGGGACAAGTGTGCCGGGTGCTCCCCGGCGTGCGCCTCCCTTCGTGGTTCGACACACATCGACCGGGGCCGCACCACCACCCGCCGGGGGCCGTACCACCACCCGCCGGGGCCGCGCCACCGTCCCACGCGGGGCCTGGCCGGGGCTGGCCACGCCCCTTGCCACCACGGCCCCGGTGGTCGGCCGGTAGCGTGATCGCGTGCGGGAGCGAACCAAGACGGTACGCGGCGGGGTGCGGCTCAGACCGGTCCGCCCGGCCGGCTGGTGGTTCGACCTGCTGCTGCTCACCGCCCTGGTCGCGCTGACCTGGGCGCTCGCCACCGGCCACCTGTTCGGTGTCGACCGGGCGGTCGCCGACTGGGCCGACGCGCACCGGCCGACCGCCGCGTACTGGGTGGCCCGGGTGCTCAACCTGCTCGGCCAGGGCACCCCGTTGACGCTGTTGGCCGCCGCCCTGGGGGTGCTGCTGGCCGTCCGGCTCCGCTCGGTCCGCCCGGTGCTGCCCCCGGTGGTCGCCTTCGCGCTCACCTATCTGACCATCGGCCCGCTCAAGGTGTGGACGGCCCGGCCGGCCCCGAGCGCCAGCGTCAAGGAACCCTTCCTGTCACCGGAGCAGACCCTGCCGCTGTTCCAGCACGACCTGCCGGTCCGCTATGCCCAGTCGTACCCGTCGGGGCACGTGGCCAACGCGATCGTCTGGTACGGCGTGCTCGCCCTGCTGCTCGTCCCACTGCTGCGCACGGTGGGCCGGCGGATGCCCTCCCGACTGGTCACCGCCGTGCGGGTGGTGCCGCCGCTGGTGGTCCTGTGCACCACCACCTACCTGGGCTGGCACTGGTTGACCGACTCGGTGGCCGGGCTGCTGCTGGGGCTGCTGCTGGACCGGCTGCTGCGCCGCGTCCCCTGGGACGACCTGCCGTTACCGGCCCGGCTGCGCGGCCGGGACCGCCCGTTCACCGCCGACCCGGGCCGGTCGCCCGGTCGAGGCCGCCCGTTCACCTCCGCCCCGTAACCTGCCGGGGTGGATCGACTGCGGCGGCGGCTCGGCGTACCCGATGCGGTGGTGGTCGGGTTGGGGGCGATGCTCGGCGCGGGCGTGTTCGTGGTCTTCGCCCCGGCCGCCGCGGCGGCCGGCGGCACCGGGCTGCTGGTGGCGCTGGCGCTGGCCGGGTTCGTCGCGTACTGCAACGCGACCAGCTCGGCCCGGCTGGCCGCCCGCTACCCGGAGTCCGGCGGCACGTACGTCTACGGCCGGGAACGCCTCGGCCCGTTCGCCGGGTTCCTCGCCGGCTGGGGTTTCGTGGTCGGCAAGACGGCGAGCTGCGCGGCGATGGCGCTGACCATCGGGGCGTACCTGTGGCCGGGGCAGGCCCGGCTGGTCGCGGTCGGCGCGGTGCTCGCGGTGACCGGGGTGAACCTGCGCGGCGTCACCCGCACGGTCGCCGCCACGAAGGTGCTGGTGGTCGTGGTGCTGGCGGTGCTGGCCCTGGTCGCGGTGACCGGCCTGACCGCCGGGGAGGTGCGGCTCGACCGGCTCGCCGAGGGCGGCGGTACGGCCCGGGGTGTGCTCACCGCCGCCGGGCTGCTCTTCTTCGCCTTCGCCGGGTACGCCCGGATCGCCACCCTCGGTGAGGAGGTCCGTGACCCGGCCCGCACGATCCCCCGGGCGGTGCCGCTGGCCCTCGGGGTGGTGCTGGCGGTCTACCTGCTCCTCGCGGTGGTCGCCGTCGGCGTGCTCGGCCCCGACCGGCTGGCCGCCTCCGCCGCGCCCCTGGCCGACGTGGTGACCGTCGCGGGGCTGCCCGGCCTGGCCTGGGTGGTCCGGGCCGGGGCGACGGTGGCGGTGACCGGGGTGTTGCTCTCCCTGCTCGCCGGGGTGGGCCGGACCCTGCTGGCGATGGCCCGCCGTCGGGACGTGCCGGGGACGCTGGCCGCCGTGCACCCGGTGCACTCCGTCCCGCACCGCGCGGAGCTGACCGTGGCCGCCGTGGTGGTCGCGGTGGTGGCGCTCGGCGGCGTCCGGGGCGCGATCGGCTTCTCCAGCTGCACGGTGCTGGTCTACTACGCGATCACCAACGCCGCCGCGTGGACCCTGGGCCCGGACCCGGCCCGACGGCTGCCCGTCCGGGCGCTCGCCGCGCTGGGGCTGGTCGGCTGCCTGCTGCTCGCGGTCAGCCTGCCGACCGCGAGCGTCCTCGCCGGTTTCGGGGTGCTCGCCCTCGGCGCGCTCTGGTACGCCCTGCGCCCCCGCTAGTCACTCCTGCGGATCACGCGACGCCGGCACCCCGGCGGGCGGCGGCGGGGCCGGTGGCGGCGGGGTGGTCTCGCGGAGCAGGGCGGCCAGCCCGGCCCGGCGGGCCACCACGGTCAGCCGGTCCCCCGCCGAGATCACCATCCGGGGGTCCGCCCGCCAGTCGGTCTTCTGCCCGACCCGGGAATGGGCCAGCAGGCGCACCTCGCCGGGGCGGGCCACCGCGCCGAGCGGGCGGCCGTCCAGCGCGGCACCGGCCACCACCGGCACCTCCACCACCAGCAGGGCGTGCCGGTCGACCGGGATGGTGGCGATGACCGCCCGGTCCAGCAGGGCGGCGGCGAAGGACGGGGCGGCCAGGTAGGACACGCTGCGTGAGATGCCGATGCCGAACGCCCGCTGGATGCGTTCGGCGAAGTCGCCGTCGAAGAGCCGCAGCACCACCCGCAGCTCCGGGTTGAGCGCCCGGCCGTTCAGTGCGGCCCGCAGGTTGACCCCGTCGTCGGTGGAGACCACCACCAGCGCCTGGCAGTGTTCCACCGAGGCCGAGAGCAGCGTCTCCTCCCGGGCGGCGTCCCCGACGATCAGCGGTACGCCCAGCCGCCGGGCCAGCGCCGCACCCCGCGCCTCGGCACTGCGGTCGATCGCCACCACCTCGACGCCGAAGTCGTGCAGTTGCGCCATCACCCGGGTACCGATGTTGCCCAGTCCGACGACCACCACGTGCCCGGTGCGTTCCGGCTGGATGCGCCCGGCGTGCAGGGCCAGCCGGGCGTTGACGATGCCGTCGACCACCACGGCGGTGATCAGCGGGATCAGCGCCAGCCCGGCCAGGTTGAGCACCACCTGCATGACCTGGGCGGCGGCCGGTTTGGTGACGTCCGGGTCCTGGCCGCTGAGCGTGGTGACCAGGGTCAGGTAGAGCGCCTCCGTCCAGCTCACCGCGACCGCACGGGCGTTGAGCCAGCCGAGCAGGGCGATCACCCCGAGCAGGGTCAGCACCGCGATGCCGATCTTGCGGGTGGCGAAGCTGCGGACCGCCCGCAGCAGCACCGCCAGGGGGCGGCGGCGACGTCGGGCCCGGACCAGCCGGCGGGCCGCCAGCTCGGTGCCGGCGGGCTGCCCGGTCGCCTCGGCGAGCACCACGTCGGCGGCCTTCTCGTCGGCGGGCAGCACCCGGACCAGGTCCGGATCGGTGGTGACGGCCAGCCCGCAGACCACGTCGGCGGGGCGGACGTCGGCGCGGCGGGCCACGTAGAGGGTGCGACCGCCGTGCCGGAAGTGGGTCGGGGCCACCTCACCGAGGGCGGCGGCGACGAACGCCGGGGCGGCCATGGAGGCGTCGGAGAGGACCGCCGAGTCGGGGAAGAGCTGCCGCAGGCCGTTGGCGAGGCTGGTGTTGAACATCCGGACCACCAGGCGCAGCCGGGGCTCCACCTCCTGCGCGCAGAGCGCGGCGTGCATGTTGCCCACGTCGTCCTGGTGCAGCAGGGCCAACCCGTCCGCCCCGGCCAGGCCGGCCCGGTGGAAGGTGGCCTCGTCGAGCCGGTCGGCCCGGATCACCTGCACACCGTCGACGTCCCGCCCGTCGGGGCCCTCCGAGCGGCGGCGCTCCGGCACCACCAGGGTGATCCGCACCCGGCCGTGCGGCAGGTCGGTGCCGAGCAGCGCCCGCACCACCCAGTACGCCAGCGGATCGTTGCCGCAGACCACGTAGTGCGGACGGGTGTCGCCGTTCATCCGTAACCGCCAGCCGGTCGCGCGCCGGGCCCGGTCCCGCAGGGGTTCGGCCATGCCCGGATGGTAGCCAGCCGGTCGCCGGGGACGCAGCCCTGGTGCGCGCACCGGGCGGTGCCGGTCGGTCGGGCAGGCATGGTGGGCGTGGCGGCGGGTAGAGCAGCGGGCGTGCAGACGTTCCTGCCGTACCCGGACTTTCTGGCCAGCGCGCGGTCCCTCGACCAGCGGCGGCTGGGCAAGCAGCGGGTGGAGGCGCTCCAGGTGCTGCGCGGGCTGACCCGGCCGGGGTACGGCTGGCGCAACCACCCGGCGGTGAAGATGTGGGCCGGCTACGAGGAGGCGTTGACCCGGTACGGGCTGGACGTGTGCGCGGTCTGGTCGGCGGCGGGCCGGGCGGACACCTGCGCGTCGACCCTGGTCACCGACCTGACCGCTGCCCGGGGCGACGGCCGGGTCCGCAGCCAGGCCGAGCTGGCCGCCACCGGTGAGCTGCCGCCCTGGTTGGGTCGTGAGGACCTGCACCGCAGTCACCGGTCGGCGCTGCTGCGCAAGGACCCGGGGCACTACCGCCCGCAGTTCGGCGACGTGCCGTCCGATCTGGAGTACGTCTGGCCGCCGTCCGACCGTCCCCCGCTCGCCGCCGGACGGCCGGTCGACGGCGGCCCAGCGTCCTGACCGGGCCGGATCGCGCCTGGTCGGGCAGACTGGGGGTCCCTCGGGTCGGAAGGTGCACATGGCGCTGTCGCAGAAGCTGGGCCGGCTCATCGGCGTACGCGAGCATGTGGTGGACCCTGGCGGGGGTGGCACCCCCCGGGTGGCCCGACCGACCACGGCCGTGGTGGTGGGCGGCGGGATCGCCGGCATGTCGGCGGCGGTGGTGCTCGCCGAACGCGGGGTGGACGTGACGGTGCTGGAGGCCGCGCCGACGTTGGGTGGCCGGCTCGGCGCGTGGCCGGAAGCGCTCGCCGACGGCAGCCAGGTCAACGAGCACGGCTTCCACGCGTTCTTCCGGCAGTACTACAACTGGCGGTCGATCCTGCGGCGGGTCGACCCGACGCTCGGTTTCCTCAAGCCGATCCCCGGCTATCCGATCCTGTCCGCGCAGTGGCCCACCGAGGAGTTCGGCCGGCTGCCCCCGGCCCCGCCGGCCAACCTGCTCGCGTTACTGCTGCGCAGCCCCAGCCTGCGCCTGGCCGACCTGCGCACCATGGACCGGGACGCCGCGCTGCCGCTGCTCAGCTACGACCCGGTGCGCACCTACGCCGAGTTCGACGACACCACCGCCGACGCGCTGCTCGCCTCGCTGAAGCTGCCGGACCGGGCGCGGGCCATGCTGTTCGAGGTCTTCTCGCACTCGTTCTTCAACCACGAGACCGAGATGTCGGCCGCCGAGATGATCGCCCAGTTCCACTTCTATCTGCTGGGCAACCCGGAGGGGTTGGCGTTCGACTGCCCCGACGAGGACTACGCCACGGCGATCTGGCAGCCACTGACCCGGTACGTGGAGCAGCACGGCGGCCGGGTGCGCACCGGGGCCGCCGTCACCCGGCTGGACCGGGAGCCGGACGGTTGGCGGGTGACCACCGCCGACGGCACGGTCCACCCCGCCGGGCAGGTGGTGCTGGCCGTCGACCCGCCCGCGTTGGCGGCACTGGTCGACGCCTCCCCCGGCCTGGTCGCGGTGGCGCCCGGACTGGTGGCGCGGATGCCCGCGTTCGGTCGGCCCGGCCCGCCGTACGCGGTGGCGCGGTACTGGCTCGACGGGGACGTCCGGGCCGACCGGGCGGTGTTCAGCGGGGTGTCCCGCCAGCCCACCCTGGACTCGGTGACCCTCTACCACCGGTTGGAGAACGAGTCCCGGCGGTGGGCGCAGCGCACCGGCGGCGCGGTGGTGGAGCTGCACGCGTACGCCTGCGACGAGGGGGTGCCGGCCGAGGAGCTGGCCGAACGGATGCGCACCGAACTGGTCGCGCTCTGGCCGGAGGTCGCCGGGTTGGGCGTCCGTGAGCTGCGCGCCCGGGTCGAGACGCAGGCCCCGGCGTTCACCCCGGGCAGCCACCCCGGCCGGCCGGGGGTACGCACCGACGCCGAGGGCCTCTACCTGGCCGGGGACGGCATCGGCACCGACTTCCCCAGCGCGTTGATGGAACGGTCGGCGGCGACCGGGATCATCGCCGCCAACCACATCCTGCGTGCTGCGGGGGCCGCCACCGAGCCGGTCCGCTCGATCCGCCCCCGGGGACTGCTCGCCGGGAAGTGAGCCGCCCGCCGAACCCGCCCGGCCCCCTGGCCGGGCGGGCTGTCGGGCCACCCGGTCAGCGCGACGTGCCCTGGTAGGCGTCCCGCATGAGCTGCTGCATGTCGTCGAGCATCGGCATCCGGGGGTTCGCCGGGGCGCACTGGTCCTCGTAGGCGTTGAGGGCCTGCTGTGGCAGCGCCGCCTCGAACGCCGCCCGGTCGACGCCGATCGCGGCGAACGACGGTTCGATGCCGACCGCGTCGCGCAGCCGTTCCACCGCCTCGGCCAGCGACGCCACCCCTTGCGCCGGGGTGCCCGCCGGCAGGCCGAGCTGGGCGGCGATCTCGGCGAAGCGTTCCGGTGCCCGGTAGCTCTCGTAACGCGGCCAGCCGGACAGCTTCGCCGGGACGGTGCCGTTGTAGCGGATCACGTGCGGCAGCAGCACCGCGTTGGTCCGCCCGTGGGCGATGTGGAACGTCGCGCCGAGGGTGTGCGACATGGCGTGCACGATGCCGAGGAAGGCGCTGCCGAACGCCATCCCGGCGATGGTGCCCGCGTTGTGCATCCGTTCCCGCGCCTCGGGGTCGGCGTCGACCACCGCCCGTTCCAGGTTGCCGAAGATCAGCCGGATGGCGTGCAGGGCGAGCCCGTCGGTGAAGTCGTTCGCGTACACCGACACGTACGCCTCGATGGCGTGGGTGAGGGCGTCGAAGCCGCTGTCGGCGGCGATGGTCGCCGGCATGCTGGCGGTCAGCACCGGGTCGACGATCGCCACGGTCGGGGTGAGCGCGTAGTCGGCCAGCGGGTACTTCTTGCCGGTCCGGTGGTCGGTGATCACCGCGAACGGGGTCACCTCCGCGCCCGTGCCCGACGTGGTCGGTACGCAGACCAGTCGGGCCAGCGCGCCGAGGGTGGGGAAGGTGAAGGCGCGCTTGCGGATGTCGAAGAACTTCTCCCGCATGTCGTCGAAGACCACGTCCGGGTGCTCGTAGCGCAGCCACATCACCTTGGCCGCGTCCATCGCCGAGCCGCCACCGAGGGCGACGATGGTGTCGGGGCGGAAGGCCCGCATCAGCGCGGCCCCCCGGTCGACGGTGTCGACGCTCGGCTCGGGTTCCACGTCGTCGATGATCTGCAGGGCGATCCGCTCGGGGCGGCGTTGCAGCACCCGGTTGATCCGGTCGACGAAGCCGAGCCGGGTCATGGTGGCGTCGGTGACCACGGTGACCCGGTGCACGTCGGGCATCTCGGCGAGGTAGCGGATCGCGTTCGCCTCGAAGAAGATTTTCGACGGGACCTTGAACCACTGCATGTTGTTGTTCCGCCGGCCTATCCGCTTGATGTTGAGCAGGTTCACCGCCGACACGTTGTCCGACACCGAGGTACGGCCGTAGCTGCCGCAGCCCAGCGTCAGCGACGGCAGGAACGCGTTGTACATGTCGCCGATGCCGCCCTGCGAGGCCGGCGAGTTCCAGATGATCCGGACCGCCTTGACCCGGCGGCCGAACTCCTCCACCAGCTCCTCGTCGGCGGTATGGATGACCGCGCTGTGCCCGAGCCCGTGGAACTCGACCATCTGCTCGGCGTACCGCAGGCCCTGCTCGCGGCTGTCGGCGCGCAGCACGGCCAGCACCGGGCAGAGCTTCTCCCGGGTCAACGGCTCGTCGGGGCCGACCCGGTCGACCGCGACCAGGATGATCGAGGTGTCCGGGGCGACGGTGATCCCGGCGGCGTCGGCGATCCAGGCGGCCGTCCTGCCCACCACGTCGGGGTTGAGCTTGCCGGCGGGGAACAGCAGCGCCTCCAGCTTCTCCTTCTCCGCCGGGGTGGCCAGGTGGGCGTGCAGGGTGCGGAACTCGTCGAGGGCGGCGTCGTGGATCGCCGCGTCGAGGATGACGGCCTGCTCGGAGGCGCAGATCATGCCGTTGTCGAACGACTTGGACAGCACGATGTCGTTGACCGCGCGCTTGAGCTTGGCGCTCGCCTCGATCCAGGCCGGCACGTTGCCCGCGCCCACACCCAGTGCCGGCTTCCCCGCCGAGTAGGCGGCCCGGACCATGGCGTTACCGCCGGTGGCGAGGATGGTGGCGACCCCGGGGTGGTGCATCAGCGCGGTGGTCGCCTCGACCGACGGCTCCTCGATCCACTGTATGCAGTGCTCGGGCGCTCCGGCGGCGACCGCCGCGTCGCGTACCGTGCGGGCGGCCTCGACGCTGCACCGCTGCGCCGCCGGGTGGAAGGCGAAGATGATCGGGTTGCGGGTCTTGAGCGCCAGCAGCGCCTTGAAGATGGTGGTCGAGGTGGGGTTGGTGACCGGGGTGATCCCGGCGACCACGCCCACCGGGTCGGCGATCTCGACGATGCCGCTGATCTCGTCCCGGGCGATCACCCCGACGGTACGGGTCTTCGCCATGCTGTGCGTGACATGCTCGCAGGCGAAGATGTTCTTCACCGCCTTGTCCTCGAACACCCCCCGACCGGTCTCGGCGACGGCGAGCTGGGCGAGGGCGGCGTGCCGGTCCAGCGCGGCCACCGACGCCTTGCGGACGATGTGGTCGATCTGCTCCTGGTCGTACCGGTCGTAGTCGGCCAGGGCCTTGAGGCCGGCGGCGACCAGGGCGTCGATCGTGGTGGCGAGTTCGGTCGACATGTTTCACCTCGGCGGTTGGCGGCGTCTCGGACACCCTCAGCATCCATCGACGGCCGTCTCGGCGGTGGGGCGCAAGGACCCGTCCGACGGTGGCCAAAGGTCCCGTCGTCACGCCGACCCGGGTGCCTCCGGTCGGCCGAAGGTCCCGATGTCACCCGGCGAGCACGCGGCGTCGCCTACCCGACACCGTGTCCCGTCGCCCCCGGCCACCATGATTCGCATGACGGGACCGCGAAAGGCCTACACGTTGCTCACCGTGGCCGCCATCGGGGTGGCGGTGCTGGCCTGGCGGATCGGGGTCGACAAGGCCAATGCCCTGGTGGGCCTGGCCGGCGTCTTCGCCGCGAGCGCGCTCGGGCTGTTGTCCCTGTTCAGCGCGATCGACCCACGGCTGTCCCGGGCGGCGGCGGACGCCGTCGCCCTGCCGCCGGGGCCGACCCCGCCCGCGTCCGACGCACCGACCGGAGCAGACGCCACTCCGTCGGCCCCGGGGTCGCGCCGCCGCTGGCGACGCTGGCGGCTGCCGGCGGGGATCGCCGCGCTGCTGCTGGTGATCGTCGGTACGGTGGCCGTGCTCTCCTGGCCGACGGACCGCACGCCGGACGCGCGCAGCGCCTCCCCCACGACCTCCGTCGACGCCTCCTCGGCCGACCCCAGCGTCACGGCGACCCCGGTCGGGCCGACACCCACCGTCGATCCGACCGGGGCGACGCCCACCACCACCCCGGCGATCCCGGACCCCGGCCCGGACGGGCCCACGGCCGGCCCCGGCCCGACCCCCACGGCCCGGCCGACGCCCACCCCCGGGCCGGTCGGGCCGGACTGGGTGCCGCCAAAGGACGCGCCGCACTGGAAGCTGCTCGACGGGGACTCGGTCTACTTCCTGCCGAGGCCCCGACTGGCGAAGGGCACCGGCGCGGGCACCCTGATCTTCCAGGCGCAGCACCACCAGCTCGCCCTCTACGACTGGACCGACGACCCGACCGACCTCAGCTACGAGGGCTGCCGCAACCCGAAGGCGCAGCGGTATTCGAGCATCGACCTCGAACAGCTCGAACCCACCCCGGTCACCTACTGCCAGCCCGACCCGGGCGACCCGACGGTGGTCAACTACGTCCGGATCGACCACAACCGCTACCAGGCGCAGCCGGCCTCGGTCGACGTCACCGTCTGGTCGGTCCGCTCGTAACCTGCCCACGGCATCGGCCGGTCTGCACATGGCCGCCCCGGCACCGCCCGGTCGACCCGCCCGTAGCCGTCGGCGGGGTCGCCGCATGGGCGCGCGGCGGCCCCACGGCGGGGGGCGGCCCCACGGCGGGGGGCGGCCCCACGGCGGGGGGCGGCCCCACGGCGGGGGGCGGCCCCACGGCGGGGGGCGGCAGCAGGGCGGGGGGCGGCAGCAGGGCGGGGGGCGGCAGCAGGGCGGGGGGCGGCAGCAGGGCGGGGGGCGGCAGCTGGGCGGAGGGGTAGAGGGGCGGGGAGGGAGAGAGGGTG
>NZ_JBEZEK010000009.1:165037-239302 GCF_040648835.1 Micromonospora sp. NPDC049081 | reverse complement strand
GAACTCTCGGGGGTAGGGCTTGGGCACAGCAACATCCTTCCAGCCCGCCCGCAGGGCAAGCCATCTCAGATGTCACCTATCGGTGCAGCAGACCCTTATTCATGTTTGACTGATGTGCATGTCAGGGCCTGTGCGGCTGGCGATCGACTACGGCGCTACCAGCACCGTGGCGGTGCTGGCGTGGCCCGACGGTCGATGGGTTTCGGTGGCCGTCGATGGCAACCCGGTGATGCCCAGCGCCGCATGGGTGGCCGAGGACGCGGGTGTGTGGACCGGGCAGCAGGCTTGGCAGGCCGCAGCCCGCCAGCCGCACCGGTTCGTCTCGGTGCCCCAGCGGTTCGCCGAGCAGACCCTCACCGTCGACGGGCAGCAGGTCGAGGCGACGACGCTGGTGGCGGCGACCCTGCGCCGGATCGCCGAACAGGCTGGGCAGGTGGCCGGCGGGCCGGTGGAGGATGTGCGGCTGGTGGTGCCGGCCGGCTGGGGGCCGCGACGGCGTACGTGGATGCGGCACGCGGCGCATCGCGCCGGACTGGGGCAGCCCCACCTGGTGGAGGCCCCGGTCGCGGTGGCGGATCACCTGGTCGCCTGTGGTGCGCAGATGCCGGTGGGCGCGTATCTGGCGGTGGTGGACATCGGCGGTGGGGCGGAGGTGACGGTCCTGCGTCGTGGACCCTCCGGGTTCGAGGTCCTCGCGACCCTCGCCGACCCCAACGCCGGCGGGGACGCCATCGACCGTGCCCTCGCCACCGGCCTGGCCGGGGAGGCAGAGGGCGGGTGGGCGTGGATGGCGAGCGTGCGGGCCGCGAAGGAAGCCCTCGCCCAGCACACGGCGATCACCGTGCCGCAGGCGGACGGCACCGCGGTCGTGGCCACGACCATGGCCCTGGACCAGGCGGCACGACCGGTCCTGGACCGGATAGGGCAGCTCACCTGCGATACGGTCGCCGCTGCGGAACTCACCCCGGCGGACCTGACCGGCGTGTACCTGGTTGGTGGCACGGCCCGGCTGCCGCAGGCGGCCACGGTGATCGCCGAGCGGACCGGCCTCCTCCCGCAGGTCGCCCTGGATCCGACGCTGGCCGCGGCACACGGTGCCGTCGGCGCGAGTCCCGCCGCCGCTGGTAGTGGTGATGTCGGTGGGCAGGAGCCGGTGCCGCAGGTCCGGCGGGTGCTGGGGATCGCGGTGCCCGGCTTCGCGTCGTTGGTGATGATCACGCAGATGCTGCTCACCGTCACCCGGGGCGGGGTGTACCCCCTCGAATGGGCGGAACCCGCGTGGGGGCTGTTGGCGATGGCTGCCGTGTTCGCGGTCATCGCGTGTCTGTCGGCCGGTACGATCCTCGGGGCCCTGGCTGCCGCCCACAACCCCGGACCCACGACCCAGTCTCCTGCGGGCACCGTCAGCATCGGCATCCTGTCCGCCGTCTCTCTGGGCGCGGCCACCGCGAGTCTCTACGCGGTGGTGGCCGCCCAGTACCTGAAGATGCCGGTCGGCCCGTTCCTGCGTTGGGCCCTGTACCCCGTCGCCCCGATCATCGTGCTCGCGCTCATCGCCGCCGTCGTCGCCGCCCGCCAGCGGCGCACCCCACTCGGTGGATGGTCGGCCCTGTTGGCATTCCCCGCCAGCTCCGTCCTCGCCGCCGCCATCGGGATCGGTCTCGTCCAGTACTCGAACACCGCAGCACGGTGGCCCGACATGGTGGTCTGGATCGACCTCGCCGGCCGCGTCGGAGGACTACTGCTCGGCGTCGGCACGGTCCTGGCCCTGGTCCGCCCGTGGACGCTCCGGCTCGTCCTGGGCGCGCCACTGGCGGTCATCACCGTCGCGATCACCGCACCCCGTATCACCGGCACCCTCGCCGGCATCTACGCCACCGCCGTGGCCGGATGGTGGGTGTACCGGCTGTGGACCCGCCTCGTCCGCGCCCCGGCCACCCCATGAGCGGCCACCACCCCACCACAAGCGGCCCCCGTCACCGACGCCCGCGCATGGGCAAGCACGATCATGGACGGGCGCGGTGAGGTGGCCCCGCCAGATCGCCTCCGCCGCTGCGGTCACCACCGTCCTGGCCGGCCCACCGATCGTGCTCACCTACACCGCCGGCTGGCCCCTGCCCACCCGCCCCACCCAGGAACACCTCCGCCAGTGGCTCAGCGACCCCCTCACCGAGGACACCCTCATCGCCGGCCTGGTACTCCTGGCCTGGATGCTGTGGCTCCTCATCACTGGGATCACCCTCCGTACCACCGTCACCCGCGTTGCGGCGACGATTCGGCGGCTCCGGCGGCTACCGCTGCCCACCCCGATGCAGGCCACCGCGACCGGCATGGCCGGCGCCGCCGCCCTGTGGGCACCCACCACCACCGCCACCACGACTGACGCCCCACCGGCCCCCACACCCACCAGCACCGGCGAACATCTGCGGCAGACAGCCGACGCGGGGGTGGACGTGTCGGGAGGATGGATTCCCGCCGACACCGCACACCAGATCGCCGCCGCCGGCACCCTGGTCTGGCTCCGCCGTCGCCGCCTCTACCGGCCCCCATCCCCGGGACACCCCCGCGACGACAGCGACTTGGCCGCCCTGCCACCCACCGTCACCGCCGTCCAAGCCGCCCTCGCCGACACCCCACCCGCACCCGCCGCCCCACTGGCGATTCCCATCGGGGGCATCGGTCTGACCGGCCCCGCGGCCATCGACGCCGCCCGCGGCATCCTCCTCACCGCCCTGCTCCAGGCCCTCCGCGACACCACACAACACACCACGGTCGTGACCAGCCGCACCGACCTGCGCGCCCTCCTCGGAGGCCACACCCTGCCCCTGCATGACCTGCCGGGCCTGACCGTCACCGACACCCCCGCCGACGCCATCACCACCATCACCCGCCCCCACCACCCGGACGCGGCATCCCCGATGCTGCTCACCCACTCGCCCACCGAACCCGACACCGCCGCCCGCCTCGCCACCGCCCTGGCCCACACCCAGGGCGTGCTCATCGGCACCTGGACCCACGGCCCCACCTGGCACATCACACCCGACGGATACACCGCACGCGGCACCGGCGGCGGCCGGACCCGACTGTGCGTACTCACCGCCACCGCCGCCCGCGACCTCCTCGCCGTCCTCACCCTCACCCCGTCCACACCACCGGCGGTAGCCGTACCCCGGCAACGACCACCCGCGCCCATCCCTCCGCCGGAGGCGTCCTCACCGAAGCTGTTCACCCTGCGCGTCCTCGGCAGCCCCACCCTGTGGGCGGCCGGCAGACTCGTCACGATCCGCCGCGCTGCGGCCCTGCAGGTCCTCGTCGCCCTCGCCGTTTATCCCGACGGCGCCACCACCCACGAACTCGCCACCACGATCTGGCCCGGGCTCCCCCGACACACCGTCGCCCGACGCCTCTACACCACCCTCAGCGACCTCCGTAAGGACATCACCGCCACCGGGCACCCTCACCCCATCGTGCACACCGACGACCGATACCACCTCGACCACCAACACATCGACGTCGACCTCTGGCACTTGAACGCCGCCATCGACCACGCCACCACCGCCGTCGCTAACCACCCCCACGCCCACCAAGCGATCATCGACCGCTATACCGGCGACATCGCCGCCAACCACACCTGGCCGTGGCTCGACCCCATCCGCGAGAACACCCGCCGCCACGTCATCGACGCCCACACGACCCTCGCCACCAGCGCACCCGACCCCCACGCCCGGCTCCACCACCTCCAGAACGCCCTCCGCCTCGACCCCTACAACGAACACCTCCATCACCAAGCCGCCGACACCCTGACCACACTCGGCAGACCCCACGACGCCGATGCGCTTCTCACCCGCCACCACCAAAGACTTATCGATGCTGGCATCACCTCACCACGTCCCATCACACGATGAGAGCCCGCCTTTGCGCGGCCTTTCGGTGATGATCAGCGCATTCCGCGTCCAGGGGCGGCACTGCGTTCTTTGGCGGAGCGGACGGACAGCTGCCGCCGGCCGCGGGGTGCTGGTCGTGACGGCGCGGCGCGGGCCCGACCACGACGACCGGGGCGAGCAGATCCAGGCGGCGGAACGCGAGGCGGCGCGACGGTACTCACCTACGCCTGGGCAGCACACCCATCCGGCTTCCGCCGCCCCTGCACGACTTGGTGGCCGAGCTCGTCAACCGTCGCGTCGGGCAGACCGCCGTGGGGCGCAGCGCGGCGAACCGGTGGCTGTTCCCCGGCGCCGCACCTGGTCAGCCGCTCAGCGCACGACAGCTCGGCGCGCGGCTACGACGCCTCGGCATCCCCGCCCGCGCGAGCCGCAACACCGCGTTGATGGAACTCGCCGGGCAGCTACCCGCTGCGGTTCTCAGTCAGCTCCTCGGCCTGCACCTGCAGACAACGACGAACTGGACTCACGAGGCCGGGAACACCAGGCAGCGCTACGCCACGAATGTCGCCAACCGCACTACTGCCTGACAACTTCGCGGAGCCAACCGAGGTGGAAGTCCCGGTGCGTCTCCGGCACTCGCCCGGATCGCGTCGGAGATAGGTATCCCTTGATGCACTTGCGGACCGCAAATCTCTCGCTGCGTTGTTGATTCACTACCCTGAGATGTGATTCGATGTCCTGCGTGCCGTAGATCACGGCACTCGCAATTGAAACGGGGAGGTGACGATGAGGATCAAGAACCTCATCGCGTCGGCCATGATCGTAGGGACGGGCCTGGTGCTCATTCCGGGGACCGCCAGCGCGGCCCTGAGTGACTGCGACGCGGCCTACATGTGCCTGTGGGGCAACAACGACTACAAGTGGATGCTGGTCGAGCGCGGCCAAGGCTCATCCACCATCCAGAACCTGAGCGGCGACGCCAACGACGAGATGGACTCCTGGGCGAACAAGTCCACGACCCACTCCGGATGCATGTGGGAGGACGCTAACGGGTCCGGGGACGACCAGACGTTGGGGCGTAACCAGAGCGACAACAACGTGGCTCCGGCCAACAGCGACGAGGTGTCGTCCTGGCGTACGGCTTACAGCTGCTGAATAGTTAGGCACCGTGATGTCACCACTCATCCGTACGCAGAAGGTTCGCAAGGCCTACCACTCTGAGGTAGAAACCGTGTGGGCTGCACGAGATGTGGACTTCGAAGCTCGCCCGGGTGAGTTCGTGTGCATCTATGGTGCCAGCGGCTCCGGCAAGTCGACGCTGCTCAACCTGATGGCCGGCCTGGATCTCGCCGACTCCGGCGAGATCCAGGTCAACGGCGTCGATGTCACCACCGCAAACGAGAGCCAACGCGCGCAGCTGCGGCTCGAAACCGTCGGCGTCGTGTTTCAGGACCACAACCTGATCGAGGAATTCACGGCCGCGGAGAACGTCGCCCTGCCCTCGGAGGCGCGCGGCATCCCGGCCGAGGCCGCGCGAGCCGAAGCCACCAACCAACTGCGCCGAGTCGGACTGGAAGGCCTCGACAACCGGCTGCCCCGACAGCTGTCCGGCGGACAGCGCCAACGAGTAGGGATCGCGCGGGCGCTGACAGGGCAAAAAGCCGTTCTCCTGGCTGACGAGCCGACCGGGGCGTTGGACTCCGCCGCCACCCAAGACCTGTTCGCGCTCATCCGCGCCTTGTGCGACCAGGGAGTCACCGCCGTGGTCTGCTCGCACGATCGACGGTGCCGCGACTACGCCGACACCCGCTACGAGATCATCGACGGACGCCTGGAAGCCCGTTCATGACCAACGGAAACTCTCCGGCGTCTCTCATGGCACGCCTGCGCTTCGTCCTGCGGCTCGCCCGACGTCTTATCCGCTCTCGTGAGCTGGCCCGGTCAGCGTCGATCGTCTTCGTCGCCGGGCTGGCCATCATGGCGATGTTCGTCACCCTACGGACGCTGTCCCTGTCAGGCGCCCAGATCGCTGACCGGGACCTGGGGCGGTTCGGCGCCTCCGTCGGCTACGGCAGCATCGTGCTGCCCCCTGGAGAAGACCAGTTCGTGCCAGACGTGCAGGCACAGGCCCTCCGCGCTGGACTCACCGACTCCGAGGTCATGCTCAGCGCGTCCTCCACGCAGTTGGCCACCACTCCCGCGCGTAGCGTACCGATGCTGGAGGCATCCTGGCAGGATGAGCCCTTCCCTGATCGGTACGACCTGCTGTCTGGCCGGTGGCCGAACCGACCAGGCGAGGTAGTCCTCACCGAGCCCCCGGATGCCCCCGAGATCACCGACGGCACCCTACCCCTGCTGGGCGGCAAGGTGACGCTAACCGTCGTTGGCACCGCTGAGGACCAATTTGCCCGCACCACGAACCTCCTGGTCGCCCCGGGCACCTGGGCTTCGCTGGATCCAAGCCTTGCCCAGGGTTTTCCGGTGTTGGGCGCTCAACCGTTGCTGTTGTGGTCAGGGGGCGACGCCGAAAGCGCCGTGACAGCTTTCACCACGGCGGTAGGCGACTACACGCGACGGTCGCCTACCGCCGATGAGGGGGCGGACGCCCTCGTGGTCGGTGGCACACTGCGGTTTCGGGAGCAACTTCTTGAGCGGCCTGAGCGCACCTCGATCGAGCGCACACCTGCCGGCTACACCATTCCGTCGCTGCTGCTACCCATCGCGGCCGTCCTGCTCGTATTCGGGCTCAACAATCGACGGTTCCGACAGACATCGACCAGACTCGTGGCTGTCGGCGTACACCCAGCGGGTGCCGCCGCTGCGCTCACCATCGCGGCTTCAGCCTGGTGCGTAGCTGCGGCCGTAGCTGGAGCGCTGGTCGGGACAGTAATCGGCGGAGTGGCCAGAGCGGTCATCGCGCAGCTGCGCGACTGGCCGCCCGGCCCGATCGAGGGACTTGCCACGCCCCCGTTGCAGTTGCTCTCACTGGTCATGCTCACCAGCGTGTGCGCAGGCGCAGCGCTAGCCCGCAGAAAGGAACGGGCGAGCGCTGCTGTGGCTCCTCGTTCCCGTCCAGAATCCCAGACGACCTCTACAACTAAGCGATACATCCGAGATGCGCGGCACCTCCTCGCCGTCGCCGCATGGTGCGTCACCGTCGCCTACGCCGTACGAGTCGATTCGCCGGCCGAAGCGATGATCCTGACCGGCGTGCTCACGCTCGCGGTGCTGCTCGTCATCCCCGACGTGCTGGACTTGGTCTTGCGAGTGCTGCCCGAAGGCGGGCCGCGCCGCCGCTTGGCGCTTCGGCAACTGGCGGCCGACAGACTCCGTGCTGGAGCGATCGTCGCGATACTCACGGTGCTGCTGGGCGCGTCCATGGGCTTCCTGACGCTGCTCGACACCCTCATTCGCACCACGGATCAGCAGGCCTACCCAGACGCGCTACCCGGCCAGGTACTCCTGGCCGACCGTGCCAGCAGCACGCTTCCCCCACCGGCGGCGCTACTACGAGCCGTGGACGCCTCCGGCGTCGCCGACGGGCTCCCACGCGCGGAACTGGCCTACCTGTTCATCACCGATGAGTCCGGCATCCCGACACGGTTGGTCACCCGCGACGGCCACCACGGCAATCTTCTTGCCGTAGAAACCACCGGCCAGGTCGAACAGTTAATCGGCCACTCCCTCAACCCTACGCAACGCGCCGCGCTGGCCGAAGGCGGACTGCTCGTATGGGCCGACGCACCCGACGCGGCAACGCCCAACATGCGCCTCGCCGTGAGAGAGGGCGACAAGGTCACCAGCCGGACCCCCGAACTACCCGTAGCCACCGTCAACGTGCCCCTCGTCGAATGGCGCACCGGCACCGACGGCGTGACGCTGCGATCGACGGCGAACAGTCTGAACCTACCCGTGCCACGGAACACGCCCCTCATCATCACTGAGGTCTCCGATAGCGCAGCCAAAGCCATGCAAGAGGCCGTCGGCCGGGCAGGCATCGATGCACAAGCGGTCCGAATTTACGTATCACCCAAGCCACCCGTCCCGGCCGCTGCGCTGCTAGCCACCGCCGCTGGGCTGGTGATCCTCGTACTCACCGCCGTGTTCTCCGCTACCCGCGCCCAGACCCGTACGCTTCGCGGCTACCTGACCCGCCTGGTATCCATCGGGATTTCCCCCAACTGGGCACGTCACGTCCTGCTCTACCAGTACGGCATCCTCATCGCGACGAGCACCCTACTCAGTCTGATCATTGCCCTGCCGCCCACGGTGGTCATTGCCCTGCGAATCTCCGGCTTCGTCCTCAGCATTCCCTGGGCGCAACTGCTCACCCTGCTCGCCGCGATCTACCTCGCCACCGGCCTGGCCGCGCTCCGCTCCACCCTCAGCCTCCGCGCCCTTGAGCAGACCAGCACAGGCATCTGAAGCCGCTGTTCACCAATGGTATTGCGCAGCTTCTGATATCCCGCTCTCCCAGTAGGCGAGGGCTTCGTGGGGCTTGCCGTTGTCATGAAGTGCTCCGTCAGGTGGGGGCGGTACGGCGGGGCACGGTCGCGGCGGGCCCGGTGGTGTCGTAGCTGGCGGCTTGCAGGGTGAGCAGCTCCGCGCCGTCCGGTGGCGTCCATGACCTGGTCGTGGGTGCCGGCCTCGACGAGACGGCCGTGATGCAAGCCGGAGACGCGGTCGGCGTGGTGGACGTTGGTCAGCCTGCGGTCATCGAAATGATCATGCCCTGTCGCGCCCCTGCTTCAGATTACGTCTGGCTGCGGTTACGTGATCGAACTGCAGTTGTGGCACGTCGAACAGGTCAGGGTTCGGCTGGCGGCTGATGCGGGGTGGGCAGAGTGTGGAGTTCTGTTGTGATGACGTGCCAGCAGAAGGTCTCGCCGTCCTCACAGGGGCTCAGGGCTTGGACAGGTGTGAGCCGTACGCCGTGGTCGGCGAGTAGTCGAAGGTGGGCGTTGAACGCGGGATGGCGGGCCAGGCTGGTCTTGACGAAGGGCGAGGCCACTATCGGGAGCCCCATGCCGAGGGCTTCGTTGAGGACGCCTAGGGCCATGCTGTCGTTGATGCCGGTGGCCCATTTGTTGATGGTGTTGAAGGTTGCCGGGACGACGGCGATGGCATCGGCGGGTGGCAGGCTGCGGGGTTCGTCGGGGTGCCGCTGCCGGTAGCTGACGGGATGCCCCGTCAGCGCGGCCAACTGGCCGGTGGGAAGCCAGGTGTAGGCGGTTTCGGTCGCGATGATGTACACGTCCCAGCTGTCGCGTTGTGCCGCTTCTACCAGTTCGGCGATGTGCCGGGCCGGCGGTGCGGCACAGACCACGAGGTAGAGCAGCCGGGTGCTCACAGGCTCGGGCATCAGGCGACGATCTCGGCTCGTTCGGCGAGTGCTCGCAGGCCGGGGGTCGCGGAGCGTCGCTCACGGGCGAGTAGGCCGCCGATCAAGCGGCGCGTCCTGGTGTGCACGTGCACGGTCTGGGGTGCGATGCGTTCGGCTTCGAGGAGATGCAGCACTGCTGCGGGATCGTTGTCGGACGAACTGGCGTAAGCCGCAGCGAGGTCGAGGTGGACCTGGGCCCGACGGCTCATCAGCGCCTTCGGCAGCGAGGAGGTGTCGAGGTGTTCGCCGAGATGGATGGCTAGCTGTGGGCGGTCCGTTCGGGTGGCGATGTTGATGCGGTGGATCATGACATTCGTCGGTCCGAAGCCGGTCCAGAGGTCGTTGCGGTCAGCGCCGACCTGTTCGGCCAGGGCATGCGCGTCGTTGAGGTGCCGCTCGGCTGCGGCGGTCTGGGCCTGGCGGGCGGCGACCAGTGCCGCGAGCAGGACCAGTGCTCCCTGCGCCGACAGAGCCCGCGGCCCGCGTGGAGCTGTGGTCTCTTTGAGGTGGTCAAGGGCTGCCAGTACCACTGCCTCGGCACTGTCGGTGCGGTACGGCATGGCCAGCAGCGCGGTTCCCACCGAGAACGCCGCTGCGGCGACGAGGGCGGCGTCCTCGGTGTCGTCGGTGGCGATACGGGCGGCTCGATCGGCAGCTATCCAGGCGAGGCTGGGATCGCCGAGTTTGACGGCGACCTTGGAAGCGGCGAGATTCGCCCCGGCCAGGACCGCGGCAGCCCGGTTGCGGTGGCTGCCGGTGCCGGCGCGGGTCATGATGTCCGCCTGCTCGATCGTGTCGGGTAGCTCCCGGATCGTCTCGGCGTAGTTGCCCCGCTGATACAGGTTGTGGATATACGCGACCCGTTGACGGACCTCCGGCAGCCTGGTGGGGTCGATCGCCTGTTCCGGTCGGTTAGGTGCGAGCAGACGGTGGCGAAGGTGAGCCAGTAGGCGGGCGGCGGCATGGTTGTCGTCTTCGCGAGGGCCGGCCTGCGCGTCAGCGGCTGGTGGCTGCCGATGCTGTGCCACCTCGGCGATCACCCGATGATCCAGGACCGCTCCCCAGCGAGCATGACGGGCCGCCTCGGCCCTCTCCTGTTGATGCCGCACCTCAAGAGACCGGTACTCGTCATAGCCGGTGAGCAACTCGCCCCCAGCCTGCAGGAGCGACTCGCACTGCGCCCAGAAGACGCGGTCCACCACCTGCCGGCCGTTCTCGACATTGGCGACCGTGCTCCGGGTGCTGTGCACCCGACGCGCCACATCATCCTGAGTCAGCCCATGAGTCTTACGCCAGCCGGCGAGCCTCCGCCCCAGCGCCCGCTTCACGTCACTGATCTGCTGCGGATCCACGAAGATGCCCTCCACCCATCATCGGGGCCTCGATCACCGCTCGTCACGTACCCCTCACGGCAACCTGACAGTAGCCGGTGACCGCCGGAGCGGCTGTCGAGACTTCGTGTCGAGGGTGTTCGACACCCGGGCGTGCACGTAGCGCCACCCGCCAAGCCATCCGCTGCTCATCCGAGCTCATCACCATCCTGACCTGCAGTTACCAAGAATGTAATGCCCCTGACAGGGGTGCCCTCCATTCGCGCGACCGGTACCTTACGCCCGGTAGGCCGCCCATTCGTAGGTCCAGAGCGCAAGGTCGTGCACCCAACGCTCTGTGCTCTGCCGTGACTTGGTGGCCCACTTCGAGGCGTTCCTCGCTGCGAAGTCGTCCAAAACCCCAGGGTCAGTCCCGGCCCAGGCGGGGAACTGGCTCAGCCAATCTTCCGCCTGGGCCGGGGTGTGGCCGTTGCCGATCAGCCACTGAGTGAGCAACGCCAACTCGACCCATGGCGCCGCCCTGGTCGCGTACGCCCAATCGACGATCCGGAGTCCCCGCGGTGTCAGGATCAGGTTGGCCGGGTTGAGGTCGGAGTGCACGAGCGCATCGCCGTCCATCGCCGGATGGGCGAAGCTGAGCCGCCCCGCCGGTGCGTACAGCCGCACGTCCGGCGCGGCGGTCTCTTGAAGCTGTGTGAGGGTGACGGCGAGTGTGTCGAGGTCAGGGCTGCCGGGTGACAGGTCGGGGTGGGGGCCGTCCAAGTGCTCGGCCCCCACCACCAACCAGCCGTCGGACTCGAAATCCCACAGAACCGTAGGCGGAAACCTGTCGATTGCCCTGGTGACCGCCAGTTCGTAGCGCAGTGACCGGACGCCTGGGCCCGAGGAGGCGGCCTTGACGAAGACGGTGCCGGTGGAACCGATGACGGTCGACGCGATCTCCGCGTGGTCACCGCGCGGAGCCGGGTATACGCCGACGATGCCGCCGACTCGATCGGCGACCGCCACCCCGACAGGCTCGGGTAGGGCGGCCCAGTCGCTGCGCATAGCCACCTCTCGTTACTTGCCGGTGAAGTCCGGTTCCCCGGGCGGGCAGCACGACTCGGCTTCACCGTGCCAGAACTCCATGTCGACCCGGTACCCGGTGGCGTGCAACGCCGCGAGCGTGAACGTGACGGCGGTGCCGTCCATCATCCCCTCGGTCAGGATGGGGACGTGGTGGACGAAGCTCCCGGCGACCTGCTCGCAGGCCGCGGCGTAGGGCACGGTGTGCTGCAACACGGAATGCCACACGGCGTCGACCGGGAGGGTCGGCACGACACGGCCGATCGACCCGTCGGGCAGCAGCATCCCGAAATCCTCGCTCGTCACGGTGTCGGCGTGCGCCTTGAGGAAGACCAGGAACTGCTCCACGGCCCGCTCCGCGTACACGCGGGTGACGTGCCGGTCGGCAGCGAAATAGTCGACCAGCTTCCCGAACACCTCCGGTGTGACGAGGGTCCGAGGGTCGAGGGCGGTCGTGGTCGCGGCCGTGGTCGGTTCGTGTGCGGTGACAGTCACGACTTCTCTCCTTGCACCTGGTGCAGTCAGCGGCGCCGATCAACGCCGCGCGCGGAGCTGGGGGTCCGCATGCCTGTTCCGTGGTTGAGCGGTTATGAAGCGCAGGTGACTCGCGGCAGGGTCGAGGCCGGGGGCCCTCTCACCCGTGGCATAGCCCTCATCAGCGGGCCCTGGCCCAAGACATGAACCGCTCCGTCAGATCGAGCCTGCGATCCGGGTGGAGCTGGTGAAGCTGGCCGCTCGCCTCGGTCATCAGCGCCCCGAGGAACAGCATCAACGCGGTCCGGTCATGCCGGTACTCCGCCAGCAGCGCCAGCCGAGCCGGCTGGCAGGGCCACTCGGAACCGCAGTTACGACACCGCCAGAGCGGACGCATAGCGACGTGAGGAACCGGCGGCCGGGCCATCAGCGCAGCCTCAGGGCGGTACGACCGCCCAACACCTCGACGGCACGATCGACAGCGATTGTCCTGCCGACTCCGTCAATCCCCTCCGGGCCAATGAACATACTGCGGTGCCGCATGATCTCTTCCCCAGCAAACGCGTGATCCAAGCCCATGACCACCGCTTCCCTTCTTCAACGGCACCTGTCCACAGATCGCGATGCGGTCTGGACGCGCCCGCCGCGGCCCCGCCTCTACGGGTGCCGCCGCATCCGGAATGCCTCCCGACGCCACTGACGCCGTCCCTGGTGCCCGGCCAACCACCGAACCCTCGATGCCAGAAACAAGTAGAAGCGGGTCGACACTCGTCGAACACCCTCGACACGAACCTTCGACACGGCCAGGCGCGTCAGGCGCGACGAGTACGGCCCGTGTTGTCGGCGTGCAGCTCCGAGTGCAGAGCCGGGGCTACCACCGAGTACGGGCATGCCGGGGCTGTGCCGCTGACGAGGTGATGCGCGACGATCAACCAATGCAGCGTTTCGACAGCGTCGGTGGTGACCTGGTGGTGGGCATCGCCGTGCGGGCGACGATCATCAGTCATGAGCGTTGGGGGGTCATGGCCGAGGTCCTCGGGCATGAAACGGTGGGCGCGTCGGTCGACGCCGGCGTCATCGACAGCCCGTCGGGCGGACCTCGCGCGCTGCCCGAGGAGTACCCGCTAATCGGCGATCAGGTCGACGCGGTCGTCCAAGAGATCAGCCGGTACCACCCACCCGTCTGGATACGCCTCACGATGCGCGTCGCGGACCTACAGGAGTTCAGCTGGCCGTGCGGATGCTGCGGTCGGCTGACAATCCTCAGCCCCGGCGGCGACGGCGTCACGGTCGATGTGCGCAGCAGTGAGGGACCGGGATGTGCGTCGTTCGCCGCGCACCGGTCCTGTCTGGCCGACCGCTTGGACCCGGGCTTCAACGGCGACCGCGCACGGGTCAACACCGTGGGACGCGACCAACCGACGCCCTCAGCGATCGGAAACGAGTTGTCCTCATAGCGGCAACCAACGCCGGATGACCCCCATGGACGCACGAGCTCGCTTGTACGCGCATGCCGCGCCTCGCGAGTCCGGTGGTCCAAGGCTCGTGACCCTCCGTATGCCAGTTGGTCAGCTACAGGGCCCAAGGCTCGCCCTCGTGACGGCGACTGCGCGATGCGGCGGCTGCTCGGGTCCCGGGACCGCTTGATCGGGATCACGCTCGCTGATCCATCCACTTAGAGGTTAGTCGGTGGTCCGAACCCGGCCCAGAGTTCGCCACGGTCAGGACGCTGGCGGGTGCCGCCAGGTCCTCGAAATAGATCCATAAGTGCAGCCCGTGTGCCTGCCTCTAACCTGCAAGGGCACTGCTCTGGGCCGCAGCGTTGTTGGCTGCGAGCCAGCCGGCGGGGTTGCCGCAGTCGTGGTAATCGCCTGTGACGGGGTGGATCAGCACGTCGTGGTCGCGTGCGAAGGCGATCACGGCGTCGGTGGCCTGGTATTCGCCGTTGGGCGCTGGGGTCAGCTTCTGGAAGTAGGCCAGCGCGTGGGCGGGTAGCAGGGTGCGGCTGATGTTGATGTAGGCGGTCGGCGCACCGTAGTTGTCCGGCTTCTCGAGTAGTTCGTCGAGCAGCTGGTGGCCGGCGACTGCGCGTGGGTGCAGGATGCCGTAGCGGTGGGCCTCGGTGCCGGGCACCGTGGCGGCGGCGAGCGCGGCCGGCACTGCGGCGGCGGTCCGGGCGGCGCTGAGGTCGGCCAGGTCCGATCCGCCGTCGCTGCGGAGCAGTAGGTCGTCGCCGGCGACCAGTAGGAAGTCGTCGCCGGCGATGAATTCCGCAGCGACGATGGCGGGCAGTGCGGTGCCGTAACGGTCGTCGCGGGGCTGTTCGAGGAACGTGAAGGTGGCCTGGGCGTGCAGGTCGGCGACCGCAGCGTATTTGTCCTGCCAGCCACGCGCGGTGAAGTAGTCCTTGAGGTCGCGGTCTTCACTGAAGTAATGGCGTACTTGGCGGCCGGGCTCGCCTGGGGCGGTGACGATGGCGATGTCGCGTGCTCCGGCGGCGACGCAGTCGGCGACGGCGTAGGCCACTACCGGCTGGTTGAGGATCGGCAGCATGCACTTGTTGATCGTCTTGCCGATGGGGAAGAACCTGCTGCCCATTCCGGCGACAGCGATAACGGCCCTCACACGCGCACCTTTCGGTTGGTTGCACCGGCTGTCAAGGTGTGGCGACGACGCCTTCGAGGGCGACCACTCGCTTGTGCAGCGCATCGAGTGAGCCGGGCGGACCCGTGCAGTTTACGCATCGCGCCGGCCAGCTTTGGGGTAGTTGGTGAAAGCGTACGACGGCAGCGGATCGCCGGCTTCCAGTCCCGGCGATCCGCTGCCTGTGTCAACGCGAGTTCTTCGCGCGCTGCCGCGCGATCCAGGTGGCGGCCGGCGGGGGCATCATGTGAACGGCTGCTCCAGACAGCGGTCGACGACGTGTAGCCACACCCGACAGTGATGCAGATCCCCTACGACGTGGGTGTCGGCCGTTGCCCCGCGCGGGACATTGAGGCAGGGCTGCGGCGGGACGGGATCCTGATACGCAGGCATCTGACTGCAGCTGCGGGCATCTTGACCTGACGGGCTCAGTGGCCGGACCTCCATCGCAGGGCGGCCAGGTCCGAAGCGAAACCGATACGGTCTCCAGAGGATGATGAGCCAGTAGCAGAGGTTGTCCAGGCAGGAACTACATCCCCGTGCCGCCTCGTTGGTCGAATCGTAGTTGTGGCACGTCGTACAGGTCAGGGTTCGGTAGGCGGCTCATCGTCGGGGAGCTGATCTCGATGATGAGCATCTCGGTGAGGAACTGGACCGTGGCATCCAGCAGGTGGCTGGTGTGGGCCGTCGCGCTGTGCTCTTTCAGTCCGACCGTGATGTGGATGTGGGGTGTGATCGTCTGGGTGTTCTCGTCCCAGGCGATGGTGCCGCCACCGAGCGCCTCGACGTTGGTCAGGTCGACGTGGGACCAGACGGGGGCGTCGGGGTTGTCGAGCCGCTGGCAGGTGCCGACGATTCTTGCGGTGCTGAGGCCGGCGATGAAGACGGGGATGTAGCCCTGCTTGATGCCGTGAGTTCGGCAGGTGTCGGTGAGGGCGGTGAAGAAGTCGTCACCGTGGTCGAAGACGACGCCGATCATGCGACCCAGGGTGAGTTCGTGGCTACGCATTCGTGGTGCTCCTCTCCCCATGGCCGTTGCTGTCGAGCGTGACGGGCCAGGGCCAGGCGGTGAAATCGGCGAGCCCGCCTGCGGTGGTTACCGCTGTCGCGATGTCCTGTGGCTTCGCTTCCGCATTGAGGAGGGCGCGGAGCAGGATGCGGGCCTTGTAGGGGTGTAGCCAGCCGGCGGGGATGAGGCCGCGAGCGATGAGGTCCTTCTCGGAGCCGGGGAAACCGTAGGTATGGGTGAGGGTCGGCCCGGCGGGGGTGCGGGAGGCGAGGACGACGGGGATTTGTTCCGCGAGGGCGGTGAGGGTGTCGACGAGGGATTCGGGAACGTGGCCGACGCCGAAGCCGGCGACGACGAGGCCGTCGACGCGGGTGCCGACGGCGCAGAGGAGGGCGGGGTCGTCATCGAAGGTGACTGTGTGCAGGCCGACGGTCGCCTGTCGGGCGGGGTTCGGCACGGGCACGGTCAGCCGGTAGGGCACCCGGTTCAGCATCCGCACGGCATCTTCCAGGACGTAGCCGAGGGGTCCGGTGTCCGGTGAGCGGAAGGTGGCTGCGCTGGTGGAGTGGGTCTTGGTGACCCAGCGGGCGGCGTGGATCTCGTCGGCGAGGACGACAAGGCAGCCCTGGCCTCGCCCGTGCGGGGAGGTGGCGGTATGGATGGCCGCGAGGATGTTGGCAGGTCCGTCGGCGCTGGCGAGTGTGGGGTTGCGCATCGCGCCGGTGACCACGAGGGGTTCGGACCGGTGGTGGAGCAGGTCGAGCAGGTAGGCGGTTTCCTCGATCGTGTCGGTGCCCTGGGTGACCACGACGCCGGTCGCACCGCTGGCCAGCGCGTCGGCTGCGGCGGCGGCGAGTTCGATGATGTCAGCGCAGGTGAGGGAGGCGCCGGGGCGGCGTCGGAACTCCACCGTCTCGATGTCGATCCCGGTCGCGGCGAGTCCGGGTATGGCGTAGACGAGTTGGTGGGCGGACAGGGTGGGGCTGACCGGGTCGCCGGTGCTGCTGGTCATGGCGATGGTGCCGCCGAGGCCGAAAATCACCACGCGTGGCGCAGACGTAGTCGGGTTCGAGGGCACCGGGTTCCTTCCAGGCGTACTGCGGTGGTGGTGTCGGGAGCCTATTACGGGAGGGAGCCGACGAAGCGGCACGCCCGATCGGCACCGTCGAGGGATAGCAGGCGGCTACGCGGCTCGGCTATCCCGGCCAGTCCGTAGTCACCGAGTTCGGCGCACCGGTTTCGCAGTGTGGTCCAGTCGAGGTCCAGGTAATCGGCGAGGGTATGCAGCCGCAAGCTGGCCGTGTCGGCGGCGACCAGGGAATGAGCTCGTGCGTGCCCGACGGCGTCGTGGTACTCGGCCAACTCGGCGCGCTGGCCGGTGACGTCGACGTGCCACACGCCGTCGGCGCGGATCCACGTCGCGACGATCGCGCGCTGCCCGGTGAGAACGAGGCCGGGCAGCGCGCTGTACTCGGGTTCGTCGGTGACCGCGACGTCGATGCCGAAGGACTCCATCAATGCGACCGCCAGCAGCAGGAGAACCCGCTCTGACTGCGTTGTCGCGTCCACCGCCGCCTGCGGGACGCAGAAAAGCCTCGTCGCCTGCTGTGAGCTGGTGTTGAACCGTTCTGCGGTCGCGGCCAGGTAGCGCAACTTGTGCCCGAACAGCAGCCAGGTACTGGCCTCCTCACCAGTCTGCTCCCGGGTCCAAAAAGTGGGTACCTCGGTGAGGTCAGCCGAGTGGCGGTTGATGTGGTCGGCGCAGAACGTTGAGCCGAGCCACAGGCGTGAGACGTTTTCGAGGTCATGGACGATGTCGCTGCTGACGGCGGAGCGGGTCAGGCGGCGGTACTCTGCCGTGGCGACTCGCGAAGCGTCGAGGCGAGCGTCGTCGAGCAGCAGCGACTGGTCCAGATTCGCCACGGCCCACAACACCGCAGCGGTGATCGCGTCTAGTTGGTACGCGCGAGGGATGAGTAGGCGGGCATCGTCGCCGATGCCGATCATCCGCCGGGACGCCTGGCGGGAGTCTAGGGCGAACACTCTCTCGCCGTTGGCCGTGGAAACTCGTCCGGCGACGAGTCGACGCTGTAGCGGCCACCGCCACTGCTGACCGGCATCGGTCCCGGGGATGGTGGCGACGATGCGCCCGTCATCGATTGCCGGATAGACCTCGACCGCCACAGGCGCGCTGGGGAAGTACCGCCCACCCGGCGCGGCGAGGGTGTGATCCGTCCTGATGTCAAGTGCGACCTGCCCCAGCAGGGACACGATCGTCGTTGCGAGATCTCCGTCGGAATGTGCAGTGGGGGCGAGCCGTCGGCAGACCGACACAAGACCTGGGTCGGTTTCGTTCGGTTCCAAGGCCTTTACTGCGGCGGTTCCCCATCGGGCGCGTAGTGCCGCTTCGGCCCGTTCGGATTGATAACGCTCCTGCAGCCGGCGGTAGGCGTCGTAGCCGCCGAGGAGTCCGCCGTCGGCGTTGAGGAGCGTGTCGCACTGCTGCCAGAAGACTCGGTCGACCATCTGCCGGCCGGCCTCCACGTTCGCCACGGTGCTGCGGGTGCTGCACAACCGTTGGGCGACATCTTTCTGCAAGAGACCGCGCTCCTTGCGCAGCTCGCGGAGCTTCCTGCCGAGGGAGTGCTTGGCATCCTGAAGCTGCTGCGGATCGATCATGAGAGTGACCTCTTCACCGTGCACTGTTCGCGTACACGACTGCTCCGTCAACAATGGTCGGCACGACCGGGACTGACATTAGCCCGGATGGGGCTAACGTGTCGCCGTGTCAATGGAGCGTCGATCGTCGGATTTCGGGGAGTCTTTCGAGCACGACGGCGCCTGGGCGGCAGTGGGATCACCGCTTGTGTGTGGACGGCTGAGGCGGTGGACGCGGACGTCACCGCTGCCCGGTTCGGGTGGTGTGCAGGAACTCGTCGCGTAGTGCTGGGTCGGAGCGGAGTTTGCCGAGCAGTGCGGTGGTGATCGTCTCGGTGCCTGGCGCTTGTGCGCCGCGCACGGTCATGCACAGGTGTTCGGCGCGGACGAGAACACCGACACCGGCTGGGGCGAGGTGTTCGACGAGGTAGGCGGCGATCTGCTGGGTCAGGCGTTCCTGGACTTGGGGTCGCTTGGCCGTGTGCTCCACGAGGCGGGCCAGCTTCGACAGACCGACGATCGTGTCGGTGGGCTGGTAGGCGACGTCGGCGGTGCCGTGGAACGGCAGCATGTGGTGCTCGCAGAGGCTGTGGAAGGGGATCGCCCTGATGGTGACGAGGCGGTCGTAGGCGGTGTCGTTGGGAAAGGTGGTCAGGGTGAACGGGCGTGGGCTGAGTAGTTCGGCGTAGGCGGCGACCATCCGGGTCGGGGTGCTGACGGTGCCCGGTGCGTCGGTGTCCACCCCCAGTGCCTTGAGAAGCTGTTCGGCGGCATCGCGGGCGGATTCGAGGTCCATCGCGGGGAGTGCGCCGGGGTGACTGGTCATGGGTGGGTGTCCTTGTCAACCGGTGGTAGGAGGTGTGGTTTGCCTTCCACGGCGTCGCGGAGGAACGACAGCTTGGAGTAGTAGCCGTGCTGGGCGGGCAGGGTGTGCTCGGTGAGGATCCCGGCGACCCAGTCGGTGATGTGCTCGACTTCGGTGAAGACGGCGGGCTCGTCCAGGGGTAGCACGCTGCGGCTGCGCAGGTATTCGACCTCGACCTGGACGAGGGTTTCGGTCGGGTCGACGTGCAGGGCACAGCGGTCGACGAAAATGCCGTAGTGGTGCCCGGTACGCAGCGACTCGAAGTTGATGTCGTAGCGCATGCGGCGGAATGAGGGCATGGGCCGGGCGGACAGCCCGAGGGTGTCGCGCACGTAGCGGTTGAGGGGTTCGGTGATGGTGACGTCGATGTCGACGTGTTCGTGTCGTACCAGGGCATCGGCGTCGTAGTTCTTGCGTTTGACCTGGTAGATACCGGGCCGTGTGTGGAGGAAGGAGACGTAGCCGCGCTGAGGGTCTGGTCCTTGGACCTCGAAGAGGATGTTGCTGAAGTCCCACATCTCGAGGGGGTCGCGGAAGCGGGGTGCCATGTCGGGGAGCGCGCGGGTGGCGACGCGGTCGTGCAGGTCACTGGCGAGGGGCCACAGCGACGTGCCGGACGGGAGCGTGAACTTGGTTTCGATCTCCTTGCCCGTGTGGGCCTTGGTGAGTGAACAGTCGAGGCTGTTGAGCTGAGGGGCGTGCTCGCTGTGGCGGGTGACGGCGTCAGGTATCCAGCCGATGGGATCGCTCGGGTCGCCGGTGGGTGCGGCTGAGGTGCGGATGAAGCACGCCGCGTCGGCCCGCAGGTGGGCGCGGCTGTAGGTGTGCCAGCCGTCGGGGTGGCCGGTGGCGCAGAACAATGGGGCGTGTCGTGTCGGGTAGCGCTCGCCAACGAGGTGCAGCGCGTCCATTACTGCGGGGCCTAGGCGGAGGCCGTCGAGCAGGGCACCGGCCGGGATCTGCTGGGCGTGCTGGCGGAATCCGTCGTGAGTTCGGGTGAGCACCGACAGGGGCTGGTGGCCTTTGACGTCGAGGATGATGGTGTGCGGGGTCTGGGGCTGCGCCGGTGTGGGCACGGTGACGATCGTGACTGGCTCGTCCGGCCGCAGTGGCCGGGGCTGGTAAAGCAGGTCGGCGTCCGCGATGAGTAGCAACGCCTGGCCGGTGTCGGGTGCGGTCACCGCGTCTCACCCGCCAGCACAGTTCGTTGGGGCGTGTTGGGGAGGGCTGGCGGTGTGCCGCCGGTAGGGTGCCACGGACGCCTTTCGCCCGGTCCTGAACGTCGAGGCGAGGTGCGGGCGTCGTTGGCCTTCATTGGGGATGGGTGATCGTGACCGCGAAGCCGACTATCGCCGCGTTGGCGGTCGTTCCCACCGCCTCGGGCGAGGTGGTGTTCGTGCGGCAGCAGCGTGGCCCGTACGCGGGGTGGTTGCTGCTGCCGGGCGGCAAGGTTGAGTTCGGCGAGTCCGCACAGGACGCGGCCAGCCGGGAGACGGTGGAGGAGGCCGGCTTCGAGGTCGGCGAGCTGACGCCGACGGGGGTGTACGAGATCCGCGCCGGAGACGGCTCGTACCACTTCGTGATGTTCGCGTTCCGCGCTGGCACCGCGACGCGGGTGGCGGCCGGCGGACATCACGTCGATGGGGTCGTCCAGGCGTCCGTGGACGAGGTGCGGCCGCACCCGACGGTGATGCGGATCCTCAACGACGCCGGCGTCGGACGCTACGCGGCGCGGGACATCGAGGAAGGGCTGCGCCGCGACGGGATTCTCATGTGCGGACACCTGACCACCGATGCGGTTGCCCTGGTCTGAAGGGCTCACCGGCCGACCCCTGCCGGGTCGGGGTTCCACTGGACACCACCGCCGAGGATGCCGTCCTCGGCCACGGTGCACCGCACCCGCCGGTGTGTGCCGTACCGGTCGGTGATCGCCGCGACGAGTCGTTCGGCGAGGTGCTCGCAGCTCTGGGCACCGAAGTTCAGCGGCCCGTCCGGCGGGTCGGGCGGATCAGCGAACGAGGCCAGGACGGTGGCGAGCCAGCGGGCGACGGCGTTGATCTCCAGCTCGCGGTCGCCGTGCTGCACGGAGATCTCGACGGATGCGACGAACAGGTGTCGGTGGGACGCGGTGAGGTAGGTGTCGGGTGGGCCGGCGTCGGGCCACCGATGTACGCCTTCGACCTGCGCGGTGACGTGGATGTGGCGGGTCAGCGCCATGCCGCCTCCTGTTCGGTCGGCGTCTCGGCGGGCAGGGGGGTGAGGCCGGCCGCTTGGCGTAGCAGGGTGACGTGCCGGTGGGCGGCGGCGAGCCGTGCCGGGTCGAGGGCGTGGTCGTGCAGGTTCGGCTTGTCCGGGGCCTGGCGCTCGGCCCGGCCGGTGTCGGCGTCGGCGGGCAGGTCGTGGGCGGCGTACCAGAAGGCAAATGACGAGTCGATGCCGGTGATGAAAGCGTCGTAGCCGCGGTCGTGGTGCTGGCGTAGTTCCCAGATCAGGGACCGGTCGCCGCCGAGCAGGTGCACCGGTAGTGGTGGGGTGCCGCTGTCGGTGAGGGCGGCCAGGCAGTCGAGGCGGGCCTCGGCGACTGGGCCGGCGAAGCAGCGCGGTACCGACAGTTTGCTCAGTCCGATCATGCCGACGCCGGGCAGTGCGGCGAGTTGGGCGTGGCAGTCGAGCCACTCGCGGCGGCTACGACCCTGGGGCACGGCCATGTACGTGAACTGGCCGGGTTCGGCCAAGTCGGCGGCTTGCGTGAGGAACCGGCGGGTGGCTGCGACGGTGGCGGGGCCGTCGTAGAGGACGTCGTGGCAGATGACGACGGCCGGGTTGATCAGGTGCGCCGCGCCGAGGACGGATTCGGCGGACATGCCCTGACCGGTGCTGTCTTCCAGTTCGTAGGCGCTGTTGTCGAGCACGACCCGGACTCCGGCACGGGAGCGTGCGGCGAAGTGGGCGGCTTGGGCAGGTTGGGTGAGTACGAGATGGGTCAGCGCCATGTCGATGCTGCCGGCGGTGGACAGGCTGGCGAGGTGTGGGGTGCTGGCGATGACCGCGATGTCGATCATGATCGTTTCTCCTCGTCCGGGTGGTGGCTGCCGGCGTAGCGGCAGTCGCGGCGTAGGAAGCAGGCGGTACAGGCGGGCGTTGCGGCGGTGCAGGTGGTTCGGCCCACGAGCAGGAACACGAAGTGGGCCAGCGCGACGTCGGCGCTGTGGGTGAGGAGCTGGCCGATCACGGCGTCGCGGACGGTGGGGGTGAGTTTGCCGGCGTGGGTGGCCAGGCCGAGCCGGTCGGCGACGCGGAACAGGTGCACGTCGACCGGCATGGTCGTGGTGGTACGGGCGGAGAACACGAGCACACAGGCGGCGGTCTTGTGCGCCACGCCGGGCAGGCTTTCGAGGTAGGCGAGCGCTTCGGCGGGCGGTCCGTGCATGATGCGCTGCTCGAACCGGGAGAGGCCACCGTCGGCGATCATCGCGGCGAGGGCGCTCAGCCGGTCCGCCTTGTACGGCCCGGCGGAGCGGATGGCCACGCGCAGCGTCTCGCGGTCGAGGGCGGCCAGGCTCTGCGGCGTCAGGCCGCCGCAGAGCTGGTCGAGGGTGGGGTAGACGCGGCGGACGATCTCGCCGGTGCGGTTCTGCGACAACACGGTGACGACCAATGCCTCGAACGGCGGCGCCCACATGACGATCACCCCGGCGTACCGGTCCTGCAACTGGCCCCAGACAGGGTGGGTGCCGAGATTGAGGTCGGCGACCTGGACCGGGAACATCCGACGCAGCAGATCCGGCAACTCGTCGTGCGGGTGGCTGGCAGTGATGTGCAGGCCGCTGTCGCCTTCGCGAACGGTGACGACAATCGGCTCGCCGCCCAGATGCAATACCCGGCGGTAGCCGCCGGCCGGGTCGGCCTGCCAGGCCAGGGCGGGAATCTGGATGTCCATGGTGGCGTCCAGGTCCGGTGGCGTGGCGAACGGCAGGTCGAACTCGACGGCGGTGGCGCTCATCGCGAGATCGTCGCGGAGACGTGGTCGGCGATGGCCTGCCCGGCGATCAGCCCGCTCAGCGCGGCGGCGGAGAGGCTGGCGGTATAACCGGCAGCGTTGCCCACCACGTGCAGGCCGGTGATGTCGCGGCTGCGCCAGGTGCCGGGGTCGATGGGGACGCGGTAGTTGTAGTACTTGATCTCCGGCGCGTACAGCACGGTGTCCGGGGCGAGCACCGGCGGCAGCGCGGCCCCGAGTGCGGTGATGTAGCTGGCGAAGGCGTCGGCCAACGGCCGGGGCAGCACCGCCCGCAGGTCACCGGGGCGGGTCTTCGGGTTCGACGCGGTCACGCCGAGCGGCTGCCCGCTGGCCACGTCGGGCAGGAACGCGGCGAGGGGTTGCCGGACCGGGTAGCCGCCGGTGGCGGCAGTGATGGCGCGGGCGGTGTCCCGGACGTACGCCTTCGGGTCGGGCGTGAACGCCTCGGTGACGGTGGCCAGGATCGCCAGGTTCGACAGGCCACTGCGCTGGTGCAGGAACGAGTGGCCGTTGACGCCGCGGATGTTCAGGGGGCGGTGGAATTCGTTGACGATGTAGCCGTGCCCGTTGACGCAGAAGCTGCGCACGTTGATTCCGCCGGGGCTGGTGTGGTGGGCCTTGAAGTCGTAGAACTGGGCGATCAGCGGGTCCAGCGCGGCGGCCGAGGTCTCCAGGCGGATGCCGATGTCCGCCGGACCGGTCTCCAGCCTGACGCCGGCGGCGGTGAGCTGCTGCTCCAACCACGGGGTGCCGACCATGCCCACCGCGGCGACGACCACCTCGGCGTCGATGGTGAGCGGTCCGGAACGGTCCCGGCCGACGACTCCCCGGACGCGGCCGTCGCCGATGCGCAGCTTCGTGGCGTCGACGCCGGCAAGAAGGCGTACGCCGCGGTCCTGAAGTTCGGCGCTGAACCGGCGGCCGAACTCGCGGATGCCGTCGGAGCCCACGTGCAGCAGCGGGTACGACTCACCCCGCAGCCGGCTCTCGTGCCCGGCCAGCGCGGACAGCTCCGGCACCGGCGCGTAGTCGACGGTGTCGCTGACGTTGCGGCGGACCGCCGCAGCGATGACGTCGAGCTGCTCCGCCTGGACCTCGGTGAACAGGGGTTGGGAGTGCGTGCCGCGGACCGCCGACAGGGTGATCTTCCCGTCGGAGAACGATCCGGCTCCGCCCTCGCCTTCCAGGACGGGGCAGGTGCGGCACTCGCAGCCGGGGCCCGGCGGGCAGACCCGCCCCGCCATCGTCCGGCCCCGCTCGGCGATCACGACATCGGTCACCCCGGCGCGGAGCAGAGCGTCGGCGGCGAACAGGCCCGCCGGGCCGGAACCGAGAATCAGGGCGGTGCAGCGCAGGCTTCTCATGCGGCATTCCTCGTCGACGTGGGGGCGGACAACCGGTCCTCGATCGCCGCCAACGCGGCGGCCAGGACGTCGGATGCAGACTGCTGGGCATCAAGAACGACGACATCGGCGTGCTGGTCACGCAACAGGCGCAGGCAGGTGCGATAGGCATCAGGTAGGCGGCCGGTGAACTCCGGCGTCTCCCACCGGCTGTCCGGCGCCCGGCTGACACGGGCCGCCGCCACCGGCACCGGGACGTCGAGGTACAGGTACATATCCGGCATCCGTACACCGGCGGCGCAGGCGGCGTAGAAGGCAGGGTCGATGCCGTCGGCGTGGTGGTACGCCAGCCCGGACAGGTAGTACCGGTCGGCGATCACGACCCGCGCCTCGCGCAGCAGAGCCCGCAACGTGGGCTGCTGGTGGTGCCGGTCGGCGGCCGACAGCAACGCCAGCGCTAGCGGGCACGCCGGCTCCTCGACCGCGAGGCCTCGCAGCAGCCTCCCGATCGGCGCACCGGTGGGCTCCTTGTGCCGCCCCACAGCGACACCCTGCCGGGTCAACGCCTGGCACAGGCTCTCGACGAGGGTCGTCTTGCCGCTGTGGTCGATGCCCTCCACCGCTATGAACAGCCCCACCGTCAGCTCCCTACCTCGACGACGGCCCGCCGCATCGCGGCGACCCGCGTCTCCAGCACCTGCCGGTCGGGCTGCAGCAGCGCCGCCGGCCCGAAGTCCTCCACCACCAGGGACGCGACCGCGCACGCGTACCGAGCTGCGGTCACCAACTCGTCGCCTTCGACCAGACACGCCGCCAACGCCCCGGCGAACGCCTCGCCCGCCGGTGGGATCCACGGCCGGGCGAGGAAACGTCGGGACCCGATGGATAGCCTCGCCGGCCACGACGTAGCAGCCCTGATCCGCGTCGGTCACCACCACAGACCGCTTCGATCCGCCGACCGATCGGGTCAGCCACGCCAACGCGTCCACCAGCCGTCCAACATCGGCAAGCGCCATGGCTTCCGGCACCGAGCACACCAACACGTCGCAGGCGTCGAGCATCCGCCGCACCGATCGGCGGTCGGCGACGATCCGGGCCAGGAACGTACCGGCGCTGATCCGGGCCTGCCCGGTGCCGGCCATCGCGCGCAACGCGGTCGCGTATCGCAGCTGGGCGACTGGGTCACCCAGGGCGCACAGGTGGAATCCGGCGGCGGTCAGGTACCGCGGCGGCACCTGTCCGGGGTGCAGGTGACGTTCGTCGCCGGCATCGTCGGTGCGGTAGGTGGCCTGGCCATGCTGGTCGTAGCTGATGTCGAAGGTGAGGTGTCTGCCAGGCAGGGTGACCAAACCGGCATCGTCGACCGCAGGCCGCCACGGCCGGCCAGCCGTCAGCGGGTGGTCGCTGCAGAGCCCCACGAGGCCGACGGTGGTGCGGGTCGCCGCCGCCAGCGCCGCGTACAGCCCACCACCACCGAGAACCTGCACCCCGCAGCGCTGCGGGGTGCTGATCCGGTCCACGGAGACACCGCCGACCACCACCAACCTGGGTGCGACAAGGTCAGCGTCCACGAGCGTCCTCCCACAGCAGGACATGCAGCCGACCCGTCAAATTCCAACCACGCCGCAGCGTCTCGTCCGCCAGCGCGCGAAGGTCCGCCACGAGCAGCCCGGAACGGGTGCCCTCCGGCATCACCCACACCGGCGCCAACCCGTACCGCTCAACGAGACCAGCGATCTCGTCAAAGTCCCCCGGCCCGGACACCACGAACTTGAACACCGCACGTCCCGTCGCCACGAACGCGGCCAACGCCTCGCCGTTGACAGGCCGGTCACCGGTGGCGGCGAACGACGGCAGCTTCGGTGAGACGTTGAACCGTGCCACCACCGTGGTCAACGCTGGGCTCGGAGCGATCGTGCCGTTGGTCTCGATCTCCACCTGACGCCCAGCCGCTGCCAGCCGGTCTGCCAAGGCGGTCAGATTCTTCTGTTGCAGCAGTGGCTCCCCACCCGTGATCACCACCAACCGTGGCGACGAGGCGAGAACCTGCGCCGCGACAGCGTCAACCGACGTGACGACAGAATGTTCGCGCAGGTCGTAACGGCGGGTGTCCCACGTGTAGGGGGTGTCGCAGCCGGGACAACGCAGATTGCACCGGGAAAGGCGGACGAACATCGCCTGCTGCCCGGCAGAGGGGCCCTCACCCTGGAACGTCGGGCCGAACACCTCCGCCACCAGCAGCCGCCCGTCTGACACCAGCGGGGGCAGCGAGGTGGTCACGTCAGGTCCAGGACGTACTCGGCCCAACTGCTGGGAGTCTCGGACACCCGAACCACCGCCAGCCGGCCACCCAGAGATTCAGCCAGATGTTCCTTGAACCACTGCGCGAGATGGCACGCCAGCCGCTCACTGGTGGGCTCGACATCGACCAGGACATCGTTGAGGTGCCGATGATCAAGCTGATCGCGGAGATAGTGGCTGAACGGGGCCAGGTCACCGAAGTCGGTCACGAAGCCCGGCCCGGCGAGCGAGTCGCCTTCCAGCACCACCTCGACGGTGTAGGTGTGCCCGTGCAACCGACCGCACTTGTGTCCCTCGGGCAGGCCCGACAGACGGTGCGATGCGTCGAATGAGAACCGCTTCCCGATGCGCCACACGCCGATCACCGGCCAGTCGTGGCAACAGACGCCGACCCCGGACGCCGCTCACCGAGCCTGGCCACGGCCAACTCGGCGACCGCCGCGCCGACATCCTGCGGCGACATGCCATTGACATCCAGCGGCATCCACCCGTCTTGGAGAGTCCACGCGTCGAGCACTTCAGCCAAGCGACGCTGGTAGCCGATGAACGCCTCCCGGGTCAACGCCACATTGCCCTCAGTGTTGCCCGCCTCGCTGATGCCGAAGGTCGTCTTACGATCCGCCGCTGTCACCGGATCGAGGTCGAGACGGACGACAAGATCAGGCTGCGGCAGCCCATCGAACACCGCGGCCGCCGCCCGAAGGTCGACGTTTGGACGCATCGCCAGCTTCGCTAGGAACTTGTATGTCCAGGTGTCCGTCACCACGACCTGCCCTGCTTCCAGCAGAGGCCGGACCACACAGTGCGCCGCAGCCGAGTACCAGGCCGCCTGCAAGTACACCCAGTGCATGTCACCCAACTCGAGGTACGGGTCATCCGCAGGGTGACCCCAGATCAACGCCCGCAACTCACCGGCATGACGGCGCACGTAGGCCGAGCCGAACCGCGTGATCTTCTTGTCGAACACGACGGCCGAAATCCCACGGCCGCCCAACGCCTCGACAACAGGACCAACGGCGGTTGTCTTGCCAGCCCCATCGATTCCCTCAAGGCACACGAACAGCCCGCAGGATCCGACGGCCCCTCCGCCGGTAGATGCGTGAACCAAGCCCATGACCCACGGCCCCTTCGTTCAAGGAGATTTCGCCCCAGCTTTCGATGCGGGTTGGCGCGCGCCGTCGCGAGCACCGTCCGTCGGATGCACGCTGCGGCCGGACGCGCCTCCTGAGGCCACTGGCACCTCCTACTGGCTACTGGCGCTGCCACCCACCGCCCTATGCCAAACCCAGTAGAAGCTGAATGCCGTATGTCGAACACCCTCGACACGAACCTTCGACACGGCCCGACGTGTCAGGTCCGACGAGCTCGGCACATCGAGCAGATGCCGGACCGATGGCTGCGGCGGTGCGGTTTAGCCAACTGTCGGCTACGCCTGGAACTGACCACGCGGATCCGGCTGAACCGGGACCACCTCCTGAAGCATCGCAGCGCGTTCTGCCGGCCGAGGCGGGCGCGACCATCGCTCGCCCAAACCGGATTGGTCAGCCGTCGGCGGGCCGAACGAATGTCCCCAGCAGCCTGGAACGTACGCGGTCACCGCACTATGAGGTCAATCCACGTGACATCCGCCAAGCGTGCGGGGACACTCTGATGCGTGACCGCCCGCTCTGCGAAGCCCTTTCCGCCGCTGTCAATAAGACTTCAGCGACAGCAGCGGCGCAGCATGGACCGCGCCAAGCAAAAAGTCCAAAGACTCAGACTGGACCCCGCCAGCTTGACCCGTGCTTACAGCCAACGTGGCCCGGAGCTTTGGGCTCCGCTGCTCATGGGCCGGGTGGAACGCCGCCGGGACCACGCTCAGCGTAGGCACGAGCGCCTCTCCTCCTCCGCATGGTCCGCGCTTCTTCATGTTCCCGCCATCGACGGTGCAGCGGCAGCTCTGAGCGCTTCGTGGTCGCTGAGTCCAGACCTACAGGGACGCCGCCGGTGGATCGACCAAATTCAGTGGGGAGCCGATGGGATCGCTGAGGCCTGCCGGCATCTTCGGACAGGAAACCTGATCGCTGCAACCGCCATCACACGTCACCAACTCGAAAGATGGACGATCAACGTCGCGCACCACCACGGGATCGAACCTCAAGACGGAGAAGCAACGGCGAAGTTTTTTACCAGGGTCTGGTCGGTATACGACGATAACCACCCCGACGCTGGCCGACTGTGGGCGGAGCTTTCCGACTTCCTTCACGGGAGAGGTCGAATCCTTCAGTGCCTGGCGAGCGATATCCACTTTGGCGAGCACTCCCGAACGAACGAGCAATTGTCAGCCACGACCGTCGCCGTATGCGAGAGGATCGGGGAGGCGCTGCACCTTATTGCTCACCAAGTATCGGGCTGCGCAGAAGTGCTCGCGGAGCAACGTCACATAACCCGGCTACAACCCCTTTTGCGGACATGTTCCCGGTTAAAGGCTAGCCCCGATTTACCAGACCCGGTGTATACGCTCCTGCAACCGATCGACTATGCGTTCGCCACCTCGACAACCGCGCAGCGCCTAATAAATAGGGGGCAGGCATATCGGGTATGCGTTCGGGATAGATTTGACCCGCACATCTTGTCCGGACGCAACCTAAGGCTTGCTCAGGAGGCTTTGCTCGAGAGGCGCGCCCGGGCGCATCAACGCGCCAGGCTGGCCTTCGAATACGAGCTTGAGATGCTGGGCGACGAATTCAACCCTGATAATCTTAACGCTAAGATCTTCCGCTACATGGCTATTGCGGAGTGCTCCGCAATACTGTCAGACTGGTCGACCGGGCCAGAGGCCGAGGCCCTAGCAACTGCTTCCGCAGCCCTATCCGCAGCGTGGCCTCTATGGCTCGAAGACACCGATGTCTCTCTCGCCTGCGTACGGACACTCCTCGAACAGACATGCCGGGCGCGAGCATGGCGCACGAAGCCCACTCGGGCTCGACGGGTAGAAGGAGCACCAGCATTGTCAAGTCCAGCGCGATGGATCGACGCTGCGGGGTGGGGACGAGCACGGACCATCGGCAAGGCATTGGGCGAGTTCTCTCACGTCAGCCTGAAAGCCCGATGGGAGGGCGCGCGGGACTTCCTCGTACAACTCTCCACCGAACCCGACGATTTGGTACGTCGTCACACCGCACGCGGACATGTCATCGACCTTGTGGCATACATGCTCGGACACGAACTTTGCGCGAGGCTCGAAGCCGCCAATCCGGATCTTGCCGACGGATTCCGGCAAACCGTAACGCTCACCGAAGCCGAGGAGCACGACCTAAGTATCGAACGGCACCTGACTCGCGCCTACGGCTTGAATGGCTTCGACTTCGGCCGGCCCGCCTTCGTGTCCCACGATGCGACTAACGCCGGATAGGGATAATCCTCGGTCGGTCAACGATGTGCAGCCACATCCAACGGTGATGCAGTTCGTCAATGGAGCGGGTGTCGCCCGCAGTCTCAGTCAACGGTGCCGCCTCGAAGCACCGCAAGGGCGTCTGCGAAGGAGCCGATGAGGCTGGCGAGGACCACCTCCCCCTTGGCTGCTGTGGCGAGGGATGGTTCGCCGATGACTCCGGTGTCGGTGTAGGCGCGCATGCCCAGAACGAGTAGGTCCGGACGCTCCGCACGGTGGTCTGCGGTCCGATAGGTGTCGCGTACGACTTCCGGGCACAGGTGCAGCAGGAGGGAGGTTTCGATCTCCCCGGCGTGCATGTCGTCGTGGCTGCTACTGGCTAGTCCGGCCTCCCGGCGGGCGGTTTCCCAGTCCTCCCGTCTCGGGAACAACGCCATGCGGCGCCCCTCGACGTTGGCTTCCTGCACGACGTTGGCCAGGATGTAGTTCCCGCCATGGCCGTTGACCACGATCAGCCGGCCGACTCCTGCCCCGCGTAACGATGCGGCGACGTCGGTGATGATGCGGGCCAGGGTGGATGAGCGGATGCTCACCGAGCCGGGCCAGCCGGTGTGTTCCTGCGAGCAGCTGATGGGCACGGGTGGTAGGAGCATCAGGTCGTAGGCGGTTGCTGCGGCCTTCGCGACGGCGCAGGCGATGATCGTGTCCGTCAGCAGGGGCAGGTGATCGCCGTGCTGCTCGAAACTGCCCACCGGCAGCACCGCGACATCCGCGCGGCGGTTGGCCTCGTCAGTGGTCGTGGCGGTGGTGATCAAGTCCATGATCACAGTTTGACCGTGGAAGCGACGAGGGAGAAGGCGCTGTTGAACGTGACCGCCTCGCCGGACGCCGTTTGCCCGGCGAGGCGCGCATGCAACTGATGCAGCGGGCGCATCGCGCGGGCGGAGTTCGTGGTGGCAGTCAGAGTGAGTGCGTGACTTCCCTCTGCGCTCGCCTCGGTCAGTTGGCCGGCAGCGGCGTAGGCCAAGGCGAGCCAGGCACGGGTCAGTGCCTCGTCCTGGCGGTAGTCGGCGGGCCACCCCTCCAGGATGTCCTTCAGCGTCCGCGCCGCCGGACCGACCAGGCCGAGGCGTAGCAGACAGTAACCCTCATAGGCTCGAAGGTAGGCGAGGGTGCAGTGGCGGCCGATGGTGTCCGGATCGTCCTCACCGACTTCTGCCGCACGGTCGACCAGCCGGTGCGCGGCGTTGATCGCCGCCAGTGAGCGTGTCTGATCGCCTTGAAGTGCGTGTCCCTGGGCTTGGCGGATCAGACACAGAGCCCGGTCGCGATCCGTGAGCGGCACGAGGGACTCAGCAGTGGCGGCGAGCGCTGCGGCCTGATCTCCATCGAGACGATCCGCAGCCTGCTGCGCCTGCCTCATCAACACATACGCGGCCATCCGCTTGTCCGCGGCCCGGTGCGCCAGTCCCAAAGCTCGATCGAGCCAGTGCGACGCGGCCGTGACGTTCCCAAGGTTGTCGGCGGCCCATGAACCGAACTCCGCCCACCTGGCCTCCACCGCCAAGAAGCCAGGCTCAACGTCTGCGGTCGCGTCGTGCCGGTACCGGCGGATGACAGACGACTCCCGACAGACGATCTCGTAGATCTGCCGAGGCCCGAACATGTTGTGGGAAACCGACAGGAGCCGGAGCATCTCGATCCAGTGCAGAGCCAACACCGGGTCCACACCGGCCGGGGCATATCCCACGCTGGGTGATGCGACCCGGGCGTCACTACGTGACTCGTGGTCTGCGCCGGTCGAACTCCCACCGGACCCTGGCACCTGCACACGGGCGACCTCACCCCACCGTGCACGTTGCCCAGCCTCGGCCTTCTCCTCGTCATGACGCTGCTTGAGCCGCCGGTACTCGTCATAGCCGGCAAGCAACTCACCACCGGCACGCAGCGCTTCATCACAACGCTGCCAGAACACCCGATCCGCCACCTGGCTGCCGCACTCGACCCCGGCAACGGTGCTCCGAGTGCTGTGCACCCGCGCCGCCACATCCGCCTGCGTCACACCCAACGCACGACGACACTCCGCAAGCCTCACGCCGAGAGCCCGCTTCACCTCTCGGACCCGCTGCGGATCGATCACGACAACCCGACCCCCACGACGTACGCCGTCAGCACGAAAGACAACTGACGCAGAGCGAAGCCACCGTAACCGAACTCCACCCCACCAAGCGAGTCTTCACCGTTGCCCATTCACCCCACCGCACAGGCTCACCGACACGAACACGCCCTCGCACCCAACGGGACGCCACCAGACAGGGCCGGACGTGAGGGATGCTCGTCGCACGAGCACCCACCGAGCACCCAACCGACCACAAGGGACAGAAACACAAAGGGGCCTGACCGCCATTTCGGCAGGTCAGACCCCTCATGATCTTGTGCGCCCGAAGGGACTCGAACCCCTAACCTTCTGATCCGTAGTCAGATGCTCTATCCATTGAGCTACGGGCGCCCGGTGCTCGACCAGTCTACACAACCGGTTTTGCGCGGAGACTCCGGGATTCGAACCCGGGAGGGGCTTTAAGACCCCAACCGCATTAGCAGTGCGGCGCCATAGACCAGACTAGGCGAAGTCTCCTCGGTGACCCTGCGGACCACCGCGGACGAGGATACAGGTCCGCCCCCACCCGGGGCAAAGCGACTATCCCGACCGACCGCAAGCCCTGCTGGGGATCGTGCCCGGGGATCAGCCCGAAGGTGGATGCGGGGCGGCGGCCGCCCTCCCACGACACCGCCCCGCACGCGTATTCCCGCGTGTGCCAGGTCACGTTCGCGACTACGCTCCTGTCCCATGCAGGAGCAGCCGCCGAGCGACCCGCCCCGTCGCCCCACCAGCGACCGGGCGCCTCGCCGCTCGCCGGAGGCGACCTTCACGCCGCCGCCCGTACCGCCCCGGCAGCAACAACCTTCCGATGACGAGGCGACGCCCCGGCCGAAGCGGAGTCGCCCCACGAAGGCGGCACCGGCCGTGCTGTTCCAACCCCCCGCCGACGGGTCGCCCGTACCATCGCCGCCGCCTGCCGCCCGACCACGCCGCGCGGCCGACGGTCCGCCGGCAGACGAGCCGACCAGCACGGCGGGCGGTCCGGCGGCAGACGAGCCGACCAGCACGGCCGACGGTCCCCCAGCAGACGAGCCGACCAGCACGGCCGACGGTCCGCCGGCAGACAAGCCGACCAGCACGGCCGTCGGTCCGCCAGCAGACGGGCCGACCAGCGCGGCGGGCGGTCCGCCGACCGCACCCGCGCAGCGCGGAGGGGACGAGAGGCCGGTACGCGACGCCGCCCCCGCCGCGGGCAGCGCGCCGGCATCCGCCGCGACCCCCGGGTCGCCTGCCGCGCGACGCACCGCCCGCAGCCGGACGGCGGGGGCGGCCGCCGGCAGCACCACCTCCCCACCCCGGCGAGAACTACGGCCCGACCCGGCCGAGGGGCCCGCCGCAGTCCCCGGCACCCCCGATCCACCGGCGGAGACCGCTGCCTCGGCGGAGAAGCCGAAGACGAGGAAGACGCCGAAGACGAGTGTGTCGGCGGAGGCGCCGGAGTCAGCTGTCTCGGCGGAGACGAGCACGCCGACAGAAACAGCCGCTCCACAGGCACCGGTTCCGCCACCGAAGACGGCCAGACCGGCACAGAAGTCCACGGCTTCACAAGCGGCCACACCGACGACGACCACGCCGGTGGTGCCGGGCACGCCGCCACGGAAGCGGACCCCCCGGAAGGCGGGGCCGGCGGAGGAGGCCGGCCCGACCACCCGCCGGGCTGCGCCCCGCAAGCGGGCGACCCCACCGAAGAAACCGGCACCGCCGGAACCCGCCCCGGCGGCGACCACCAACCCCACCGGGGAACCCGACCCGATCATCGGGCAGCACCCGGCAGCAGGGCCCGACCTGGCGAACGGGCAGCGTCCGCCCGCCGGATCGGAACTCGGCACCGCGCCGACCGCCCCCGCGCCGGCCACCGCCGCGCCGGCCACCGCCGACCTGGCGGAGCACGGCCCACGAGCCGTGCCCCCACAGCCCGACGCCACCGGCGCACCTGCCGGGGCGGCAGCGGACCCGGACGGCGTGCCATCGGGGCGGGTCGAGCTGGCGGTGCTCCGGGCCCGGCTGCTGGCCCACCCGGGATTCGCCCCGGAGCTGCTGGCCCTGGCGGCGGTCGAGGGGATCGGGCCGCGCGCGCAGACGTGGGCGCGCGGGCTGCGGGAGGCGTACCCGGATGCCGGTCCGGACGGGCTGGCCCGGCTGGCCACCCGGCGGTTCGTCAGGTGGGCCGGGGTGGGTGGGGCGACGGCGGCGGTGGCCGGGCTGTTCGCGCCGGTGGCGGAGCTGGCGGCGATGCTCTGGACGCAGTCCGCGCTGGTGCTGCACGTGGCGGCGGCCTACGGGCGGGACCCGCTCCACCCGGACCGGGCGGTGGAGTTGCTGGTGCTGACCCGGGTGCACCCGGACGCGGACAGCGCCCGTGCCGCGTTGGACTCGGCGCGGGCGGCGGACGGGCCCGGTGAAGGGCCGTGGCCGCGTGCGGCGGAGGCGGCCTGGCGGTTGGCGGCGCCGCTGGCCGCGCAGGCCGGGGGCTGGGCTGCGCTCCGGCTGGCGGCCCGGCTGCTGCCGGGGGCGGCGGTACTGGCGACGGCGGCGGGTGACGCGGCGGCAACCGAACGGCTCGCTGCCCGGGCGGTGGCCTTCTACCGGCCGGCCCGGGTCGGCCGGTAGGGCCGGCCCCCACCGAACCCGCCCACCGTCGGCGGTCTCCGCGGCACTTCAGTGACCACCGCGGGAACATCGACAGCGGAGCGGCGCGGCGGCAGGAGGGCGGCGCGTGCAGTGGGTGGCGGCGGTCAGAGCCAGTCGAACCAGTCCTTGGGCAGCAGCGAGTAGCCGACGAAGGCGACCACGTCGAGCAGGGTGTGCGCCACGATCAGCGGCATCACCCGCCGGGTGCGCAGGTAGAACAGGCTGAACACGACGCCCATCACCGCGTTGCCGACGAACGCCCCGAAGCCCTGGTAGAGGTGGTAGGAGCCGCGCAGCAGCGCGCTGGTCGCGATGACCGCGCCGATCCGCCACTGGAGCTGTCGTAGCCGGGTGACCAGGTAGCCGACCACGATCACCTCCTCCAGCACGGCGTTCTGCACGGCGGCGAGGACCAGCACCGGCACCGCCCACCACAGCGGCGGCAGGCCGGCGGGGACCAGGGTGGCGTTGATGCCGAGCTGCGCCGCCACCCAGAACAGGGCCAGGCCGGGCAGGCCGATCAGCGCGGCCAGCCCGGCGCCCCGGGCCAGGTCGGACCCGGGCCGTCGCAGGTCCACGCCGAGGGTCCGCGCCGGGTCGCCGGGGTCCCGTGCCAGCAGGTGTACGGCGAGCAGCACCGGCAGCAGCGCGAAGACGATGCCGAGCAACTGGTACGTCAGGTCGAGCCAGGGCCGGGCGGACTGCGAGGTGTTGAGCGAGGCGGTCTGTTTCGACAGCGGCCCGTCGGCGGTCAGCTTCGCGGTCAGCGACACCACGGCGTAGACGGCCGACTGCCCGAGCGACAGGCCGAGCACCAGCAGGGTCTCGGTGCCGAGGACCCGCCGGGTCGCGGGGCGGGTGGGCTGCTCATCGGTCACCGCACCACTCTGCCCGACGGGGTGGCCCGATCGCACCGGCCGGTGGCCCCGGACGAGCCGATCGCACAGTCTGTGCGACCGCTATATACGCTCCGTGGACATTCTATCGGGGCCCGATCCGCCGTCAGGAGGAGGACCGCCCCCCGTGGACAACTTCGCTCGGCTGTTGAAGGAGAGTTGGACCCTGGTCGAGGAGGACCGGAACCGGCTGAGCGGTCGTTTCTACGCCCGGCTGTTCCTGCTCGATCCGGAGCTGCGTCGGCTGTTCCCGGCGGAGATGACCGGTCAGGGTGACCGGATCCTGGACGCCATCGTCACCGCGACCCAGGTGATGGACGATCCGGAGAGCTTCGACGAGTATCTGCGCTCGCTGGGCCGGGACCACCGCAAGTACCACGTCGACACCGCGCACTACGCGACGATGGGGGTGGCGCTGCTCGACGCGTTGCGTACCACCGCCGGTGACGGTTGGAGCCTGGAGTACGACCAGGCGTGGCGGGAGGCGTACGCGGCGATCACGGCGACCATGCTGGCCGGGGCGGAGTCGGACGAGAACCCGCCGTTCTGGCACGCGGAGGTCCTCACCCACGAGCGGTACGGCACCGACACCGCCGTGTTGACCGTCCGCGCCCTCCAGCACCCGCTGGTCTGGCGGGCCGGCCAGTACGTCAGTGTCGAGGTGCCCCGGCACCTGCCCCGGGTGTGGCGGACGTACTCGGTGGCGAACGCCCCGAACGACGACAACGTGCTGGAGTTCCACGTCCGTACGCCGGCTGGCGCGGGCTGGGTGTCCGGGGCGTTGGTGCGCCGGACCAAGCCGGGTGACCTGCTGCGGGTGGCCGCTCCGATGGGGTCGATGACGGTGGACCGGGATTCGGGGCGGGACATCCTCTGCGTGGCCGGCGGGGTCGGCCTGGCGCCGGTGAAGGCGATGGTGGAGGAGTTGGCCGGCTGGAACCGGGCCCGCTGGGTGCACGTGTTCTACGGTGCCCGGCACGCCGACGAGTTGTACGGCCTGGCCGGCCTGGAGGAGCTGGTCGCCGCGCATCCCTGGTTGTCGGTGACCCCGTCGTGCAGTGACGACCCGGGCTTCGACGGCGAGCGGGGGGACGTCCCCGAGGTGGTGGCCCGGTACGGCCCGTGGACGTCGCACGACTGTTACGTCTCCGGCTCCGCCGCGATGGTCCGGGCGACGTTGCGGGCGCTCGCCGAGGACGACGTCCCGCCGCAGCACATCCGGTACGACACGTTCGGCAACCTGTAGAGCTTTACTCCCCCCGAACCGGGGCGCGTGCCCCCGCCCCCTGGGGCACGCGCCCCGGTCCCCTCCGTGCCCACCCGGATCAGCGTCCGGGCAGGCGTTCAGGCGTTGCTGTCGCGGTATTCCTCGACGGGGACCAGCGGCACGCCGGGTGCCATCCGGTCGGTCCAGGCCCGCCCGTCGAGGTGGTCGATCTCGTGGGCGACCAACCGGGCCATCCCGTACGCGAACGAGGTGATCATCCGGCTGCCGTCCCAGCGGGCGTGTTCCACGTCGACACGCAGTGGGCGGGGCACCAGGCCGCGGTGGTCGGCGGTGGCGAGGCAGCCCTCGTACTGTTCGACGGTTTCCGGGCTTTCGGCGACCAGCCGGGGGTTCACCAGGACGACCGGCGGGGCGGTCCGGTCGGGGGGGCGCACGACGGCGACGGCGGCGTCCAGGCCGAGCTGCGGTGCGGCGAGGCCCATCCCGGCGCTGAACGTGTGCACCTCGTCGGCCTGGGCCAGCAGGTCGGTGAGCCGGCCGGCCACTTCGCGGGCGGCGGCGGCTTCCCGGGGCAGGTCGAATGGGCGGGCGGGCCGGCCGGACGCGGTGGCGTCGGGGGGCAGCACGCCGAGGGCGCGCAGCCGGTCGGTGGGGCGGGCCGGCACCTGCGGCGTCGTCTCCGCCGGCTCCTGACGGAACCGCCACTGGAGGCGGAAGCGGGTGTTGAGCGGCGGGTCGTCGGTGGACCAGTCGAAGACCACCCGGTCGCCCCGGTCGTGTCGGCGGACCGGGGTGCGCAGTGGCCCCTCGTCGGCGGAGAGCGAGGTCTCCACCCCCCAGACCCGGGGGTCGAGGGCCGCCGGGAGGTCGAGCCGCACAGCCAGGTGCCGGGTGGGCAGGCGGACGGCCCGTTGGAACCAGGGGCCCCACTTGACCCGGCCGACCCGGTAGGCGTACTCGACCTCGGCGCGATCGCCGGGGTGCAGCGGGAACGGCCCGTCGGCGTTCTCGAACAGCAGCCAGATCTCCTTGTACGCGTCCCGGTCGTGGCGGACCCGCCAGTGCATCGGTTCGCGACCGCCGTCGTCGTGGTGGATGGCCCGGAAGCGCAGCTCGGCGAAGGTGAGCGGGTGTTCCCGGTGGTGCCGGTTGGAGCGCCCCGGGTCGTCGGGCCACCGGTCGACGGCGACCCGGACGAGGTAGCGGGTGACCGGTTCGGTGCCGGCGTTGTGCAGTCGACGACGGATCACGCACCGGTAGGTGCCGTCGACCAGGGTGAGGGTGGCGGTTTCCTGTTCGACGACGAGCCCGGTGCCCGGCGGGAGCCACCGCCCGGGGGGTGTCGGTTCGCGTTGCCCGGGAACGGCACGGGCCTGGCGGAGCTGGTCGTACTCCTGGAAGCACTGCCAGATGACGCCGCCGGCGTCGAGGACGGCTTCGGCGCGGCGGGCGAAGTCTTCGGTGGGCCGGTGCCGACGCCCCTCGACGTGACTCACGTACGACGGGTCGAAACCCATCAACGTGGCGAGCTGTTTCTTGGTCAGCCCTCGCCCCGTCCGGTGCCGGGCGAGTTCCGCCGCGAACGAATCGGCGGCCCGCTCCAGGGGAGAGGTCGTCATCAGCTTCCTCACGCAAAGCAGCCGGGACGACAAGTCTTCACGTTTTCTCCGTTTCCCCGTACCGAACTGGCACGTTGTCGACATATGCCTTGACACCGCCGGCGTTTTCCGCGCCTTCGGTCGGGTAGTAGCCGAACCGGGCTGATCCGTGCCGACCGGACGGCCATGGTGATCCCGACCTCCCGATCCGCTCCCGGAGAGGCTTCCCTCAGGACCCCAGGCATGGTTAGGCTAGCCTTAGCTTCACGGGCGACCCCTCCGGCACCGGAGTGGCCGACGGGACCTCCGCCACCCACGGCGGACGAGCGGTGACGGGAGGGGGTCGGGATGACGGCGGTGATGCCGGGCCAGGATCTCGCCGGCCGGCTCGCCCCGGTCACCACCACCCTGCGGGCCATGTTCGGCACCGACGCGCTGCCCGGCCTCGCGCCGGGTCTGGTGGTGGCGGACGAGTTCGGCTGGAGCCCCGCCACCACCCTCGTCGACGGCACCCGGATGCCCGAGTTCCTGCGCGCCGCCGCCCGCCGCTGGGGTGGCACCCCGCACGCCTGCGCCGCGCTGGCCTGGAAGTCCTACAGCTACTGGACGGCGCTGCCGGTGGTGCTCGGGTGGGCCTCGGCCCGCCGGGTGCCGCTGCTCGACCCGGCCGACGTGCTGATCCACTTCGAGGACCACCGGCAGCTGCTCACGATGGGCCTGCGCCGCTCGACGACCGTCGCGGTGCTGCCCGGTGACCCGCTCGCCCTCACCGGCCAGCCCGGCGTCCGGGTCGCCGCCGACGAGGCCGAGCTGCTCGGCCTCCTGCGCGCCTCGTTGCTCGACGCCCATCTCGCCCCGATGGTCACCGCGATCCAGGCGGAGGTGCGGGTGGGCGCGCGTACCCTGCTCGGCTCGGTGGCCTCGGGCATCGCGCACGGCATCCTGCGGGCGGCGGACGCCCTGCCCGGCCCGTCGGTGCGCACCATCGACACCCTGCTCGACACCCTCGGCATGGCCGACCTGGTCGAGCTGGTGCCCGGCCGGGGCGGCGAGCCGACCGTGCAGCGGCGCACCTGCTGTCTCGCCTTCACCCTGCCCAGCCCCAAGGTCTGCCAGGGCTGCTGCGTCCGCTCGGCCTGACCGGCCCGCCCCCGCTCAGCCCGTGAGCGGCCGGACGTCCCACCGCCACACCCCACCGGTCCAGACGGGGGTGATGCCGGTCACCGCGGTCATCGCCCGACGCAGCGCGTCGGCGTGCGGGTGCGGGCCGAGGATCACCACGCCGGCCCGCCAGTAGCGCAGGTCGGTCACGGCGGCCCGTCGGTCGGCGGCGGTGACCGGTGGAATGGTGCCGGTGCGCGCGATCCCGCCGAAGAAGTTGCTGGTCCGCCGGTACGGTGCGGTGAACAGGGCGGCGTCCGGCTCGGGCGACCACGGCCGGGTGTCGGGGGCCAGGAAGTAGCCCCGCGCCAGCGGCATCTCCAGCCGGGTCCGGGCCGACCAGCGCAGCGGGTCGGCGTAGGTGTTGTCGGGCAGCGGCAGGGTCACCACGCTGCGGCCCCCGGTGACGTAGGGGCGCCACCCGCCGGAGGTGACGAACGCCGGCACCGGGTCGAGGCGGGTCGCCGGCAGCGGGGTCGGCAGCAGCGGCAGCAGGGCCATCAGCAGGACGGTCGCCGTGACGAAGCGGATCTGCCGCCTGGCGGTCGGGTGCCGGTGGGCGAGATCCCGGGCCCGCTGCACGCCGAGGGCCAGCAGCACGCCGATGATCGGGGTGATCGCCAGCGACCACCGGGTGGGCACCACGGAGTGCAGCAGGGGCAACTCCTCCAGCAGCGCCCAGGGGGCGGGGACGCCGGTGTTGCGCCCGTTGAGCTGCACCTCCCGGCCCAGCGACAGGACGGCGAAGAACAGCCCGAGCGCGGCCAGGCCGAGCACCAGGGCGTTGCGCCGCAGCCACCAGACCAGGGCGACCGTGAGGACGACCAGCGGCCAGCCGAAGAACGCGTTCTCCTCGGTGGGGTTGCGGGCCAGCGGGTCGGCGGACCGGGCGTCACCGGCCAGCGACTCCCGCGACCAGCCGACGAACGCCCCCAGGTCGGTGCGGTAGCCCCGGATCAGCCGGGACAGCCCGTGGTAGGAACCCGGCCCGAAGAGCTGCACGTACAGCGGGTAGGCGAGCAGCACGGCGGACAGGAGCGCAGCCACGCCGAGGCCGGCGAGGAACGGTCGGGCCGCCGCGCGCAGGTGCGGCCGGCCGACGACGAGGGCACCGGTGACCGCGGCCAGGGCGATCGCCGTCATCAGCAGGATCTCCAGGTTGAGGAAGGCCTGCCAGACGATCAGCAGGCCCAGCAGGAGCCCGTTGCGCAGCCACCGGCCCGGCTCGGTCAGTCGCAGGGTGCGCCAGATGATCAGCGGTACGACGAACTGGGAGACGATGTTCGGGTGGGCGTTGGCGTGCGACACCATCGCCGGGGCGTACGCGCAGAAGGCTGCGCCGAGCCAGGCCGGCCCCCGGGACCGGGTCACCACCCGGGACAGGAAGAAGTACCAGGCGGTGCCGGTGGCCGCCATTCCGAGGGTGAGGAAAAGAAGAAAGGACCAGTGCGGCCCGAAGAGCATGGTGACCGGGGTCATTGGTATTGAGATGGATAATACGGAGGTATTCGCCATCAGATTCACGCCGTCGGGCACGTTCATCCGGTCCGAACCGAACGGATAACTCCATTCCGTGACGACCCGAGCGCCGTGCGCCATCATCCACTCGAACTGCGCCTGGTCCGACCGGTTGTCCCGCACCCCGGCCCCGGGGTCGCGCCACAACCGGGCGGTCACCCACATCGCCAGCGCGAGATAACTGGCCACGGCGAGCGCGTCCCACCGCCACCCCGCCCTCGCCGCACCCCCCGCCGCCGGGGCAGGTGGGCGACGCGGGCGGCCCGTCGGGAACACCCGCCGCCACCTCCGCCGGACGACACGCCGGGTCGGCACCGGCTCGGCGTCCCCGACGCCGGACCGACCGGCGACAGGCTCCGATTCGGAAGTAGTCATGACAATTCACAGCGTAGTTGGCCTATGGCGGGCACGTGACATGTTTCGGGTACTGCCGTACTATGTGCCGGGTTCGCCGACCGCCGATCACGTGCCCTCCCCCGACCACAATTCGGCCTTCACAGTGCCCCGTTTCCTCCGCCCCTCGCGCGGATGATTCACTCTGTCGGTCCAGGCGCGGGTCAGTCATATCGTGAGGAATCGACGCATGGTAGAAATCACTGGGGATCAGCGCGTCCAGTCAGAGGTCCTGGAGGGCCTCGCCACCGCGGTCAACCACCGCCGGTGGTTCGTCGAACTGGCGGTGCCCCACCTCGGTGACGACCCGATCGAGATCGGCAGCGGCCTGGGCGACTACGCCCTGGAGTGGGCGCGGCACGTGCCCCGCTTCACCGCCACCGAGGCCGACCCGGACCGGCTGATCCTGCTCAAGGAGCGGCTGGTCGACGAGCCGACGATCGAGGTCCGCGAGATGCTGCTGCCGCACCCGGGCGGCGGCGACTACAGCGCGGCCGTGTCGTACAACGTGCTGGAGCACATCGAGGACCACGTGGGTGCGCTGCGCAGCATGCGCGACCTGGTCCGGCCCGGCGGCGCGGTGATCATCATCGTGCCGGCGTTCCAGTTCGCGATGGGCCCCGCCGACATCGCCACCGGCCATGTGCGCCGCTACACCAAGAAGACCCTCGGCGACGCGATGACCGCGGCCGGGCTGCACGTCGAGACGATGCACTACGCCAACGCCCTCGGCCTGATCGGCTACTTCATGGCCACCAAGGTCTTCCGGCTGATGCCGAAGGAGGGCCCGATGGTCAAGGTGTACGACACCCTCGTGCTGCCCGCCACCAAGGCCGCCGAGCAGCTCGTCCGGCCGCCGTTCGGCCAGTCCGTCTTCGCCGTCGCCCGGGTGCCCGGCTGACCGTGCCGCCCGCCCGCCGGCCCCGCCCACGCGGGACCGGCGGGGCACCGCTCACTCCTTGATCTGGTACGTCGGCCGGATGACCGCCCGCGCCAGGGTGTGGAACGCCAGGTTGAAGCCGACGTACGCGGGGCTGGCGTCCGGCCCCACGCCGAGCGTGTCGACGTCGACCGCGTGCACGGCGAAGACGTACCGGTGGGGACGGTCGCCCGGCGGCGGGGCCGCACCCCCGTAGCCGGTGTCGCCGTAGTCGTTGCGGACGCTGAACGCCCCACCCAGGTCGGCCTCCTGCACGCCGGTCGGCAGGCTGGTCGTCGAGGCGGGCACGTCGACCAGCACCCAGTGCCAGAAACCGCTGCCGGTCGGGGCGTCCGGGTCGAAGCAGGTCACCACGAAGCTCTTCGTACCGGCGGGGAAGCCCGACCAGGTCAGCTGCGGGGAGACGTTCTCGCCACCGGTGCTGCCGTGCGCGTACCGGGCGTCCATCGGCTCGCCGTTGTGCACGTCGTCACTGGTCAGGTCGAACGACGACACGGTCGGCAGCAGCTCGTACGGGTCCGGGGCGATCGGTCGTTCCAGGGTCATCGGGAAGGTCCTTCCGGTGTGCGCGTTTTCCTCTGCCCCTTCTTACCCCGCCGGGCGGGGACGACGAACCGGAAGCACCGCGCACCGTCGGGCCGCCAGAATGAGGGGACGCGGCCGACGGGCCGGTCGACGACCGGGAGGGCACATGCGGGACACCGAACGTGAGGCGGAACTGTTGGAGGCGGAGCGCCGCCTCCAGGCCGCCCAGCTGACCGGCGACGTGGCCGCGCTCGACGCCCTGCTCGACGACCGCCTGATCGCCGTCGGGCCGGACGGTCGCACCTTCGGCAAGTCCGACGACCTGGCCGCGCACCGCAGTGGCAGTTCGGTGCTCGACGAGCTGGTGGAGGAGGAGTTGGAGCTGCTCGTCGCCGGGACGACCGGGGTGACGTTCTTCCGGGGGCGGGTCAGCGGCACCTTCGCGGGTGAGCCGTTCGCGGCGCGGTTGCGCTACACCCGCACCTGGGCGTACGACGACGGGTACGGCTGGCGCATCCTCGCCGCCCACCTCAGCCCCGTCCCCTGACTGCTGACGTGCGGGCACCCGTCCAGCACCGTCAGCCGCCACGCGGGACGGACGTGACCCGTCGTGCTGGCGGCCATCGGGGAAGGTCTCCCGGAATGGGAGGTACTGACGTGCGTCAACCAGCGTCGTTGCCTGATTCACCGGCCCGCCGGAGTGCAGGTGCGCACGCCACGCCCGCCTGTGTGTGTCCTGCCACCCCGAGCCCTCATCTGCGGGCTCCTGGTGCTGCACAATCCGGCCAGACAACAAGCTGCACACATCCGGCCGTAGAACAAGCTGTACACATCCGGCCAGCGAAAAAGCGCAGTCGCGCCGGAGCAAGAATGACTCTTCCGCCGCCACACATCGCTGGTGTTCGACCGAGCTGGCGCAGTTCGTCATACGATTCCCCGTTCGACTCGACGGCGCAGCGGCTCGATACGTGCGCTGATCGACTCGGACGCGCCGTGCGCAAAACGCGAAAAGGTCCTGCCCGACAGACTCGTCGGGCAGGAATGGCTGGAAGCGGGAAGCGATCCGTAATCCACTCGACCCTGTCGGGACCGATCGCCCCCATCTTGTCGACCACTGGCCGCCAATAGCCGGGCCGACCGTACCCAGGTTGGCGCGAAGGCCGTCGACGGTGGCGGTACGGCGGTGTCAGCGCAGAGCCCCGCATCACACCACTGCGGGCATTTTGTCTGATTCACTACTTAAAAGCGATAGAACCGCTAGGTTGCACCTTGATAGCAAGAAGGAGGGTAACTGGCACCCTGCAGCCCCAAGTGTCGGACTTCCGACACTACTACCGGTGCACTTTCGGTAACTTCATGCAACCCCTGCTCGATGAAGTTACCAAAGGCGGACCCTGAGTGCCCCGTGGAAAAGGCAGCGCAGCCGAGGTCCAGTACCTGCGAGACGGCGTCGAACTCACTCAGTACGGAGAGGAAGGAGAGGATTTCCGCAACTTCCTGCGGGTAGACATCGGTGAGACCGAGATGTCATTGATCATCGGCAGGCAGTCCAAGATGGCGGTGGCGCTCCTCGTCACAAAAGCTGCACCACCTTGGGCCAAGGCTCGGTACACCACCGTCGGCGCGCTGCGTCAAGCTGGCTTCGAAGTCGTCCACTCACCCACCCGGGGGAATCCCCTCCATGTCTCGGTCTTCCCACCGTCTGGGCCATATGGGCCTACCGAGTGGGATGACGGTATGGCGATGAGCTTCGACAAGTGCTTCACTGAGTCCACGGGAGGTGATACTCGTGAGTAAGTCGGTTCTCCCAAAGTTGGGCAATCTAGCGTGGGCACCGGTCACCTCGGTGGAGGAGGTCGAGATATTCGATCGCTACAACGGCGTACCCACCCTCGGCATATTCAGAACGGGCGGCCAGGCTCATCTGTTCTGGCGCACACTTGGCTACACCGGGGACATCTCCCTCTGGCTTTATGTTCCGCTGTCAGACGGAGATCAGGAGGCCCTCGGCGACGACGAGGGTCCCGGCCTGCTGGACGGAATTGTCTACCAATCGGCAAGGCAGCGCTGGGTGACTGTCGGCGTCGCCGACTACTACCGGCTCATCTTCGAGCGCGAGTGGAGCATTCCGCCCAACGCGAAGCACGGCCAGATTCTTCGATCGCTGATCGAGGATGTAACGGCGGCCCTTCAGCTTGCGATCGATGGAGGACTTCCGCCCGGCAGGAAAGAGAACTTCAAGAAGGCGCAGGAAGCTGTCCGCCATCTTGTGGCCTGCTGACCCCCCTCATTGCCGCTTCCTGCCGACCGGCAGGAAGCGGCACGCGCTCCGAGAAGCACTCCGGTGACGCTACGCGACCTCTGGTGACACGAAAGGTCAGCCGAGGACGTGCCCGCGCCGTTCGAGCAGGCTCCATGAGCGGCTGAAGGACGGGCACGCATGGACGGCGCACACGGCGAGACGCCACCTGGCAGGGTCAACACTGGTGAGGGTGCGTTGCTGCCGCTCTGGACGCGGAGGGTGTGGGATTCGAACCCACGAAGACATCGCTGCCTTACCGGTTTTCAAGACCAGCGCCATCGGCCACTAGGCGAACCCTCCCGAACCGCCACCCGGGGGTGCGCGGCCTGTGCCTAGTCTGCCACGAACCGCGTCCGGACGAGCCGGCCCACCACCGTCGGGCGCGGTCCGGCGTACCGGAAAGGGGTCCTTGATCCATGGCATGACCAGCGTGACCTCACCCGGTCGGTCCACTGTGGCCGAATTTCCGGCCGTCCTGGGCGAGCGGTGGCCCGCCCGGGACGACGGCCGGTGGATATTGCCGGCCGGACCTGCCCACATGGCGCTTGTCGACAGACAGGCGTGGTTCCCGTCCCGGATCGGGTAAGACTGCGGCCCGGATCGGGTAAGACTGGGCCATGCACGCGATCACGATCCCGGAACCCGGTGGACCCGACGCGCTCGTCTGGGCGGAGGTGCCCGACCCGGAGCCCGGTGCGGGTGAGGTGGTCGTCGAGGTGACCGCCAGCGCGGTGAACCGGGCCGACCTGCTGCAGCGACAGGGGCAGTATCCACCGCCGCCGGGTGCGCCCGCGTACCCCGGATTGGAGTGTTCGGGGGTTGTCGGCGCGCTCGGTGCGGGGGTGACCGGCTGGGCGGTGGGTCAGCCGGTGTGCGCGCTGCTGGCCGGCGGCGGGTACGCCGAACGGGTGGCCGTGCCGGCCGGGCAGCTGCTGCCGGTGCCGGCCGGCGTCGACCCGGTCGACGCCGCCGCGCTGCCCGAGGTGGCCTGTACGGTCTGGTCGAACCTGGTCCGGGTGGCCCACCTCGGCAGGGGCGAGACGCTGCTGGTGCACGGCGGCGGGAGCGGGATCGGCACGTTCGCGGTGCAGTTCGGCGCGGCGCTGGGCGCGACCGTGGTGGCCACCGCCCGGTCGACCAAGCACGACCGGTTGCGGGAGTTGGGTGCCGCGCACACCGTCGACTACCGGGAGCAGGATTTCGTGGAGGAGGTCCGGCGGGTCACCGACGGGCGGGGCGCGGACGTGATCCTCGACATCATGGGTGCCTCCTACCTGGGCCGGAACGTGGCGGCGCTGGCCGACGGCGGCCGGCTGGTGGTGATCGGCATGCAGGGCGGGCGCAAGGCGGAACTGGACCTGGGCGCGCTGCTGGCGAAGCGGGCGTCGGTGGCGGCCACCGCGCTGCGGTCCCGTCCGCTGGCCGACAAGGCGGACATCGTCCGGGGTGTCCGGGAGCAGGTGTGGCCGCTGGTGGAGTCCGGCGCGGTCCGACCGATCGTGGACCGGCGGCTGCCGATGCGCGACGCCGCGCAGGCGCACCGGCTGGTCGAGTCGGGCGACCACGTGGGCAAGGTGCTGCTCACCACCGGGTGACGGCCCGGCCGGACCACGGCGGCAGGAGCGCCGCACGGCCCCGGACCAGGTGCCGGCGGCACGGCCCACGCCAGGCGGGGGTACGGGGGTTACGGCTGGTCGGTCGGCTCGGCGGTGAGCAGGCCGGCAGCGCAGCCCAGAGCCCGGGGAGCGTTCAGGCCGGCGGAGGTGGGCCGTCGCGGCGGGGCAGCACCAGGCGGGCGCCGGGGCCCTCGCCGGCCAGCGTGTCGCCCGGGTTGTAGAGGGTGCAGCGCTGCAACGACAGGCAACCGCAGCCGATGCAGCCGTCCAGGTCGTCGCGGAGCTTGCCGAGCAGTTTGATCCGTTCGTCCAGCCGTTCCCGCCAGGTGCGGGAGAGGGCGGCCCAGTCGTCCGGGCTGGGGGCGCGGGACGAGGGCAGCGAGTCCAGCGCGGTCCGGATCTCCTCCAGCGAGATGCCGACCTGCTGGGAGATCCGGATGAACGCCACCCGGCGCAGCTCGGTGCGGGCGTACCGACGCTGGTTGCCGCCGGTGCGGTCGGCGTTGATCAGCCCGAGGCGTTCGTAGTAGCGCAGCGCCGACTGGGCCACCCCGCTGCGCGCGGAGAGCTGCCCGATGGTGAGTGACTCGTGCATCACGGCCCTTGAGTTGAAGTCAACTTCAGGTTGCACGCTAGCCACATGACCACACCGACCGCAACCCGCCCGTGGGGCCGCACCCTCCCCGCCCCGGTCGTCGCGCCGCTGGAACGCATCCGCGCCGGCAACGCCTACGACGACAACGTGTACTCCACCGTCGACGTGCACTGGGTGCTCTACGACCGGGTCCTGCGGGTCACCCCGGCCACCGTCGACGACCCGGACCGGGACCGCTTCCTGCTTTCCAAGGGGCACGCCGTGGCCGGCTACTACGCCGTACTCGCCGCCAAGGGGTTCATCCCCGTCGACTGGCTCGACGACGCGGGCGGGCCCGACAGCCGCCTCGGCGGCCACCCCGACCGCACCCTCGTCCCCGGCGTCGAGATCGGCTCCGGCTCCCTCGGCCACGGCCTCGGACTGGGCGTCGGCACCGCGCTCGGCCTACGCGCCCAGGGCCGCACCACCCCCCGGGTGTACGTCCTACTCGGCGACGCCGAACTCGACGAGGGCTCCAACCACGAGGCGATCGCGTACGCCGGGGCGACCGGCCTGGCCGGGCTCACCGCGATCGTGGTCGACAACGCGTCGGCCAGTCACGGCTGGCCGGGCGGGGTGGCCACCCGGTTCACCGTCAACGGCTGGACCGCCGCCACCGTCGACGGGCACGACCACGACGCCCTGCACGCCGCCCTCACCGGCCACGACGGCCACCGCCCCCACGTCGTCGTCGCGGTCGACGGACCGACCCCGGGGAGCCGGTCATGACCATGCGGGACACCTTCGTCGCCAGCGCCACCCGGTTCCTCGACGACCCCCGGACCACGATCGTGCTGGCCGACATCTCCGCCGACGCCTTCACCGAGGCGGGCCGACGGTATCCGGACCGGGTGGTCAACGTGGGCATCCGGGAACAGTTGATGATCGGGGTGGCCGGCGGGCTCGCCCTCACCGGGCAGCGCCCGATCGTGCACAGCTACGCCCCGTTCCTCGTCGAGCGGGCGTACGAGCAGATCAAGCTGGACCTCGACCACCAGGGGGTCGGTGCGGGTCAGCATCGGCGCGTCCTACGACCGGGCGGAGGCCGGCCGGACCCACCTCGCCCCGGCCGACGTCGCCCTGATCGACACCCTCGACGGCTGGACCGTGCACGTGCCCGGCCACCCCGACGAGGTCCCCGACCTGCTGCGCGACGCGGTCTGCGGGCAGCACTCGACCTACCTGCGGCTGTCGCTGCGCAGCAACACGCGGGCGTACCCGCAGGCGGGTGGGTTGCAGGTGGTGCGTGACGCCGGGCCGGGCGCGGCGCTGCTGGTGGCGGTCGGTCCGGTGCTCGACGCCGCGCTCGCCGCGGTGGCCGGGCTACCGGTGACGGTCGCCTACACGCACCGGCCCCGGCCGTTCGACGTGACCGGGCTACGGGCGCTGGCCGGCGGCGAGGTGATCGTGGTGGAGCCCTACCTGGCCGGCACCTCGACGCGGCTGGTGGCCGAGGCGTTGGCGGACCGGCCGCACCGGCTGCTCAGCCTCGGCGTGGGCCGGGCGGAGCTGCGGCGCTACGGCACCGCCGAGGATCACGACCGGTGGCACGGCCTCGACCCGGCCGGGCTGCGCCGGGCGATCGGCGACTTCCTGGCGGCGGGCCAGCACACCGGCCCTTCCTGACGACCGGGCGGTCTCCGACACCCCGACCGGAGGCCACGGCGGGCCCGGCCGTCGCGCTCAGCGGGATGCGCGCGACGGCCGGGAACGGGTCCGTTCCCGGCCGAGGATCCAGATCGCCTCGACGCCGTCCTTCCAGGTGATCTTCTTGCCCTCCTCGCGCCCGCGCGCCCGGTAGCTGATCGGGACCTCGTACGGGCGGATGCGACGGCGCAGGAGCTTGCCGGTCACCTCCGCCTCCATCCCGAACCCCCGGGACCGGATGCCCAGCGACCGGTACAACTCGACCGGCATCAGCTTGAAACAGGTCTCCAGGTCGCCGATGTAGGAGTTGAACAGGACGTTCGCCGCCATCGTGACGCCCTTGTTGCCCATCACGTACCAGAAGCTGTAGGCGCTGTGACTGCCGAAGGTGCGGTTGCCGTAGACCACGGTGGCCCGCCCGTCGAGCACCGGGGCGAGCAGCCGGGGGATGTCCTGCGGGTCGTACTCCAGATCGGCGTCGAGGATGACCATGTACTCACCCTCGGCGCTGTCCACGGCCGTCTTGATCGCCGCGCCCTTGCCCGCGTTACGGGAGTGGGTGATCACCCGCAGCCGCGCGTCGTCCGCCCGGCCGAGGATCTCCCCGGTGCCGTCCCGGCTGCCGTCGTCGACCACGACCAGCTCGATCTCGCACGGATAATCGACCGCCAATGCCTGCTTGAGGGCATCCGCGATGCGTTCTTCCTCGTTGTAGACCGGCATGAGGATCGAGAGCTTCACGGGAATCTCCACGGTGGCGACAGTGAGTCGGGCCTAGCCTAGCCTGGCAGATCGGCCCCGCGAGGGTCGCCACCGCAGCGGCGGGTTTCCGTCATCCGTGGCCACCGTACCGGCCGGCACCCGGTCTTTCAGCGCAATGGTGTTTACTTCCGCCCATGTCGGCAGCCGGCTGGATGCTCGTGGCGGCCCCCGTCGCCTCGCTCGTGGTGCTCTCCGCTCTGCTGCGGCCCCGGGCCGCCGGGGTTGTCGCCCCGCACCGCCTCGGCGTCGTCCGGGCCGCCCTGCTCACCGGCGTCTTCGCCGTGCTGACCGTGGAGGTGCTCGGCGCCCTCGACGCGCTCACCCTGCCCGCCTTCGCCCTGGCCTGGCTGCTCTTCGTCGCCGGGGTGGCGGTCGCTGCGGCGACCCACCGACGGTCCGGGCGGGATGCCGGCCGGCCCGGCACCACCGCCGCCCGGACCCGCCGGGCGGTGCTGGTCGGCTCGGCAGTGGGCGGCCCGACGGCACAGGGCCCGGGCGGGGACGGGCCGGGGGCGGACGACCTCCCCGGGGACCCGGCCGCCGGCAGCACCCGCGCGGAACTGCCGAGCACCGCCGGGCGCGGCGTCGCGGCGGTGCTGTCCGACTGGGCGGGCCGACTGACCCACCTGCGGCGTACGGCCACCCGGGGCGAGCGGCTACTCGCCGGCGGGGTGCTCGCGATGGTGTCGATCGAGCTGGTGGTGGCGCTGCTGGCCGAGCCCAACAACTTCGACTCGCAGACCTACCACCTGCCGAAGGTGGAGCGCTGGGTGGCCCAGGGCAGCCTGGAGTTCTGGCCCACCGCCATCCACCGGCAGGTGACCATCCCGCCCGGCGCGGAGTACCTGCTGCTGCACCTGCGCCTGTTCACCGGCGGGGACGCCCTGCACAACCTGGTGCAGTGGGCCGCCGGGATCGGCTGCCTGCTGGCGGCCACCCGGATCACCGCCCAGCTCGGCGGCGGTCGGCGGGCCCAACTACTCACCGCGTTCCTGCTCGCCACCACGCCGATGGTGGCCCTCCAGGCGACCAGCACCCAGACCGACCTGGTGGCCGCCGCCTGGGCCGCCTGCGCCGCCACCCTGGTGCTGGACGGCCTGCGCCGCCGGGTCGACCTGACCGCCGCGCTGGCGCTGGGCGCGGCCACCGGCCTGACCGCGCTGACCAAGACCAGCGGGCTGATCGCCGTCGGTCCCCTGCTGCTGCTCTGGGGGCTGGCCCAGCTCCGCCTCGCCGGAGGCGGCACCGGTCACTCCGCCGGGGGCGGCACCGACCGGACCGGCCGGGCGGTCGACGGTGTCGGGTCGGATCCGGCGACCCGGGCGGCCGACCGGCCGGCACCCACCGGGACCCGGCAGGTGGCCCGGACGGTGGGCGGTTCGCTGCTGGTGCTGCTGGTAGCGGCGACCGTGGTGGGGCCGTTCCTGGCCCGGGAGACCGCCGAGTTCGGCCACCCGTTGGGGCCGCCACGACTGCGCGAGTCCATCCCCATGGAACGGCACGATCCGGCGTCCGTGCTGGTCAACGCGCTGCGGATCGGGCACACCGCGTTCGACACCCCGCTCGCCCCGCTGCGCGCCGGCACCGCCGGGGCGATCACGGCCGGCTCCCGCGCCATCGGTGTCGACCCGCAGGACCGGGCCATCACCTTCGGCCGGGAGGTCTTCCCGGTGCCCTCCTGGTATCCCGACGAGGACCGGGTGGCCTTCCCGCTGGCCGGGTCGCTGGCGCTGCTCGGGGCGCTCTTCGCGCTGGCCCGCCCCCGCCGGGTCAGCCCCGGCCGACCGGGGACACTGCGGGCGTACGCGGCCGTGGTGGTGCTCGCGGTGGTTCTGCACACCGCGATGATCAAGTGGCAGCCGTGGGGGAACCGGCTGCTGCTGTACGCGCTGGTGCTGGCCGTACCGCTGGCCGGGCTCTGGGTGGACGCGGTGCTGCGGCGGCGGCCCGGGGCGGGACGACGGTCGGTGGCCGCCGGGCTGGTGGTGACCGTGCTGGCCACCTCCGCGTTGGCCGGCGTGCTGGCCCTGTCGTACGGCTTCCCGCGCCGGCTGGTCGGTGCCGGCTCGGTCTTCACCACCTCGGAGTGGGACACCCGGTTCCTGCGCCGGCCACAGTGGGCCGACGAGTTCCGGTGGGCCGCCTCGGCGGTGCGGGCGAGTGACGCCCGACGGATCGGCCTGGTGCAGCAGAACGACAACTGGGAGTACCCCTGGTGGTTGCTGCTGCGCGGCGACGACGGCCGCTCGCCCGAGCTGGTGGCGTTGCAGTCGGTGCTGCCGGACCGGCCGCCGGCCGACCCCACCTCGGTCGACGCGATCGTCTGCACCGGCCCCCGCACGGAGTGCGCCCGGCTGGTCCCGGCGGGTTGGACGATCGAGTTCCGCGACCACGTCGGCTACGCGCTGCCCCCGCCGCGCTGAGCGCGATCCGACCGCCGGCAGCGCCGGCCGGCTGAACCGGTCGGCGGGACGTCGGGCCGGCGTGGTGGCCCACGCCGGCCCGACCGTCCCCCACGGGTCACTTCTGCTTGACCGGCACCACGATCAGCCGGGCCACGCTGGCGTCGCCGTCCCTGGCCCCCGCCACGTTGACCTTCGTACCCACCTTGACGTCGTTGGCCTTGATGGTGGTGCGCCGCTCGACCACCCGGAGCTGCTCGCCCAGCTTCCAGGTGAGGGTGAAGCCGTCGGTGGACTTCACCGTCACCGAGTCGCCGTCGATCGCGGTGACCTCGCCGCGCTGCACGACGACGGTCTTCGTGCCGTCCTTGGTCTGCACCACCGCCTCACCGTGCAGGCCGTTGCGGCCCAGCTGCACCCGGGCCTGCCGGCGCTGCCGCAGCTCCTTCACCCGCTCGCTCCGCTTGCCCTTCGCCCCGGCCTGCGGGGACGGGGTGGTCGACGCGGCGGGCGCGGCGAGCAGGTCCAACTCGACCGGGTCGAGGCCCAGCGCGGCCAACGCCTGCCCCTCGACGCCCAGCGCGGCGGCCACCTCGACGACGGCGGCCTTCGTGCCGTCCTGCGCGACCTGGGCCGTACCGCAGCCGGCGACGCCGAGCGTGAGCGCCGCGAGCAGCGACGTGGCGGTGACGGCGATTCCCCGATGTGCCATGACTCTCCCTCTGGTCCGTGGTGCCACCAGCGTCGCGGAACCCGATGGGCGCGGGGTCAGACCGATGTTCGGGTCGGGTAAGGATGGGCGGGGAGCCGGACGGTGAACGCGGCACCGCCCTCGGTGGCGTGCCCGGCGACGATCTCCCCGCCGAGCCGGCGGACCAGCCCGGCGGCCAACGCCAGCCCCAACCCGCTGCCGACCTTGCGGACCCCCCGGTAGCGCTGGTGCAACGCCCCCCGCTCGAAGGCCACCGCCAGGTCGTCGTCGGTGAAGCCGGGCCCGCCGTCACGGACCTCGACCAGCCCACCGGCGGTCGGGCCGGCACCGGCCGCCCGGACCGCGAGCACCACCGGCGCCCCCGGCGGTACGACCCGCAGCGCGTTCTCCAACAACCCGTCCACCACCTGCCGGATCCGCCCCGGATCGGTGTACGCGGGCACCGCCGTGCCCGGCGTCTCCAGCCGGAACGGCACCCCGACGGCCGCGCACCGCTCCGACCAGGTGCGTTCGGCGTCGGCGGCCAGCCGGGTGAGGTCGACCGGCACCGGTTCCAACGGGAAGTCCACCGCCTCCAGCCGGGCCAGCGCCAACAGGTCGGCGACCAGCCGGTCCAGGTGCTGGGCCTCGGTGAGCATGGTCCGGCCGGTGGCGGCGGCCTCGTCCGCGCCGATCACCCCGTCGGCGAGCGCCTCCGCCCACCCCCGGATCGCGGTCAACGGGGTACGCAGCTCGTGCGAGACGGACAGCAGGAACTCCCGCTGCCGGCCCTCGCTGGTGGCCAGCGCGGCGGCCAGCCCGTTCAACGCGTACGCCAGGTCGGCGACCTCGTCGGGGGGTTCGACGGGCACCCGGACGGCCCGGTCACCGGCGCGCAACCGGGCGGCGGCGGTGGCGGCGTGCCGGATCGGGCGGGCCAGCCGGCGGGCGAGCAGCAGCCCGGCCGCCGCCCCGGCGGTGAGCCCGGCGAGCAGCGGCAGCCAGAGGGCGCGCAGCACCTGCCGCCACGGCCCCTGCGGGGTGGCCCGGGTCAGCACCACACCCTCACCGCCGGGCAGTGCCCGCCCCTCGACGAGGGTCCGTTGGCCGTTGACGAACCGTCGACCGGAGACGTCCCGACCGCCGGAGACCCGGTTCACCACCTGCCGGGGCAGGCCGGGGCGGTCGGCCAGCCCACCCTGGACGACGTACACCTCGATCTGTTGTTCCCGGAGTTGGCGGATCAGCCGGTCGCCGGCAGCGTCGCGCTGCCGGCTGGGGCGTACCCGCAGGACGTCGGCGGCGAGACGGGCCTGGGCGGCCAGCGCGGCCTGGTCGCGGCGTTCCACCCCGCGTACCGCCAGGGGGACCGCGACCAGCGCGGTGACCAGCACCGACACCAGCGACACCGCGCAGGTGACCAGGACCGCGCGGGCGGTCAGCGTGTGGGTGAACCGGCGGCGCGGCCGACGGCGACGCCGCCGAGCCCCGCCCGGCGGCGCGGCGGCCGACGGCGCGGCGGCCGACGGCGCGGCCGACGGCGGCGGGGTGGTCGGCGGCCGGGGGGCGGGCTCAGCCATTGGCGGCGTATCCGACGCCCCGGTGGGTGCGGATCACGCTGGCCGGGCCGAGCTTGGCCCGCACCTGGGCGACGTGCACGTCGACGGTGCGGGTGCCGGCGTGCGCCGCGTAACCCCAGACCCCGGCCAGCAGCTCCTCCCGGGTGAAGACCCGGCCGGGGCGGGCCATCAGGTGGGCGAGCAGGTCGAACTCGGTGGAGGTGAGCTGGACGGGGGAGCCGGCCGCGAGCACCGTGCGGCGGGCCGGGTCGAGGGTGACCGGGCCGACGGTGCGGGGCCGGTCCGGCCCGTCCGGGGCGCCGGCGGTGCGCCGCAGCACCGCCCGGACCCGGGCCACCAACTCCCGGGGGCTGAACGGTTTGGTGACGTAGTCGTCCGCGCCCAGCTCCAGGCCGACGATCCGGTCGACCTCGTCGTCGCGGGCGGTGAGGAAGAGGACCGGGGTCCAGTCGCCGGCCTCGCGCAGCCGCCGGCAGACCTCGGTGCCGGCCAGGCCCGGCAGGGTGATGTCGAGGACGCAGGCCACCGGGCGCAGCCGTCGGGCGGCGGCCAACCCGCCCGTGCCGTCCCGTTCCAGGTGTACGCCGAACCCGTCCCGGCTGAGATAGAGCCGGACCAGGTCGGCGATGGCCGGTTCGTCCTCCACCACGAGGACGAGCCCACGTTGGCCGGTGGCGTCAGCGGTCACCGGCCCATGATGACCGACCCGGGACCCACCGAAACGTAGGCCGGTGTTCGGGTCAGGTAAGGATGCGGTCAGCGGGTCGGCAGCGGGCGCAGCAGCGGGGCCGGTGCGACGGCCGGCGCGTCGCCGATGGTGGCGACGACCCGTTCCTCGGGCTTGCGCAGCCGGGTGCGGAACGCGTGGTGCAGCAGCGTGTCGAGCTGCCACACCTGCTTCGGGTGCTGGGTACGGATGACGAACCGCTCCCGCACCCCGTCGATCGCGGTGGCCGCCAACTCGACGGCCTGCGCCCGGGGATCGGGACTCCAGGTGACGTTGCTCAGCTCACGCAGCTCGGTGTTCAGGTGCAGGCGCAGCCGGTGCAGCACCCGGGTCTGCTGGGTGACCACCAGCCGGCGGTGGGTGAGCAGGAGGAGGTAGTCGCCGTCGACCGGCCGGTCGGGGCGGGCGCACCGGGCGACCAGGATGGTGGCGTCGCCGGAGCCGACGCACTGCCGGAAGACCGGCATGTGCCGACTCACCGTCTGGACCGCCAGCCCGGTCTCGGCGGCGGCCGGGAGGAAGGTGCGCGAAAAGACGTCCATACCTGGCCAACGAGCCGTGACCAGGGGTGATGTGGGTCACTGTCGACCTTTTGGAAGTTCCACTCCCCCGTGTCGCACCACCGGTGTGTCTTCCGGACCTCCCGCCCGCCCGACACCCGGTCAGACGGGCACCCGACACCCGGTCAGACGGGCATGCGACACCCGGTCAGACGGGCATCGGGGCGAAGAGCTCGCCGAGCCACCCGGGCACCGCGTCGGCGTACTCGGTGCGGCTCGGGTCGGTGGTGTCGAGGGCCCGCCGCCAGGACAACGCCCGACTCACCGTGGTCACCCGCATGGCCAGGCCGGCGACCTCCCGCAGGGTCGCCCGGTCGTGCCGGTCGGTCCACGGCTCCAGATAGGCGTCCCGCAGCCGGACCAGCACCGGGTCCCCCTCCGGCAGCGAGAACGTGTGTGCCGCCGAGCGCAACGTCACCAGCAGGGTGCCGAACGGGTGCGCGACGGAGGCGTCCCCCCAGTCGAAGAAGCGGTAGCCGTCGGCGGCGGCGAACACGTTCCCGTCGTGCAGGTCGTCGTGCTGGACACTGGCCGGGATGCCGCTGTCGGCGAGTCGCCGGCAGTCCTCGGCGAAGCGCGGCAGGTGCGCCCGCAACCGGTCGTGGGTTGCCGCGTCCAGGCCACCGCCCCCACCTTCGCCACCGGGGCCGAGGAGCAGGGCGGCCCGGTCGTCGAGGAGGTCGGCCAGGAGGCCCGGCATGGCCGCCGGACGCTGGTCGGGTACGCCGAGCGCGACGAGTTCGCCCGCCGCCGGGGCCAGCTCCCGCTGGAGTTCGGCGTAGGCCACCAACACGTCGACCCAGCGGGCGGGCCCGGGTTCGGCCAGTTCACGCAGGGTGGGGCCGCCGTCGGGTAGCAGGGACCAACCCCGGGACGGGTCCACCGCGACCGGGTCGAGCACCCGACCGGGGGTACGCCGGGCCAGCTCGGCCAGGAGCACCGCCTCGTACGCCGTGCCGGGATTGTTCGCCTTGAACCAGTACGACCCGGCGTCGGTGGGCACCTGCCAGACCGACGACCAGGGGCGCAGCCGGGCCTGCACCGGGCCGGTGACCCGGCGACCGTGCCGGTCCAGGTGCCCGGTGACCCAGTCGAGGGCGGCGGACCGCCACTGCGGATCGGCCCAACCGGCGGCTACGGGAATGGTCGTCACGCCGCGCAGAGTAGGCCACCACCCCACCCCGGCACCTGCCATTTTCCGCCGGGCTGGCCCGCTGGTCGGGCGGTGGCCGGAGCGACCCGGGATCGCGGGCGGGCGGTGTCAGAGCAGTTCGAGGATGGTGGCGTTGGCCATGCCGCCGCCCTCGCACATGGTCTGTAGGCCGTAGCGGATGTCGTTGTCCCGCATGTGCTGGAGCAACGTCGTCATGATCCGGGCGCCGGACGCCCCGAGCGGGTGACCCAGCGCGATCGCCCCGCCGCGCGGGTTGAGCCGTTCCGGGTCGGCCTCGGTCTCGGCCAGCCAGGCCAGCGGCACCGGGGCGAACGCCTCGTTCACCTCGTACACGCCGATCTCCTCGATGCCCAGGCCGGCGCGGCGCAGCGCCTTCGCGGTGGCCGGGATGGGGGCGGTGAGCATGGTGACCGGGTCGTCGGCGGCGACCACGGCGGTGTGTACCCGGGCCAGCGGACGCAGGCCGTGCCGGCTGGCCCAGTCGCTGGTGGTGACGGCGAGCGCCGCCGCGCCGTCGGAGATCTGCGACGCGGACCCGGCGGTCACCACGCCGTCGGCGCGGAACGGGGTCTTCAGCCCGCCGAGCACCGCGAGGGAGGTGTCCCGGCGGATGCCCTCGTCGGCGGTGAAGGTGCCGCCGTCGGCCAGCGGCACCGGGGCGAGCTCCGGGTCGAACACCCCGGCGTCCTGCGCGGCGGCGGCCTTCTCGTGGCTGGCCAGCGCGAACTCGTCGAGCTGGCTGCGGGAGAAGCGCCACCGGGCGGCGATCAGCTCGGCTCCGACCCCCTGGTTGAACGGGAGCGGCTGGTCGTCGGCGAAGCCCTCGACCCCCCGGTAGCGGGCCCGGAGCTGGTCGCTGAACGGCATGCCGTCGCCGACGCTGGACCCCATCGGCACCCGGGTCATCGACTCGACACCGCCGGCCACCACCAGGTCGGCCTGCCCGGAGAGCACCGTCGCGGCGGCGAAGTGCAGGGCCTGCTGGCTGGAGCCGCACTGCCGGTCGAGGGTGGTGCCGGGCACCGACTCGGGCCAGCCGGCGGCGAGCACGCCGTTGCGGGCGACGTTCCAGGACTGCTCGCCGACCTGGGACACGCAGCCCCAGATCACGTCGTCGACCTGGCCGGGATCGATGCCGGTGCGGTCGGCGAGGGCGCGCAGCACGTGCGCCGACAGGTCGACCGGGTGCACCTCGGCCAGGCCACCCTTGCGCCGCCCGACCGGGGTACGGACCGCACCGACGATGACTGCGTCGCTCATGACTACTCCCCGGTAACTTCGGCTGCCTCGATCCTACGTCCCCGACCGCCGGTCCGCCCTGCCCGGCGCACCCGACCCGACGCAGCGGGGCGGGCGGCGCGGGGCGAGCGGGCGACGCAGGGCGAGCGGGCGACGCAGGGGGGGCGGGTGGGGCTGGCATGCTGGGACGGTGCATCCACCATCGTCTCCGGCCCGCCAGTGGCGGGTCCCCCCGGCGCTCCCGGCGGTGAAGCTGGTCGGTGCGGTCGGGCTGGTCGCCCTCGGGCTGTTGCTCGCCGCCGGGGACCCGGTCCCGCTGGCACTGGCCGTCGCCGCCGCCGTGGGCCTGGCCGCCTGGGCGGTACGCGACCTGCTCGCCCCGGTCCGCCTCGCGGTCGACGCCGAGGGGATCACCGTCGTGCGGGGGTACGCCGGGCGGCGGCACCTGCCGTGGGGCGTGGTGGAGGCGGTCACCGTGGACCGGCGGACCCGGTTCGGGTTGACCGGGGAGACGCTGGAGATCGACGCGGGCGAGACCCTGCACCTGCTCGGCCGGGCCGACCTGGGTGCGTGGCCGACCGAGGTGGCGGAGGCGGTCCGGGCCGCCCGCCCCTGACCGGCGCGCGGCGGCACCGGCACCGGCACCGCTCAGCCGAGCAGCAGCACGGTGCGGACGATCACCAGGCCGAGCAGCGCCACCAGGATCACCGCCGTACCGGCCGCCTGGAAGACCGAGCGCCGCATCCGGGGGGCGTACGCCAGCACGAGCGCCATCAGTGCCCCGACGATCAGCCCGCCGACGTGGCCCGGGATGGAGATGCCCGGCACGGTGAACGTGAAGATCAGGTTGATCACCAGGATCGGCAGGATCGCCGAGGTGTCCCGACCCAGCCGGCGCATCAGCACGAAGATCGCCGCGAACAGCCCGAAGATCGCCGTCGAGGCACCGGCCGACGCGGTGTTGGGGCTGCTGAACAGGTAGGCCGCGACGTTGCCGCCGAGCCCGGCGACCAGATAGAGGGTGAGGAAGCGCAGTGGCCCGAGCAGCGCCTCCAACTCCCGCCCCAGCACCCAGAGCGCCCACATGTTGAGCAGCAGGTGCACCACGCCGTAGTGCAGGAACATCGCGGTGACGAGGCGGTACCACTCACCGGAGGCGACGCCGTGCGCTTCCCCGAACGGCACGTACGAGGCGTAGCTGAGCACCGAGCCCCACTGGGTCAGCGGGGTGCCGCCGCCGAGCAGGCCGCCGAAGCCGGACCCGCCGATCATCGAGTCACCGCCCCGGTCGCTGAGCACCGAGACGATCATCACCAGCACGTTCAGGGCGATCAGGACGCGGGTGACCACGCCGCGACGGCCGGCGGCACCGCCACCGAAGGCGGTACGCGCCGGCCGTACGCTGCGGCGTCCCTCGTTCACGCACTCCGGGCACTGGTGGCCGACCGGGGCGTCCCGCATGCAGTCCGGACAGATCGGCCGGTCACAGCGGGAGCACCTGAGGTACGTCTCCCGGTCGGCGTGGCGGTAGCAGACCGGGGTGGTCGGCACCGGCCCACCGGTGGCGTCGCCGGCCGGCCCGGAGCGTTCAGTCATGCGTGCAAAGGTACCTCGCGGTGCGGTCAGGCCTCGGTGCGCTCGATCTCGACCCGCTCGATCACCACGTCCTGCAACGGCCGGTCGCTCGGACCGGTCGGGGTGTTCGCGATCGAGTCGACCACCTTCGCCGACTGCTCGTCGGCCACCTGGCCGAAGATGGTGTGCCGGTTGTTCAGGTGCGGGGTCGCCCCGACGGTGATGAAGAACTGCGACCCGTTGGTGCCCGGCCCGGCGTTCGCCATCGCCAGCAGGTAGGGCCGGTCGAAGCGCAGCTCCGGGTGGAACTCGTCGGCGAACGTGTAGCCCGGGCCGCCCCGGCCGGTGCCGGTCGGGTCGCCCATCTGGACCATGAAACCGCTGATCACCCGGTGCGAGATGGTGCCGTCGTAGTACGGCCCGTTGCCCGGCTGACCGGTGCGGGGATCGGTGTATTCCTTTTTGCCCTCGGCCAGTTCCACGAAGTTACGAACCGTCTTCGGAGCGTGATTACCGAAGAGCTCCAGCCGGATCGGGCCAGCGTTGGTGTGCAAGGTGGCGTAGACAGCCTCGGCCACGGGTACTCCTCACTCGTTGGTCAGTTCCATGCGGATCCTCCCATGTGCCCCATCTGGCAGTGCGGAGGCATCCGTTGGTGGAGGATGACGAAGGAACAACTCCCAGGAGGTGGGACCGTGTTGGGAATCGGGCGACGCAAGACCCAGGGGCAGCTGGCAAAGGTGGAGCTGCACCAGGGCATCGGTCACCTGAGGCAGGCTGCCACGCACGCGGCGAAGGGTGCCGGCGCCACGGTCGGCCCGCGGGTCCAGGCGGCCCGGGGGGCGGTCGCGCCGACCGCTGTCGTGGTGCGGGACCGGGCTTCCAGTGGCCTCGCCACGACGGTCGCGGCCCTCGCCCCGGTGGCCCTGGCCGTGCGCAACGCCCAGGCCGAGGCCGCCGGTAAAGCGGTGGCCGGCAGGAAGGCCGCCGCCGCGAAGCAGGCCGCGGTGAGCAAGAAGATCAAGGCGAAGAGCCCGAAGGCCCGCAAGAGGAAGCGCACGTCGCGCGGCATGCTCGCCGGCCTGCTGGTCGCCGGGACGGTGGCCGGGGTGGCCGGCGCGATGGCCGTGCGTCGCCGTCGCGAGCAGCAGGAGTGGGCCGAGTACGACCCGACCCGCAGCATCGGCACCGCCCCCGTCACGCCGCCCGCCGCCGGTGTCTCCGCCGGCTCGGTCACCGCCGGCATCGACGCCCCCCGCGACGAGGTCGACATCCTGGTCGTGGAGACCCCGTCGGCTGACGACCCCGCCACCACCGGTCCGGTGCCCCCGTCCACCGGTGTCGGCAGCTCCACGGTGGCCGGCGCCCCGGCCGGCAAGCCGGTGATCCACCCGAACGACAAGGTCCCCTCGGTCGCCGAGGGTGCCACCGACGTCTCCGGCCGGCCGGCCGACGACCTCGGCAAGGCGCTCGACGCCGGTCGGAACGCAGCGCAGTCCAGTACCCGGCGCTGATCCCCCGCAGCACGTCGGCGGCGCGGCGACGACCTGACCGGTCGTCCCGCGCCGCAGCCGACTTCCGGGCCCCGTCGGGTCCCGGGTCGCCCGACACGGGACGCGCCGCTGGCACCCGGAGCCCTCGGCACGGTACGGCCCGGCATCGTCATCCGGCCTGCCCAGGGCGGCGGCCCCCACGAGAACGTAAGGATTTTTCAGGGTTCTCCCCGACCGTTACGGGCCCACCCGGCGGGCTTGCGGCTCCTACAGTGCTCGTATGTCGTCGACCACCGACCCGGAGCGCCCGGCTCCGGAGCCGAACGGCGCCCCCTCGACGGGGCCCTGGGACCAGTCCGCCGAGCGTCCGGAGGAGTCCCCGGCCGGGCGTGACCGGGCGCTGTCCCGGCGGCGGGTGCTCTCCGGCACCGCCGCCGCGCTGGCCGGTGCGGGTGTGGCGCTGACCGGTGAGTTCGGCTACGCCGAGGCCACCGCCGACAGCAAGCTGCCCGTCTACGGCGGGTACGCGGCCAGCGTGCACGCCGACCGGCGTACCCCGCCCCGGTCGTCCCGGGTCGACGTGGTGTGGAGCGTGGACACCACCAGGCGGTTGATCGCGCTCACCTTCGACGACGGTCCGGCCCCGAACTGGACCCCCCGGGTGCTGTCGATCCTCGCCCAGACCGACACCCCGGCCACGTTCTTCATGGTCGGCCGCCGCGTCCGTGAGTACGGTCGGCTGGTGGCGCACCGGCTGGACGGCCACGAGATCGGCAACCACACCTGGGCCCACCAGGACCTGGCGAAAATGACCTACGAGCAGGCGTGCACCGCGATCGGTCGGGCGCACAACGAGCTGACCCGGCTCTGGGGGCGGGAGCCCACCCTGCTCCGCCCGCCCTACGGGCACCTGGCCGGCAGCACCCTGCTGGCCGCCAACGACCTCGGCTACCAGGTGGTCCTGTGGAACCGGCAGATGCTCGAATCCCGGTTCACCCAGAATCCGGACGGCCTGGTCGACTACATCGTCGAGTCCTGTGACCCGGGCACGATCCTGCTCGCCCATGACACCGGGCCGGCGGACCGGCTGGTGGCGATCCGGGGGCTGGCCGCGATGATCACCGGGTTGCGGCGGCGGGGCTTCGAGTTCGTCACCGTCTCCGAGCTGATGGCGGCGGCGACCCCGGCGGCCACCCCGGCGCACTGACCCACCGCCGCCCCGGCCCACCGGGCGGGCGGCACACCGGGCGGGCGGCACACCGGGCGGGCGGCACACCGGCCCACCGACCGGGCGGCACACCGGCCACTGACCGGCCGCCACCGCGGCCCACGACCGGGCGGCGGTCAGAGCCAGCCGTTGCGGCGGAACCACCGGTAGAGCGCCAGCGAGATGGCGAGCATCAGCGCGAGCACACCCGGGTAGCCGTACGTCCATTTCAGCTCGGGCATGTTCTCGAAGTTCATGCCGTAGACGCCGGCGAACGCGGTCCAGACCGCCGCGATGGCGGCCCAGGCGGCGATCTTGCGCATGTCGTTGTTCTGGTCGACGGTGACCTGCGCCAGCCGGGCCTGGAGGATCGAGTTGAGCAGGTCGTCGTAGGAGTTGACCTGTTCGACGGTGCGGCTGAGGTGGTCCTGCACGTCGCGGAAGTAGCGGCGCACCTCCTGCGGCACCTCGCGGTTGACCTGGGCGGTCAGCGTCAGCAGCGGCCGTTGCAGCGGGATCACCGCCCGCTTGAACTCGACCAGTTCCCGCTTCATCTGGTAGATCCGCTGGATCCGCCCGCTGCTCTGCCGGTCGAAGACGTCGGCCTCCAGCACGTCGAGGTCGTCTTCCAGCTGGTCGGCCACCTCCAGGTAGAGGTCCACCACCCGGTCGGTGATCGCGTACGCCACCGCCCACGGGCCGTGCCGCAGCAGGTCCCGCTTGGCCTCCAGGTCGGCCCGGACGGGCGACAGCCGGCAGGCGTCCCCGTGCCGGACGCTGATCAGGAAGTTGGGGCCGATGAAGAGCATCACCTGGCCGGTCTCGACCACCTCGGAGGTCTCGGTCAGCTCGGTGTGCTCGCAGTAGCGGGCGGTCCGCAGCACCAGGAAGCTGACGTCGCCGAAGCGCTCCAGCTTGGGCCGCTGCTGGGCCTTCACGGCGTCCTCGACGGCCAGCTCGTGCAGCCCGTACGTCTCGGCGATGGCGGTCATCTCGGCCAGTTCCGGTTCGTGCAGGCCGAGCCAGACGAACCCGCCGCGCTCGTCGCGGGCGGCGGCCAGCGCTTCGGCGTACCGCCACTGGCCGGGGCGGCGTTCGCCGTCGACGTAGAGGCCGCAGTCGACCACGCCGCTGCGGCCGGGGCCGGTGGGCGCGGGGGTGCGGGGGGAGCCGTCGGCGTTGAGGATGCGCGACATCGCCCGGACCGGGGACACCCAGGCGCGGGGGTTCAGCACCCGACCGCCGTGCAGTGTCGTCGACCGCTCCCGTTCCGCCCGGTCCGTCATGGCGTACCCCCTCCCGGTGTGCGTGCTGCGGCTTGCAGGCTACGCCGCCGCCGGGCCGGCGGCCCTCGGACGATCGGCGGCCCCTGCGGCGGGACGGACGGCGGCAGGTGGGTGGCCGTGATCCTGGTCACCCAGGCCGGGCCGGGAGCGGGGCGGATGCCGGGGAGCAGGTGGGGGGTGGTGCCGGGCGGGTCGGGCCGCGTCCAGGGGGGTGAGGGGCGACCCGACCCACCCGGCACCGTTGGGGGCGGGGGCAAAGCTGCGGCGTCACCCGGCCGGCCGGTGGCAGGGGCCCTGAGCGGGTCACCAGCCAAACGTGAGTGACGCTCGCAGCATTGTGGGGCGTCGGGCCGGCCGAGGGGAGCCCTCGACCGGCCCAGGTCGCGCTTCTGTCAGAAACCCGACAGATTTTCAGCCGCGTACGGCAGCCACCGCGTCCGCCAGCCGACGCACACCCTCGTCGATCCGGTCCGCGGTCACCGCGGAGAACGCCAACCGCAACGCGTGCCGCCCACCGTCGACCATGAAGTCGCTGCCCTTGACCACGGCGACGCCCCGCTCGGCGGCGGCCGGCGCCAACCGGTCCACGTCCACGTCGTCGGGGAACTCCACCCAGAGGAAGTAGCCGCCGTCCGGCTCGACGAAGGTCACCTCGGGCAGGTGCCGGCGCAGCGACTCGGCCAGCACCCCGGCCCGCTCACCCAGCGCCGACGACACCGTGGCGATGGACCGCTGGATGTCACCCGAGACGCAGAACTGGTGCACGATCGACTGCGCCACCATGCCCGGCGAGATATAGAGGCTGGTCGCCGACTTGGCGATGTCGGCGATCAGGCTCGCCGGCCCGACCAGGTAACCGACCCGCACCCCGGGGCAGACGGTCTTGGTGAAGCTCGACGCGTGCACCACCACACCCCGGGTGTCCATCGACAGCATCGACGGCAGCGGCTCGCCCCGGAACCGGATGTCGGCGTACGGGTCGTCCTCGAAGATCGTGAAGCCGTACTCGGCGGCCAGGTCGAGCAGCTCCCGGCGCTTGTCCAGCGACAGCGTCACGCCGGCCGGGTTCTGGTAGTTCGGGATCACGTGGGCCAGCCGGGGGCGTACCCCGGACTCCAGCAGCTTGCGCAGCTCGGCGGTGTCCAGGCCGTCCGGCTCGATGCCCACGCCGTGGATCTCGCCGCCCATCCGCTGGAGGTTGAGCAGCGTCCGGTCGTACGTCGGCCGCTCCACCACCACGGCGTCCCCGCGCCGGACCAGGTGGTCGAAGAGGAACGCGTCGGCCTGCAGCGAGCCGTTGGTGACCAGCACCTGATCCGCCTCGACGCCGTGCTTCTCGGCGATCCACTTCCGCAAGGGTGGGTAACCCACGGAGGTGCCGTAGGCGGTGACCCCGGCGGGGTCGGCGTCGAAGGCACGGACGGCGGCGGCCTTGAGCCCCTCGACATCCACGATGTCCAGCGAGGGCGCGCCACGGGCAAACGAGATCAGCTGCTCGGCGGTCATGCGCACGAGCCTAGGGCCTGCCCGGCCCGCTCCGGCCGGCATACACGCCAAGTTCAACATGCGGGCAGTCCCGCCCGCCCCGGCGGTGGCGGCGGTCCAGCCCGGCGGCCTCCCGACGGTGGCCGGCGCACCGGGAGTCCGGAGCGGGATGCACCGGGAGTCCGGGCCGGGGCCGGGCCGAACCGGTCGACTCCGGTGCAGGTCGGGACGGGACCGGACATCGGCGCGGTCGGCCGGCGCTCGCTACTGTCGAAGTGTGCCCACCGAGCCCTCCCGCTGCGCCGGCGCGTTGACCGTGGACGATGGCGTCGAGCTGGCACCGCACCGGTTCACCGGGCTGGTCGCCCCGGCGGTCGAGCGGGCGTTCGTGGCCGGGATGCTCGCCGGCCGCGACGGTGGTGGCGCCGAACTGAGCCAGCGGTACGGCGGCCCGGCCGCCACCGGCTTCCTGGTGGAGTTCCGCACCCGGCTCGCCGCACCCGGGGGTGCCGTCGACCGGGCCGGCTTCGCGGCGGTCAACCGCTACCGGGACCCGGCCACCTGCCAGCGGGCGCTGGACAAGCAGGTCGCGCACGGCATGATCGCCCGCCGGCCGGACGGCGGTTTCACCGCCACCGAGCGGGGCGTCGACTTCCTCACCGAGCTGTACCAGGTGCACGCCGAGGTGACCGAGGAGCTGTGGGCCGGGCACGACGACCGGGTGCACCGGCTCGTCGAGGCGTGCGGTCGGGTGCTGGCGTACGCGGTGCTGCTCGCCGGGGAGCCGGATGCCGAACCCGGGCCGGCGTTCGCCGCGATGGCCCCGCCGTACGAGCCGGACGGCATCCCGTCGGGGGTGTTGCTGCTCAACCGCCTCGGCACGCTGCGGTACCACCGGGCGGACGCGCACGCCGCCGCGTGGACCGCCGCCGGGCACACCGCCGCCAGCGTCGGGGAGCTGCCCGACGGGCCGGAGCGGCGGGCCATCGAGCTGGAGACGGACCGTCGGGCGGCCGGCCCGTACGCGACGCTGACCGCCGACGAGCGGCTGGGTGTGCTCGCCGACCTGGCCGCCCTGCCCGGCTGAAACCCCCACCCGGCCAGCCCTGGAACCCCTGCCCGGCCCGGCTGAACTCACGGTTGGCGGCGGCTGCCCGGTCACCCGGGGCTATCCTCCACGGTGACCTGGAGTCGTACGAGGGAGGCCCGCATGATCGGGATGGTGCTCGCGGCCGGTGCTGGACGCCGACTGCGCCCGTACACCGACACCCTGCCCAAGGCGTTGGTGCCGGTGGACGGTGAGACCACCATCCTGGACATCGCGCTGCGCAACCTGGCCGAGGTGGGGCTCACCGAGATCGTGATCGTGGTCGGCTACGCCGCCGACGCGGTCGTGCAGCGGCAGTCGGCGCTGGAGGAGAAGTACGGCGTCACCCTCGACCTGGTGCACAACGACAAGGCCGAGGAGTGGAACAACGCCTACTCGCTGTGGCTGGCCCGGGAGCACTTCGCCCGGGGTGTGCTGCTGGTCAACGGGGACACCGTGCACCCGGTGAGCGTGGAGAAGACCCTGCTCGCCGAGCGCGGGCCGGGCATCCTGCTCGCCGTCGACACCCTGAAGGCGCTGGCCGAGGAGGAGATGAAGACCACCTTCGACGCCGCCGGCCAGCTCACCCGGATCACCAAGCTGATGGACCCGGGCGAGGCGTACGGGGAGTACATCGGCGCGACGCTGATCGAGCCGCAGGTGGCCGGGGCGCTCTCCGACGCGCTGGAGGCGACCTGGCGGCGGGACCCGAACCTCTACTACGAGGACGGCTACCAGGAGTTCGCCGACCGGGGTGGTGAGGTGCGGGCCGCGCCGATCGGGGACGTCTCCTGGGTCGAGGTCGACAACCACGACGACCTGACCCGGGCGCGGGAGATCGCGTGCCGCTACTAGCCCGTACCATCCTGACCCCGCTGCACATCGACGTGCGGCGCGGCGCGGTCGCCGACCTGGCCACGATCCTCGCCGACGGGCGGATCTCCGCCGGGGGCGACGTGGCGGTGGTGGTCGGCCCCGGTCAGGGCGGGCAGATCGCCGACCTGCTGCGGCCGTCGCTGCGTTCGGCGGACGTGTTCACGGTGGCCGGCGGCACCCTCGACGCCGCCGACGAGCTGGGCGGCAAGCTCCGCGAGCGCTCGTACGACGCGGTGGTCGGCATCGGCGGCGGTAAGACCATCGACGTGGCGAAGTACGCGGCCACCCGGCGCGGCCTGCCGATGGTGACCATGGCGACGAGCCTCGCCAACGACGGCATCGCTTCCCCGGTGGCCAGCCTGATCACCGGCGGCATCAAGGGCTCCTACGGGGTGCACATCCCGATCGCGGTGATCGTCGACCTGGACTTCGTGGCCGCCGGCCCCGACCGGCACAACCGGGCCGGCATCGGCGACGTGATCAGCAACATCAGCGCCCTGGCCGACTGGGAACTGGCCCGCCAGGTACGCGGCGAACCCGTCGACGGGCTGGCCGCGTCGCTGGCCCGGATGGGCGCGGAGGCGGTGCTCGCGCACACCGGCGACATGACCGACGACGCGTTCGTCACGGTGCTGGCCGAGGCGCTGATCTCCAGCGGCCTGGCGATGGCGGTCTGCGGCAGCAGCCGACCGGCCAGCGGCGGCTGCCACGAGATCATGCACGCCGTCGACGCCCTCTTCCCCGGCACCTCGTCGCACGGCGAACTGGCCGGCCTCGGCGCGCTGTTCTGCACGTTCCTGCGTGGTGACGAGCGGCGTTTCGCCGAGATGGCGGCCTGCCTGGGCCGGCACCGGCTGCCCCGGCTCCCCGCCGACGTGGGGCTGAGCGACGACCAGTTCGTCGAGGCGGTGCAGTTCGCCCCGGCCACCCGCCCCGACCGGTACACCATCCTGGAGCACCTGGCCATGTCGGTTACCGAGACGCGGGAGCGGCTGGCAGACTACGCCGGTGCACTCCGCGACCACAGTGGCTGAACCCCGCCCCACCGTTGCCGACTTCCACCGGGTCAACCGGGGCGGCGGCCTGTTCAGCGAGTCGGTCAGCCAGTGGCTGGGTGCCGTCTTCGCCCTGGTCGCCCAGCGCCTCGGGCTGCGCCCGACCGCGCTGACCATCACCAACCTGGTGCTCGGCCTGGCCGCCTCGGTGACCGTGGTGGCGCTCGCCGACCGGGTCGCCGCCGGTGACGTCCCGGCCTGGCTGGCCGGGCTGGTCGCGCTGGTCGGCTGGCAGGTGGCGTACGCCCTGGACTGCGCCGACGGGCAGCTCGCCCGGGTGACCGGTCAGGGCAGTGCGGCGGGTGCCCGGGTCGACGTGCTCTGCGACGTGGCCGCCCAGATCGCCCTGGTCGCCGCGTTGTCGGCCACCGCCGTGGCGCAGCGCCCATCCACGCCGACCTGGCTGGTCGCCACCTTCGCCGGCACCTGGATGGTCAACCTGGTGACCTCGGTGATGCAGGCCGGCCCCAACGCCGCCAGCATGGTCACCTCCACCTCCCTGCCGGTACGCCTGGTCAAGCTGGTCCGCGACTACGGCGCGGTGATCTTCGTGGCGGGGCTGGTGCTGATGCTCGTGCCGGCACTGGTGTTCTGGGTGATCGTGGCGTTCACGGTGGTCAACGGCGGGTTCCTGCTGGCCAGCATCGCCTTCTCCGCCCGCGCCTCGCTGTAGCGGCCGGCGGCGCCGCCGTCACGGTCCCGCAGGGGGTTCGGCACCGCGCTCCTGCGCGCGTTCTCGGCGGAGTTGTTGGAGGAAGGCGGTGTCGTCTTCGAGGTCGGGGTGGTCGACCTGCCGGTCGAGGTCGACGACCTGTTCGAGTTCCCGGATCGCCTGGTCGAGGTCACCGTTCACCTGGTGGATCCTGGCGATGTTGAACCGGGTGACGGCTTCGCCGGCCCGGTCGCCGATCTCCCGCCGGATGGGCAGGGCGTGGTGGAAGTGGTCGAGGGCCCGCTGCCGGTCCCCCAGGTTGTCGTACACCCGGCCGATGTTGTTGAGGGCGGCTGCTTCGCCGAACCGGTCACCGACCTCCCGCATGATGGAGAGGGCCTGGTGTAGGTGATCGAGGGCCCGCTGCCGATCCCCCAACCGGTTGTGCACACTGCCCATGTTGGTGAGGGTGGCGGCTTCGCCGGCCCGCTGACCAACCTCCCGCGCGATGAGGAGGGTCTGGCGGTAGAAGTCGAGGGCCCGCGGCCAGTCCCCCAGGCTGTCGTACACGCCGCCGATGTTGTTGAGGGTGGTGGCTTCGCCGGCCCGGTCACCGATCTCCCGCCGGATGGGCAGGGCCTGGTGTAGGTGATCGAGGGCCCGCTGCCGATCCCCCAGGCTGTCGTACACCCGGCCGATGTTGTTGAGGGTGGTGGCTTCGAGGGCCCGGTCACCGACCTCCCGCGTGATGAGGAGGGTCTGGCGGAAGTAGCCGAGGGCCTGCTGCTGATCCCCCAACCGGTTGTGCAGGCTACCGATGTTGTTGAGGATGGCGGCTTCGCCGCCCCGGTCACCGACCTCCCGCGTGATGGGCAGGGCCTCGTGGAAGTAGCCGAGGGCCCGCTGCCAATCCCCCAGGCTGCCGTACACGTTGCCGATGTTGTTGAGGATGGTGGCTTCGCCGCCCCGGTCACCGACTTCCCGCAGGATGGGCAGAGCCTGGTGTAGGTAATCGAGGGCCCGCTGCCGATCCCCCAGGCTGTCGTACACGCCACCGATGTTGGTGAGGGTGACGGCTCCGCCGGCCCGGTCACCGGCCTGCTGGTACGTGCTCAGGGCCTGCTGGTAGTCCTCCAACGCCAGGTGGGGCCGACCGGTCGACGACCGCGCCCAGCCACGCTGGTAGAAGGAACCAGCGTGCGGGCCGAGGGTCAGGGTCGCGGTGGCCATCGCCTCGACGGCGGCGAACCGCGAGGTACTCAACCACACCCGACCCACCCGGTCACCGACATCCCGCGCGATCTCCGGCTGTCGGCCGGCGACCGCGAGCCGGTGCACCTCGACCCAGCGGGCGAGGATTCGCGGGTCAGTGGCCATCGGCGGCGGTGGAGTCGGGGACCCAGAGTTGGTAGAGGGAGCGGGCGGCGGCGGCGCACGCCTCGGTGTAGTCGTCGTCGGTGAGTAGAGGGCGGACGAGGGGGTGCAGGACGTTGGAGACGAAGTAGCGGGGCTCGTGCTTCTCCGGGTCGATGCCTTCTTCGAGTAGGCCGAGTTCGACAGCCCGCTGGAGGTGCCGGGCGGCGTCGGGGTGCTGGTGCAGGGCGTGGACGGTGGCGGCGGGGATCGGTAGTTCGACGACGTTGATCCTCGCGAGCATCCGGCGCAGTTCGAGGGGTTGGGAGTCGAGCAGGTTGTCGGCGAGGACCGTCTCCCGGCGGAACCGGTCGGCTTCGCCCTCGATGGCGGCGAGCAGGCCGTCGACGTCGAGCGTGGCGTCGCCGACGATCCGGTTGAGCCAGTCGAGCAGGCGGGGGTTGCCGGCGGCGGCCTCGATCGCCCGGGTGCGGATGGTGGGGTTGATGGTGGATTCGGGGCGCAGGTTGGTCAGGTTGGCGATCTTCTTGGTCTGCTCGACGGAGGTCAGGGTCTCTAGGGCCTCGACGGTGAGGGTGGTGCCGGCCGGGGTGGGAAAGCGGTAGCGGCTGGTGATGACGACGCGGCTCTGGCTGCCGGTGTCGCGGATGGCGGCCAGCAGGGCGGGCAGGATCTCGGCCATCGCCGGGGCGAGCACCCGGCTGCCGTCGTCGCGGGTGTCGAGGTTGCCGGTCTCGAAGTCGTCGAACACGAACAGGCAGGGTGTGTCGCCGAGCGGCCCGTCGACGTCGAGCAGGTACCGCAGCCGAACCGGAAGCGGGAGCTGCTCGTTGTCGAGGAGTTTGGCGGCCTCGGTCCTATGGTCGACATCGTCGAAGCGGATCTTGTCGATCAGCTCGCGGAACTTGATGGCGTCGACCCGGCCGTACCAGACGGCGCGCTGGTGGGTGGGCATGCGTTCCAGGAGCCGGGAGGCGAGGCTGCTCTTGCCGAGCCCGCCCATGCCGGCCAGCAGCAGGCCCTGCGCCGCGCCGGGGGTGTCGGCGGGTTGCCGCAGGACGCGTAGGCAGCGCTGGATGACCCGCCGTCGGCCGACGAACTCGGCGCGGGACGCGACCCGGGACAGTTGGGTCTGCGGGTCCAGGAACTGCTGGTCGGCGGCGCGCACCTGCAACCGCTTGCGGCCCTTGGTGTGCAGCGGGGTAACCATGGGTGCCAGCGGGGACCGGTCGGCGTAGACCCGTAGCAAATGCCAGTAGCTGCTCTTCTTGTCGTGGAACAGGTGACGGCGTGCCTCGACGATGGCCCGGTCCAACGACCCGCCGTCGGCCAGGGCCTGGTAGAGCGCGGCGGCGAAGTCGGTGGCGGAGACGTCCCCGACCGGCAGCGCCCAGCCCAGTACCGCAGGGGCACCGGCGGCGACCAGGCTCTCGCTCATCGACGGGAACACCCCGCCTTCCGGGGCGTCAGCGGTCAGGCAACCGGAGACGAACACCAGCCTCGGCCAGTGGCCCTGCATCGCCTCGGCGAGTTGGTCGGCCGTCGCCCTGGTGGACGCGCCGAACTCGTCCTCCAGGAGGAAGACCGGCTGCCCGCCGGCGGTGGTGGCGTGCCCACTCAGGTGCAGCACGTCAAAGTGACCGGGCCCGTAGTCACGGCTGAGGAACCGCAACCCCTCCAGGGTGCCGCTCTCCTCCACCACCAGGTCGGTGCCGGTGCGTCGGGTCGCGGCCAGGATCGCGGCCTCCTCGGCCTCGAAGTTGAGCACCGGCTCGACACCCTCGGGTGAGGCCGCCATGAACAGCACCCGCAACGGCCGGTTACCCGGCACGACCGGGCCCGTCAACGCCACGTGGGTGCCGACCGCCCGGACCGGCAACAGCGGTGCCCGCCCGGCCACCGTCAGGAACGCCCCCTCCCGGGCCAGCAACTCCCATGGCAGGTGCCGCAGCCGCTGTTCGGCGGTGATCCGCAGCACCGCCCCGGCGGGATGGGCCAGCATCGGGGTCAGCCACCGCTCGTCGCCGTCCAGGAAGTCCGCCAACCGGGTCCCCAGCTCGGCCAGCCGGGTCGCGCCGTACACCTTGTGGGCGGTGGCGTCGGTGCTGTAGTCGCGGCGGACCAGGGTGATCAGCTCGTCGACCGCAGCCCGGTCCAGGCTGCGGACCCGGGGTGGCTGGCCGTCGGCGGACAGCCGGAGTTCGTAGTGGTTCGAGGTCTGCGCGAAGACCTCCAGGTCGAAGGTGCTCATCTGCCCGTCCCCGTCGTGGTGGTGGCCAGGTCAGCGCGGCCCGGTGCCGTCCTGCCGCATGGCGATCTCCAGCCGGGCCTGGCTGCCCTCGGCCAGCTCGATCCGGGTGCCGTCGGGCAGCAGCACGGTGACCGCAGCGCCGTCCCGGCGGCGGGCACCCCACCACTCGGTGATCGTTTTGGCCGCACCGACCCCGGAGAACACCAGCCCGATCACCGCGATCACCATCTCGGCCGAACGCTGCACCTGCACCGACGACACGCTGCCGTCGGGGCCCACGGCACCGACCAGCGCAGCCCGCAGCTCTGCCGCCCAGCTCGCGGCCTGCGCCCCGGAAACCTCCACTGTGGCGTTCGCCATCGCCCGCACCCTCCCCGACACGCCTGGTCACACCGGCCCAGGACCGCCCCGCCCGCCCAGCCGGACGATCAACGGTACGGACCTTGGCGGCTACTGTACGTTTCGTTCGCGTCCCGGGGCCGCTCGGAGAACCCGGCTCAGGTGACAGCTTCCCGACTCACCGACCGCGTCCCCGGTCATCGGGGAAAGAACAACGGCGACCGACGCCACTGCCCTCATGCCGGTGGTGTCACCGTCCTACCCTCGGCAACGGGAGTAGCAGGAAGAGCGAGGTGGACCGGCGATGGAGGATCGAGAACGCCCTGTCGACCCTGCTGCGGCGACCACCACCGCCCGACGCGTGGAGGTGCATCGGCTCGCGGTCGCCGGCCGACAGCCGGAGATCGCCCGGGACGTCGGCAACCGGGTGTGCCGGACGTGGCTGAGCACCTCGCGGTTCGCCGCCGTCGAGGCCATGGCCACCGCGACCCTGACCCTGGGCCCGGACGCTGGCTCCTTCTACGACCGTGGTTGGGCGCGGTCGTCGACCGGTCGGCCCCGGCCAGCGCTGGAGGACTACCAGCAGGCCCTGACCATGTACCGGCAGGCTGGCCACCGGGGCAACGAAGCCGCCGCCCTCAACAACATCGGCCTCGTGTACGCCAGCCTGGGGGATCGGCAGCGGGCCCTGGACCACTACCACCAAGCCCTCCCCATCCGGCGGGAAGTCGGCGACCGGGCCGGCGAAGCCGTCACCCTCAACAACATCGGCCTCGTGTACGCCAGCCTGGGGGATCGGCAGCGGGCCCTGGACCACTACCACCAAGCCCTCCCCATCCGGCGGGAAGTC
>NZ_JBEZEK010000009.1:164543-164938 GCF_040648835.1 Micromonospora sp. NPDC049081 | reverse complement strand
CGGCGACCGGGCCGGCGAAGCCGTCACCCTCAACAACATCGGCAGCGTGTACGCCAACCTGGGGGATCGGCAGCGGGCACTCGACCACTACCACCAAGCCCTCCCCATCCGGCGGGAAGTCGGCGACCGGGCCGGCGAAGCCGTCACCCTCAACAACATCGGCAGCGTGTACGCCAACCTGGGGGATCGGCAGCGGGCACTCGACCACTACCACCAAGCCCTCCCCATCCGGCGGGAAGTCGGCGACCGAACCGGCGAAGCCGCCACCCTCAACAACATCGGCAGCGTGTACAACAACCAGGGGGATCGGCAGCGGGCACTCGACCACTACCACCAAGCCCTCCCCATCCGGCGGGAAGTCGGCGACCGAACCGGCGAAGCCGCCACCCTCAACA